>NZ_JBEPSG010000002.1:0-478323 GCF_040548715.1 Stenotrophomonas sp. 2694
GACTGAAACTAAAGGGCCTGAGCCCGGTAAAGTACCGGGAACAGGTCGCGCTGGCTGCCTGATCCCCAACTGTCCAACTTTAGGGGGTCACTTCAAGGATGGGTTTACGGCGTCCCCCGCCACCGGACCCACCCCGCCGTCCCACGTAATCCGGCTCTTGCCGTTGACGTTGCCGTGGTTTCTGCGGGTGCCGGGCGCAGCCCGGCCGACCCTGTCAATCCTGTTCGCGGTGGTACGTCGCCACGTCTTCCCAGCCCATCTCACGCGCATGGCGGGCCAGACGTTCGGCCAGGAACACCGAGCGGTGCTTGCCGCCGGTGCAACCGAAGGCCACCGTCACATAGCTGCGGGTGCCATCGCCCAGCTTGGGCAGCCAGGTATCCAGGAAATCCATCAGCTGCGCCAGGTAGCGCTGCACATCCGGCTGCGCCTCCAGGTAGTCGCGCACGCCGGGTTCGCGGCCGCTCAACGCACGCAGTTCCGGATCCCAATGCGGGTTGGGCAGCACGCGCGCGTCGAACACGAAGTCGGCCTCGGCCGGTACGCCACGCTTGTAGGCGAACGATTCGAACAGCAGCGACAGGCGGCTGGCATGGCCCATCGCAAATTCAGTGATGATCCGGCGCCGCAGCTGATGCACGTTCAACGCACTGGTATCGATCACCGCATCGGCTTCGCGGCGCAGCGGCGCGATCAGCTCGCGCTCACGGGCAATCGCTTCGGGCAGCGACAGGCCCAGCTGGCTCAGCGGGTGCCGGCGGCGGGTGTCGGCATAGCGCTTGAGCACCGTTTCATCGCTGGCCTCGAAAAACAGCACCTTGGCGTCGACGCCGGCATCGGTAGCCAGCTGCCGCCAGCTGGACAACTGGGTCAGGTCGCTCTGCCCACGCACGTCGATGCCCACTGCCAACCGGCGCGATGCCGCGCCGTCATGGTGGCTAAGCACATTGCGCACGAAATCCGGCAGCAGCTGGATCGGCAGGTTGTCCGAACAGTAGTAGTCCTGGTCCTCGAAGGTCTTCAGGGCGACGGATTTACCCGAGCCGGACAGGCCACTGACGATGATCAGGGTCGGGGCGGTGGGAATGACGGTGCTCATGGACGGGCTCTTCGAAGGACAGGGGGGTCAGGGCGTTCGCCGTTCCAGCAGGTTGCTGTGGCGGGCGATGAACATCGCCGCCGGGTCGATACCCTTGGTACGCAGAATGTGCAGGCGGGTGGCCGCCTCGGTCAGGACGGCCAGGTTGCGGCCGGGCATCACCGGCAGGGTGATCAGCGGCACGTCCAGGTCCAGCACGTGCCGCGTGCCCGAGTCGCCGGTCAGGCGCTCGTAACCATGGGGGGTGGGCTCGGTCATCGGCTTGGTCAGGTGGACGATCAGCCGAAGGTACTTGTTCTTCTTTACAGCGGTGTCGCCAAACATCTCGCGCACGTTCAGCACGCCCAGGCCGCGCACTTCCAGCAGGTCCTGCAGCAGTTCCGGGCAGGTGCCATCGAGCACGTCGGGGGCGATCTGGGTGAACTCGGGGGCGTCGTCGGCCACCAGGCGGTGACCGCGGCTGAGCAGCTCCAGGGCCAGCTCGCTCTTGCCTGATCCCGCTTCACCGGTGATCAGCACGCCGATGGAGTAGATCTCCATGAACACGCCATGCAGGATCACCCGCGGCGCCAGCGTCCGGGCCAGGTGGTAGGACAGATGGTTGAGCAGTTCGTGGCCGCGCTTGGGTGACAACCACAGCGGCGTGCCGGATTCATCGGCGGCCGCGCGCAGGTCTTCCGGGCACGGCTGGTTGCGGGTCAGCACCAGCGCCAGCGGATGCGACTGCATGATCTTTTCGATGGTTTCCCAGCGCTGGCGTGGTTCCAGCGCGTCCAGCCAGGACAGTTCCTCGGTACCGAGGATCTGCACCTTGTTGGGATAGATCGCATTGAGATAGCCGGCCAGCGAAGGGCGTCGCGAGACCGTATTGCCGGCCTCCAGCTCACGCTTCTCGCCGGATTTGCCCGCTGCCCAACGCAGGCCGAGCCGCTCTCGCTGCTGTTCGAACAGTTCGCGGGCAGTGATGCTGGTATTCATGCGGCGCTCGCCGGTGGGGTCAGGTCCAGGGCCTGGCGCAGCTCCCGTGCATCACCGGCCTCGCGCAGCGCCTGGCGGATGCAGGGCGCGGAAAACAGCTCGGCCAGCTCGGACAGCAGCATCAGGTGTTGATGGGTGTAGTGGGCGGGAACGGCCATGGCGAACACCAGGTCCACCGGCTCGTCACCACCGAAATCGACCGGGGTCTGCAGACGCAGCAGCGCGCCACGGGGGCGATCCAGGGTCGGCGCACGACCATGCGGGATGGCGATGCCGTAGCCGATCGCGGTACTGCCCAACGCCTCGCGCTGGCACAGGTTGAGATAGATCTGTTCGGCGTTGGCCTGGCGGCAGGCCAGCAATCCGGCCGCGGCCTGCAGGACGCTGTCGCGGTCGGTGGCCGTGCAGAGCTGGGTCTGCACGGCCGCCAGGAGGTCAGTCAGGGGCATGTCTGCGGGGAGCGGTGGCGATCAGCCACCATTGTCGCCCACCGGCAGCGGTGCGTGCTGCTGTTTTTTCTCCTTGTGCTTGATCACCAGGCGGTCAAGCTTGTCCGCCAGCAGGTCGATCGCCGCATACATGGTCTGCGCATTGGCTTCAGCGTGCAGGGTCTGACCCGGAATATTGAGGCTGGCATCGACGTGGTGTTCAGTCTTCTGCAGCTTGAGCGTCACCCGCGCTTCGCAGTGCTGGTCGAAGTGTTTGCCGATCCGGGCCAGCTTCTCCTCTACATAGGACTGCAGGGCCGGGGTGACTTCGACATCTTTGCCAAACGTTTCGATGCGCATCGGGTTTCTCCTTTGATCGGATGTGCCAATGAACCTCTCCGCCGGGCGCGGCGGCGCGTCAAACGATTCTGACTCTTTCGTGCGAGGCGGAGATGTTCATGGCCTCACGATACTTCGCCACGGTGCGGCGCGCTACTGGGATTCCCGACGATTTGAGCAGGTCAGCCAGCTTGGCGTCAGAAAGCGGCTTGCGTGGGTTCTCGTCATCGATCAGGCGCCGGATCATGGCCTGGATGGCGGTGCTGGACGCTTCGCCGCCGCCGTCGGTGTCGATGCCCGACGCGAAGAAGGCGCGCAGCGGCAGGGTGCCGCGTGGCGTACGCACATGTTTGCGGGCGATCGCGCGCGATACGGTGGATTCGTGCAGGCCCAGTTCGCCGGCGATCTCGCGCAGGGTCAGCGGGCGCAATGCCTGTTCGCCGAATTCAAGGAAGCCGGCCTGCTGCTGGATCAGGCTTCGCACTACCCGCAACAGCGTCTCGCCTCGCGCCTGCAGGCCCTTCAGCAGCCAGCGCGCCTCCTGCAGTTGGCCGCGCAGATAACCGGCATCGGCGTCACCGCAGCGGCGGATCATCTGCTCGTAACCGCGGTGGATCACCAGCTTGGGGCCGGCATGGGCGGCCAGCGCGGCGCGCCAGATGCCGTTCTGCCGCCATACGACCACGTCGGGCACCACGTAGGTGTCTTGGGCGAGCGGGGCGATCTGGGTCCCGGGGCGCGGGTCCAGCGAGCGCAGCAGGGCCACGGCGGTCTCGACCTCGGCCAGCGGCTGCTTCAACTGCTGGGCCAGGCCGGTCACGCCCGAGCGCGGCAGTTGTTCCAGTGGGCCGGCGGCAACCTGCCGGGCCAGGGCCAGGCACGGGGTGTCGGCAGGAAGCACGTCCAGCTGCAGTTGCAGGCATTCGCCAAGGCTGCGTGCGGCCACGCCTACGGGGTCGAAGCGCTGGATCTGGTGCAGCACGGTCAGGATTTCGTCTTCACCGGCGTGGATCGCCGGCAACAGCGCTTCGGCGATGGCCGAGAGCGGCTCGCGCAGATAGCCGTCGTCTTCCAATGAATCGATCAGCGCGGCGCCGATGCTGCGGTCGCGCTTGGACAGGTGGGTCAGGTGCAGCTGCCACAGCAGGTGGTCGGCCAGGGTTTCGGTTTCGGCAACGCGTTCGGCGGCACTGCCGTTGTCGTCGTCGTCATCGAAACTACCGCCGCTGCCGCCACTGCTCCAGTCCAGCTCGGCAGGCGCCCAGTCGTCGCCGCTGCTTTCAGCGTTGTCGGGCGGGGCGTCATTGTCGCCGCCCGCGTCCTCGCTGCTGCCGTCCTTGTCGACACCGGCGCCTTCGTCGCTGCTGTCCGACCAGTCCAGCAGCGGATTGCTCTCCACCGCCTGGGCGATTTCCAGCTCCAGCTCGGTCGTGGACATCTGCAGCAGCTTGATCGCCTGCTGCAGCTGGGGCGTAAGCACCAGCTGCTGTCCCAACGATGTCTGCAGCCGAGTCTTCATGCCTGTGCCGAACGGAAGGGAGAGGGCCCGGCGGCCGCGGTCACAGCTTGAAGGAATCCCCAAGGTAGACGCGGCGCACGTCGGCGTTGTCCAGGATCGCCTCGGGCGAGCCCTGGGCCAGCACGGTGCCCTCTGCGAGGATATACGCGCGGTCGCAGATTCCCAAGGTCTCGCGCACGTTGTGGTCGGTGATCAGCACACCGATGCCGCGTTGCTTGAGATGGGTGACGATGCGCTGGATTTCGCCGACCGAGATCGGGTCGACACCGGCGAAGGGTTCGTCGAGCAGGATCAGGCGCGGTTTGGCGGCCAGTGCACGCGCGATCTCGCAGCGACGGCGCTCACCACCGGACAGGCTGGCGCCGAGCTGTTCGGAAACATGCCCAAGCTGCAGTTCGTCGAGCAGGCTGTTCAGTTCGCGCTCGCGGCCCGCCGAATCCAGGTCCTCGCGCAGTTCCAGCACCAGGCGCAGGTTGTCGGCCACGGTCAGCTTGCGGAACACCGACGGTTCCTGCGGCAGGTAGCCCACGCCCTGCTTGGCGCGGGTGTACATCGGGTCGCCGGTGATGTCCTTGCCGTCCAGCACGATGCTGCCGGCATCGGCACCGACCAGGCCGACGATCATGTAGAAGCAGGTGGTCTTGCCGGCACCGTTGGGACCGAGCAGGCCAACCACTTCACCGGCGTCCAGGGTCAGCCCGAAGTCCTTGACGACTTCGCGCTGCTTGTAGCGTTTGCGCAGGCCAGTTGCGACGAGCATTACTTCTTGCCTCCAGCCGGAGCCGGAGCGGCAGCAGGCGTCTTGTTCTTCGGCGGAATCACGGTGCGCACGCGGCTGCCATCACCGCCGGAGTTCATTTCACCGCTGCGGGTGTTGTAGACCATGCGCTGGCCCGCATTGGTGCCGCGCGCGCTGGTGACCTTGTAGTTGCCGGTCAGGGTGATGATCTCGGTGGTGATGTCGTAGTCGATCCGGTCGGCCACCGCATCCATCCAGGTGCCATCGTCGAGCTGCTGCTTCATCTTGGCCTGCTTGCCGGTGAACACCGCACGCACGGCTTCGCCGCCCTTGAGGTAGATCTCCGCTTCGGACGAGCGCAGGTCCAGGGTGCCCTGGGTGATGATCACGCCACCGGACAGCACGGTCTTGCCATCACCGGTGAGGGTGCCGGACTGCGCACCGGAATCAATGTTCATCGCTTCGTTGCGGTCCGTCGACTTGGCAAAGGCGACAGCGGGGACAAGAAGACTGAGTGCGAGCACGGCTGCAAAGGGAATCTTCATCGGGGTCCGTTCTACCGGTGGTGGCCCTCCGGCGGGACCGGGGGCGGCGGGTGGGGGCTGCCGGCTTCGCGCCTGTCGGGAAGACGTCGCGGGCGGGCGGCGGAATCAGCGCTTGGGCGTGTAACGACCCTTGGACTGGCTGAGGAAATGATACGTGTTGTTCTTCGAATCCACCTCGAACCCGACGCCGGACTGCTCCATGCCGGGCCGGGTCATGGTCACCAGGGCATCGGTGCGGGCGCGGTTGTCCTTCGGGAATACATCCAGGTGGTCGGTGCGGAAGGTGGTCGGGACCACGCCCGGGCCGGCCGGGCTGTCGCCGGCGACGTTGCCCCGCAGCTTCATCTCGTCGCCCTTGGCACTGAGCCAGCCGGTCTGGGCGCGCAGCGTCCAGTGCTTGCCATCCTTGTCGGGCATTTCGAACAGCGGCGTGGTGATGTTGAGCGTCTGGTCACCACGCTGGCGTTCCAGCAGGGGCGCGCGCAGGGTGGTCGATTCCTTGCCATGTTCGTCCAGGGCGACGATCTGGAAATCGTGCAGGATGTAGTCCACGCCAGCGTCCTGGCCTTCGGCGGCAGGTGCCTTTTCGCGGTTGCGCAGCGCCGCCCAGCTGCTCAGCAAGGCTGCCAGCAGCAGGCCGACGCCGAGGATCATCCGCCAGTTCAGGGTGGGGGCATTCATGCGCCGAACCTCGCCAGCACGGCGTCCACGCGGCCCTGCGCGGCCAGCAGCACGTCGCACAGCTCGCGCGCGGCACCACGGCCACCGTCAGCACGGGTGATCCAGTGCACGCGCTCGGCGATCCACGGGTGGGCATTGGCCGGAGCCACCGCCAGGCCGACCGCGCCCAGCGGCGCCAGGTCCGGCAGGTCGTCACCCATGAAGGCCACCTGCTCCAGGCCGATGCCGTGCTGGGCGCACAGCGCCTGCACGCTGGCCAGCTTGTCGCCGACGGCAATCTGGGTGTCGATGCCCAGGTCGGCGCCGCGCTTGAGCGCGGACTGGCTGTTGCGCGCGGTGATCAGCACGGGGTGGATGCCGTGCTGCTGCAGCAGTTTCAGGCCCAGGCCATCCTGCACGAAGTACGCCTTGCTCTCATTGCCATCCTTGTCGTAGTACAGCCGACCGTCGGTGAGGGTGCCGTCCACGTCGAAGCAGGCCAGGCGGATACCGGCCGCAACGGCATGCAGGTGGGTGGGGAAGGCGGGCAGGGGGGACCAGGGCATCAGGGCATCGGACTCGGTGGTTGCGGGCTCGTTGGTACAGACTGAATGGGGTCTACGGACTGTCGGTTAAACCACCCGCGCCCGCAACAGGTCATGAATGTTCAGGGCGCCAACCGCACGTCCCTGGCTGTCGACCACGATCAGGCCGGTGATCTTGTGGGTTTCCATCAGCCGCGCAGCCTCCACCGCCAGCTTGTCGGCGCTGATGGTGCGCGGTTGCCGGGTCATCACATCGGCGATCCTGGCGGTGCGCACGTCCAGGTCGGTGTCCAGGGCGCGGCGCAGGTCGCCGTCGGTGAACAGCCCGATCAGCACGCCCTGGTCGTCGACCACGGCGGTCATGCCCAGGCGCTTGCGGCTCATCTCCATCAGCGCTTCGCTGAGGCTGGCGCCGACATCGACCTTGGGCAGGTCCTCGCCGGTATGCATGACGTCGGTGATGTGCAGCAGCAGGCGGCGGCCGAGGCTGCCGGCCGGGTGCGAACGGGCGAAATCGTCGGCGGTGAAGCCGCGTGCATCCAGCAGGGCTACCGCCAGCGCGTCACCCATCGCCAGCGAGGCGGTGGTGCTGGAAGTGGGCGCCAGGGCCAGCGGGCAGGCTTCGGCCGGCACGCTCACATCCAGGTGGAAATCGGCGGCGCTGGCCAGGCTCGACTGCGGGCGGCCGGTCATGGCGATCAGCACATTGCCCTGGCGCTTGAGCACCGGCAGCAGCATCAGCAGCTCATCCGATTCACCCGAATAGGACAGGGCCAGCACCACGTCGTCCTCGGTGATCATGCCCAAGTCACCATGGCCGGCCTCGCCCGGGTGCACGTAGAACGCCGGGGTGCCGGTGGAGGCCAGGGTGGCGGCGATCTTGCGTGCCACATGGCCGGACTTGCCCATGCCGGTGGCGACCACCCGGCCACGGCTGCCCAGGATCGCCCGGCAGGCCTGCTGGAAGGCATCGCCGAGGCGATCGGCCACGGCGTCCAGCGCCTGCCGTTCGATCTCGAACACGCGCCGGCCACTGGCGACCAGGGCGGCAGGGTCGGCGGAACGGGGGGGCAACAGGGATTCGGCCATGCGGACGCCACGCAGCGGAAGTAGAATGGACGCACATTTTATTAGGAAAGCCCGTTGGACGCCGACACCATCCGCAATCTGATCGAAACCGGCCTGCCCGGCGCCCGCGCCGACGTGCAGGGTGACGATGGCGTGCATTTCGAAGCGAACGTGGTCAGCGAGGCCTTTGCCGGCAAGCTGCCGCTGGCCCGCCACCGGATGGTGTATGCCACTCTGGGTGACCTGATGGGCGGCGCGATCCACGCGCTCGCACTGAAAACCGTGACCCCGGCCGAAGCCGGCTGAACCGCAGAAGATCCCCAATACATGGCCAAGATCGTTGTGACCGGCGGCGCTGCGCTGCACGGTGAAGTAAGCATCTCCGGCGCCAAGAACGCCGTCCTTCCCATCCTGTGCGCGACGCTGCTGGCCGATGCGCCGGTGGAGATCACCAACGTGCCGCATCTGCACGATGTGGTCACCACGGTGAAGCTGCTGGGCGAACTGGGCGCGAACGTGACCATCGACCAGGGCACGCTGTCGCGTGGCAGCGCGATCGTGGTCGACCCGCGTCCGGTCAACCAGCATGTGGCTCCTTATGAGCTGGTGAGGACCATGCGCGCCTCGATCCTGGTGCTGGGCCCGCTGCTGGCCCGCTTCGGCGCGGCCGAAGTGTCGCTGCCCGGCGGCTGCGCGATCGGTTCGCGCCCGGTCGACCAGCACATCAAGGGCCTGCAGGCACTCGGTGCCGACATCGTGGTCGAGAACGGCTTCATCAAGGCCACCGCCAAGCGCCTGAAGGGTGGCCACTTCACCTTCGACATGGTCAGCGTGACCGGTACCGAGAACGTGCTGATGGCCGCAGTGCTGGCCGAAGGCACCACCATCCTCGACAACGCGGCGATGGAACCGGAAGTCACCGACCTGGCGCATTGTCTGATCGCGCTGGGCGCGAAGATCGAAGGCCTGGGCACCGCCCGCCTGGTCATCGAAGGCGTCGAACGCCTGTCCGGTGGCCGCCATGAAGTGCTGCCCGACCGCATCGAAACCGGCACCTTCCTGGTGGCTGCAGCGATGACCGGTGGCAAGGTCACCGTCAACCGCGCGCGCCCGAACACCATGGACGCGGTGCTGGCCAAGCTGGTGGAAGCCGGCGCGACTATCGAGACCACCGAAGACAGCATCACCCTGGACATGCACGGCAAGCGGCCGAAGGCAGTCAACCTGACCACCGCGCCGTATCCGGCGTTCCCGACCGACATGCAGGCGCAGTTCATGGCGCTCAACTGCGTGGCCGACGGCGTGGGCGTGATCAATGAAACGATCTTCGAGAACCGTTTCATGCACGTCAACGAGCTGCTGCGCCTTGGCGCGGATGTGCAGGTGGAAGGCCACACGGCCATCGTGCGTGGTCACGAGCGCCTGAGTGGTGCACCGGTGATGGCAACGGACCTGCGCGCGTCAGCGTCGCTGATCCTGGCCGGCTTGATGGCCGATGGCGATACCACCATCGATCGCATCTACCACCTTGATCGCGGCTACGAAAACATCGAAGAAAAGCTGTCTTCGCTCGGCGCCACCATCCGGCGCGTGGCCGCATGATCCTGCGCGGCAGGTTCAGCCGTCGCCGCAAGGCGCTTCTGGTGCTGGTGCTGATCGTGCTGGCGTGGCTGGGCTATGCCTGGTACGCCAACATCGCCATCACCAAGGGCATCGAGCAGAAGGACATGGACTGGAATGGCGACGGCACGGTAACCCGTGACGAGATCATCCAGTCGTTCTACGCGGTTGCGGTGAACGACAGCCAGGAGGGCAACCGCCATTGCCGCACGTTCGTGCGCCGATCCACGGGCGAGCAGATCCGGGTCGACTGCCGCACCGAGTTCGCGCCGGCGGAAACGCCGAAGGAATAAAGAAAACGCCCGCGAAAGCGGGCGTTTTTTCTGGGACATCCATCCACGCATGGCGTGGATCTACTTTGCGTCCCAGTAGATCCACGCCATGCGTGGATGGCGCGCATCGTCGGTCAGTTCATCGCCTTGATGGTCAGGTCCAGCGCATCGCGGCCGCTCTCACGCTGCAGCATGCGCGCCGGCACCGGGAACTCCGGCACGATCCAGGCGATCAGCTCCTTGTTGCCGTCGGTGCGCGAGACCTTGGTGGCCTCGTAGCTCTTGCCGCCGACGGTGACCGATTCCTTGCCCACCACGCGGTAGGTCATGTTCTTGATACGGCCTTCGTCGACCATGCGATAGGTCAGCGGCTTGCCGGCGGCCAGGTCGCGGGCGATGGCCAGGTTGATCAGCAGCGCGTCCATGTCGCCGGCCTTCAGGGCGATCGGTCCGGCGCGGTCCGGCTTGATGTCGCCGGTCCAGGTGGCCTGGTTGCTGGTCCAGTTGTAGTTGGCCTGCACATTGCGCTTCTTCACCAGCAGCGCAGAGCGGTCCTGGCTGCTGAGCGGGCGCAGCTGCCCGCGCACTTCCTCGAACACGGTGGTCTGGCTCAGGTCGGCCAGCTGGTTCTTGACCTGCAGGCTGTAACGCCACTTGTTGGTGCCTTCGCTGGCCAGGGTCATGCTGCCATTGGCCTGCATGCCCATGTAGCTGGCGAGGTAGTCGGCCTTGAACGGCTGCAGGGCCATGGCCGGCAGGCTGGCCACCGACAGTGCGGCAGCGGCGATCCAGGTCAGGGGGCGGGTCAGGGTATTCATGCTCAGACTCCTTGGTATTCGATCAGGCGCAGATCGACGCGATCTTCGCCGTCTTCACGTTGCAGGATGCGCACCGGGGTGGGGACACCGTTGGCGATCCAGAGAATGGTTTCATTGTTGCCGCCGTTGGTGCGATACACCCGCAGCGCGTTGTAGGACAGGTCGCCAACCTCGACGTTCTCGGTCTGCGGCGCGGCCTGGTAATCGTGCTGGCGCACCTTGCCCATGTCGACGTAGCGATAGTGCATGGCCGCGCCGGGACGGGCGTCGCGCATGATCGCCAGGTTGATCAGCAACGCGCTCTGGTCGCCGGCCTGCAGTGGAATCGGCTGGGCGCGCTTCTTTTCCACGTCGCCGCTCCACTGCGCGGTAGCGGCCTGCCAGTTGTAGGTGCCGACCGCCTTCTTGCCCAGGAACAGGCCCTTGCGCACCGTGCTCTGGCTGAGCGGCGCATACACACCGCTGCGCTCCTCGAACACCGTGCTCTGCTCGATGTTCAGGCCCAGCACGCTGGCAAAGCCGCGGCGGCCGACCACCTGCATGTCCACCCGCCACTGGCTGCCGCCGGTGTGGGTGACCTGCATGGTCGCATCGCCTGCTTCCTTGCCCTTGAAGAACGCCTGGTAGGTCGCGCTGAACGGCTGCAGCGGCGGCGGCTCCCAGGCCAGTGCAGGCAACACCGGCGGCGCCACCTCCGCAGGTGCCGGCGCAGCGGGCGCTGTTGCCTGGCCCCAGCCCGCACAGGCGAGGACGGCAAGCGGCAGCAGCAGAGTTGTACGCAGCAGGGACGTGGTCTTCATGGCCGACAGGAACCGCAGGAGGGGAGCAGGATGCCAGCCCCGCAGTCAGCGGGGCGTGTGCACGGGCGTTACCGGTTCAGGTTTCCGGCGGAATCTAGAGCCAAGGGGCTAAACAGGGGGTGACCGTCGAACATCGGCAGGCCTTCCCGTTCAGCCAGACGGCCCGCACAGAGCAGTTCCAGGGTGGCGATCAGCAGCGGATGCTCCACCGCAAGCACGCGTTCGGCCAGGGTCTGCGCATCGTCGCCGGCAAGCACCGGAACCCGGGCCTGCGCCAGCACCGCGCCGGCATCCAGTTCCGGCACCACCAGGTGCACGCTGGCGCCGTGCTCGCTATCGCCGGCCTCAAGCGCCCGTGCATGGGTGTGCAGGCCCTTGTGCAACGGCAGTAGCGAGGGGTGGATGTTGACCAGGCGGCCAGTGAACCGCTGTACGAAATCGGCGCCCAGAATGCGCATGTAGCCGGCGCAGACGATCCAGTCCGGCGTGGATGCTGCCAGCGCATCACCCAGCGCCTGCTCGTAGGCGGCGCGGTTGCTGAATTCCTTCGGCGCATGCCCCCAGCGCCGATCCGTTGCCACCCGCTCCAGGGCGGTCGCATCGGGACGATCGGAGAACACGCCGACAATCTCGGCCGGCAGTCGCCCTGCCGCGATGGCGTCGACAATGGCCTGCAGGTTGCTGCCGCGCCCGGATGCCAGCACCGCGATTCGGCGGATGCTCATCGCACCACGCTCCGGCGCACCAGCGGCCACAGCAACAGGCTGCCCAAGGTCGCCAGCAGCATGTCCGCATGCGCGTCCCACATGTCGCCCTGCTGGCCGTTGTAGGCCTCGGCCGCTTCCGGCGACAGGGCAAGGGCAATGCCCCATTCCAGCCACTCATACACCAGGCTGGAACACATCACCGCCATCACCGCCAGGGTGAATGCCTGGCCGATGCGCAGCGCAGGCCAGGAATGTCGCGCCAGCTGCAGCAATGCCGGGGTGAAGCAGACGCCATAGAGGAAGTGGATCAGGCGATCGAAGTGGTTGCGCTGCCAGCCAAAGGCTGCGTCCGGCGACCACCCGAGCAGCGACTGCAGCCATGCGTCATACGGCACGTTGGAGTACAGCCAGCGCGCGGCCACGCAGTGGATGGCGATGAAGCCGCAGATGGCGATGAACGCGCCGTTGCCCAGCTGCCAGCGCCGGTCCACCCACCACAGGGCCAGCAGGCCGATCACCGTCAGCGAACTGTGCAGGGTCTGCTCGAGCGGCCACAGCGGATGGATCCAGGTGGCGGCGAAGATGCCCAGCACCGCGACCAGTGCGGCCTTCTTCGGTGCCGACAGGGAGTGGGTGGCGCGGTTGCGGGCGAGCGTGGAGGCAGCGGGCGTGGACATGTCGGGGCGATCAGCAGAAGAGACGGAACATGCGCTTGCCAGCTCAGACGCTGACGTGGTCGCCGCGGTCGAACAGGGCGGCGATCTCCGGCTTGCGCAGGAAATACACCGCGTAGGCGGTCAGGGCCATGCCCAGTGGGCCGGCCATCACCGCTGCCCAGGCCGCGCCGCGACACCAGGCCAGGTGGCTGCGCTGGCCAAGCAGCCGCGCGGTGCGCAGCTGCAGGAAGCCCAAGCCGATGGCCAGCAGCGACACCGCGGCGTACACCGTCGCCAGCACCGCGCCGTCGTCCATTCCGCGTTCGAAGGCGACGATGCCGACAAAGCCGAGGAAGACCAGCGCTGCCAGCCAATGGAAGCCGGCCAGCGCGTAGAACAGGATCTTCAGGTTGTGCAGGTGGCTTGCGGTCTGCAGGTCGGCCAGGGTCTGCCGTGGCAGCGGCGGTGGGTTCATTCCATCGCTCATGCCACACCCGCCTGGCCAGCGAAGGCGGCCTTCACCTGCGGGCGCAGCAGCACGACCAGGGTGAACACGCCGAGGATGGTGCCGATGGGGGTGAACAGGCACGCCAGCCCCGCCACGATCATGCACAGCAGGTAGCGGCGCTGCCGTGACAGGCAGCGGCCGGCATAGGCCACGAAGCCTGCCAGGGTCAGCCCGCCGAGCACGATGCAGACGCCCATCACGGTGAACAGCCAGCCGACGAACTGCTGCTCTTCCGGCGATGACGGTTCACCGCCGGATTTCATCGGCAGCGAGCCGGACAGCATGGCGATGCCCAGCACGATGTGCAGCACGAAGACCAGCGAGAACACCGCCATCAGGCCAGCGACCACATAGTGGCCGATCGCCAGCTGGCGCAGTTGGGTGGCGTCCTGCGGGCCGAACACCGGCACGGCCGGGTTCGGCGGCAGCACCGGCGGAGCCGGCGGCGTCGACAAGGGAGGAGGTGCGTCCATGCGGGTTCCTTTGTCCAGTGGATCAGGCGATGTGGACGCGTTCGCCGCCCTGGGCGGTGACCACCTGGCCGATCGTCCAGTGCTCCAGGCCTTCCGCCTTGACCGCAGCGGATACGGCCTCGAGCTGGTCCGCAGCGACGATCAGCACGAAGCCGATGCCGCAGTTGAAGGTGCGCCACATCTCGCTGTCTGCCACCGCGCCTTCCTTCTGCAGCCACTGGAACACCGGCGGCAGGGTCCACGACGAGGCCTGGATGTCCAGGCCGAGGCCTTCGGGCACCACGCGGATGATGTTCTCGGTCAGGCCGCCACCGGTGATGTGGGCCATGCCGTGGATGGCATCGCCGTGCGACTTCAGCAGCGACAGGATCGGCTTGACGTACAGGCGGGTGGGGGCCATCAGCGCATCGACCAGCTTGACCCCGCCTTCCAGTTCCAGCTCGGCCGGGCGGCCGGCGCGGTCATAGATGCGACGGACCAGCGAATAGCCGTTGGAGTGCGGGCCGGACGAGGCGATGCCGATCAGCACGTCGCCGGCGGCGACATTGGCGCCGTCCTTCAGTTCGCTCTTTTCGACGGCCGCGACGGTGAAGCCGGCCAGGTCGTACTCGCCCGGCGCGTACATGTCGGGCATCTCGGCGGTTTCGCCGCCGATCAGGGCGCAGCCGGCCTCGGTGCAGCCATTGGCGATGCCGCCCACGACCGCGGCGGCGGTGTCGATGTCCAGCTTGCCGGTGGCGAAGTAGTCCAGGAAGAACAAGGGCTCGGCGCCCTGCACCAGCACGTCGTTCACGCACATGGCGACCAGGTCGATGCCGATCGTATCGTGGCGGTTCAGCTGGTGGGCCAGCTTCAGCTTGGTGCCGACGCCGTCGGTGCCCGACACCAGCACCGGCTCGCGGTACTTGTTGGACAGGTCGAACAGGGCGCCAAAGCCACCCAGGCCGCCCATCACCTCCGGACGGAAGCTGCGCTTGACCAGGGGCTTGATCCGCTCGACCAGTTCGTTGCCGGCGTCGATGTCGACACCCGCGTCACGGTAGGTGAGGGGAGAAGGGGCGGAAGACGGGCTGTTGGTCACGGGCGTCGGCGCTGGCAGGGGTTGAATCGCCGATTTTAACAGGCCGCATTGGCGCAAAGGCCGTATTCGGGCAACAATTCCCCCCGGATACGTCGAGCCAATGGATGTCCTGATGCGCCGCAGCCTGTTTTTGACCCTGCTCCTTGCGCTGTGCCTGCCGGTGGCCACGATGGCCCAGAGCGGCATGCGAACCGAGGGGGATGTTGCCACTGCCAGTGGTGCGTACGAGGCCGAAGTGCCCGTCAACAGCCAAGCCGAGGCTGACCGCAACGGTGCACTTGCCCGCGCGTTGAGCGTTGTACTGGGCAAATTGTCCGGCGATCGCAGCGTCATGTCGCGCCCCGGCGTGGCGCAGGCGTTGCGCAATGCCAAGGACTATGTGGCCAGCTACGACTACAAGCAGGACCAGAGCGTGGGCGCCAGCGGTGCGCCGAGCTTCCGTACCCTGCTGGTCGCGCGCTTCCGCGAGGATGACGTGGACGGGCTGGTGTCGGCCCTGGGCCTGCCGCTGTGGCCGCAGCCCCGGCCGAAGCCGGTGCTGTGGCTGGCCGTCGACGACGGCAGTGGTCCGCGCCTGGTCAGCGTGCAGCAGGCCAATGCTGCGCGGCCGCTGCTGAGCCGGGCCATCGAGCGCGGCTACAAGCTCGGCCTGCCCAGTGGTGGCGCCGCCGAGCAGGCCCTGGCCGGTGCCATCTGGCGCCAGGACAGCGCTGCAGTCGCGCGGGCCTCGTCGCGCTATTCGCCGCCGATGCAGCTGATCGGCAAGCTTTACCGCGCCAATGGCGGCTGGCAGGCGGACTGGGTGTTCGTCGACAACGGCCGGGAACTGAACAAGTGGACCAGCAAGGACGCCAACGCCATGCGCGCGATGGCCGCCGGTGCCGATGGCGCTGCCGACGCGCTGGTCAAGCGTTATGCCAAGGCCGGTGCGGCCACCGGCCAGGCGGGCACCTACCGCGTGGTGGTGACCGGCATCAACAGCGCCGACGAATACCTGCGCCTGGCCGCCGGCCTGCGTGAAGTGGCCGTGGTACGCAACGTCACCCCGCTGCGCGCGACCGCCGACCATCTGGAACTGAATCTGGAAATGACCACCGGCCTGGCCGGCTTCAACCGCATGCTTGGCGACAATGGCGTGCTGGTGCCGTCGGCGACACTGCCGGCCCTGCCGACGCCGATCGACGATACGACCGGTGCACCGGCACCGGCGCCGGTCAGCAATGAGTACCGCCTGCGATGATCCTGTCCCCGGAAGCGGAAATCGCGCAGTTCCTGCGGCGGCTGAAGTTCATCCTGCTGGCCGGCCTGATCGGCTGGGTCGTGTGGCTGCTGGCGCCGATCCTGACGCCGTTCGTGCTGGCGCTGGCGCTGGCCTGGCTGGGCGATCCGCTGGTGGACCGCATCGAGGACACCGGCCGCTCGCGCATGACCGGCGTGGTGCTGGTGTTCGTGGCAATGGTGCTGGTGATCGTCGCGCTGCTGCTGGTGCTGGTGCCGATGATCGAACGCCAGATCAGCACCCTGATCGCCGCGGCTCCGCAGGCGCAGGCCTGGCTGATGGAGAAGGGCATTCCCTGGTTCGAGCAGAAGACCGGGCTGGAAGTGATGCAGTGGATGGATCCGGACCGTGTGATCGAATGGGTGCGCAGCCATTGGCAGCAGGCCGGCGGGTTCGCCACGACCTTCATGGGCTACGTATCGCGCTCGGGCTTCACGGTGGTGACCTGGGTGGTCAACCTGTTGCTGCTGCCGATCCTGGCGTTCTACTTCCTGCGTGACTGGGACAAGCTGGTCGAACGCGTGGCATCGGTGATCCCACGCAACCAGATCGGCACGATCACCACGCTGGCACGTGAATCCAACGAGGTGCTCGGCGCCTTCATCCGCGGGCAGTTCCTGGTGATGCTGGCGCTGGGCGTGATCTACGCCGGTGGCCTGTCGCTGGTCGGGCTCAAGCTGGGCCTGCTGATCGGCCTGATCGCCGGCCTGATCAGCTTCATTCCCTACCTGGGCGCGACCACCGGCATCCTGATGGCGATCGTGGCTGCGCTGGTACAGGCGCAGGGGTTCGACCTGAAACTGCTGATCCTGGTGGGCGTGGTGTTCACCGTTGGCCAGCTGCTGGAGAGCTACGTGCTGACCCCGCGCATCGTCGGCGACAAGATCGGCCTGCACCCGGTGGCGGTGATCTTCGCGGTGATGGCCGGTGGCCAGCTGTTCGGCTTCCTGGGCATGCTGCTGGCGCTGCCGGTGGCGGCGGTCAGCAATGTGCTGTTGCGCTATGCGCACCAGCGTTACCGCCAGAGTGAGCTGTACGCCGGCGAGAAGCCCGCGATCGTGCTTGATGGTGTGATCGACCAGCCCCATATCATCGTGCCTGGCAATGACAAGGGTCCGGAACTGAAGTGATTGGTGTGCCGCAACTTCCGCTGGCCCTGCATTACCCGCGGGACCAGCGGCTGGAAAGCTTCATCGGCGCGCCGGACGGCGCGCTGGCGCAGCTGCATGCCATCGCGGTAGGGGCCAGCCACGACTGGGTGTACCTGGAAGGCGCGGCCGGCACCGGCAAGACCCACCAGGCACTGGCGATGTGTTCCAGCGCCGAGCAGGCCGGGCGCCTGCCGACCTATGTGCCGCTGGCCAGCGTGGTCGGCCGGGTGCGGGTAGCGCTGGAAGGGCTTGAGCAGCGCGAGCTGGTGGCGCTGGATGGCCTGGATGCGGTGGCAGGCAATCGTGAGGACGAAATCGCGCTGTTCGATTTCCACAACCGCGCGCGCGCTGCCGACGTGACGGTGCTGTACACCGCACAGAAGTCACCGGGCGAACTGGGCCTGGTGCTGCCGGACCTGCGCTCGCGCCTGGGCCAATGCGTGCGCGTGCTGTTGCAGCCGCTGGACGAGGAAGGCCGCGCGGCGGTGTTGCGCGAGCGCGCGCTGCGCAGAGGGCTGGCGATCGACGAGGCCGCCATCGAGTGGCTGCTGTCGCACACCGGTCGCGAGCTGGGTGGTCTGATCACGTTGCTGGACTGGCTGGATCGCGAATCGCTGGCGGCGAAGCGGCGGATCACCGTGCCGTTCCTGCGCCAGGTGCTGGAAGAAGGCCGTCCTCGTTACTGAGGGGTGTGGTTCGGCAGGGCTGCGCCCTGCACCCGCCGAAGCCAGGGCAACGTCAACGTCAACAGCAAAAGCTCGCTATCCGTGGGATGGCGGGGTGGCTCAGGTTGCGGGGGACGGCGCAAGTACGTCCCTGTAGCCTCGGTCGCGCCATCCATGGCGCTCACGCCCCCGCAACCTGAGCCACCCCGCCTTCGACAGGTTCCCGCGATCTGCCGTGTCGGCGTTCTGCACTGCTGTTGGTGGGTGTCGACCTTGGTCGACACGTGTCTTGCTTGTAGTGGGTGACGACCGTTGGTCGTCACAAGAGCGAAGCGACCCGCTTCTGCTTTTCTTTTTTCTTTTTCGTGGCTGGACGCGCACGGAATTTGTCAGAGGTCGTTGGCGCCATGGATGGCGACAAGTAGATCCACGCCATGCGTGGATGAGACTTTCCCAGGAAGGACTGCCTTGGATCCGACGTTCTCTGCTTGTGGTGGGTGACGACCGTTGGTCGTCACCAGAGCAAGCGCAGCGATGCGACCCGCTTCTGCTTTTCCTTCTTTTCCGTGGCTGGACGCACACGCAGACTGTCAGAGGTCGGGCGGGTGGGCCATGCAGGGGCGTTGGCGCCATGGATGGCGCCATCGAGCTTACAGGGACGTACTTGCAGCGTCCCCTGCATGGCCCACCCGTCCGGCCAAGCACGCGATCCGCTCTGCGCGACCAACCACGACGGGCTCAGCCGTTCGCGGCCAACTCCGCATCCAGCGCATGCAGGCGATCAACGGTCCCGACATCGGTCCAGCGCCCGCGATGGTGCTGCCCCGTCATCAGCCCCTGTGCCATGAAATGTTTCTGCAACGGCACCACCGAAAACTTCGGTGGCACACGCTCGCTGCCCGGTGCCTCACCGATCACCGCACGCCAATCGGCCACGATCGACGGACGATAGACGCCGATGCCCGCATAGGTCAGGCACGGGCCTTCGCGGTCATGGTGCAGCACACCGTGCGCGTCCAGCCGGTAGTCGCCATTGGGGTGCTGCGCCGGGTTGTCGACCAGTACCAGATGCGCTTGGCCGGCCGGTTCACGCGGCAGCGTGGCGAAATCGAAATCGGTCCAGATATCGCCGTTCACTACCAGGAACGGATCGTCCCCCAGTGCCGGCAATGCATTGAGGATGCCGCCACCGGTTTCCAGCGGGGTATCGCCTTCGTGCATGAAATGCAGGCGCAGGCCCCATTGGCTGCCATCGCCCAATGCGGCGGGGAACTGCTCGGCGAGCCACGCGGTGTTGATCACCACGTCGTGGATGCCGAGCGCAGCCAACCGCTCCAGATGCCACGCGATCAGGGGTTTGCCGGCCACCGCCAGCAGTGGCTTGGGCGTGTGCAGGGTGAGGGGGCGCATGCGCTCACCCAGGCCGGCGGCGAAAATCAGTGCCTTCATCGATGCGGCCTTCAGCGCTGCACGCGCATTGGCGCGGCCAACTCGGCCAGTGCCGGTTTGATCCGCGTTTCCAGCAACTGCTGCAGGGGCGCCAGTTCGCGATAGCGCGGCAGCACTTCATCGAGGTAGGTGATGAAGCGCGGCGCATCGTCCAGGTAGTGGCCCTTGTTGTCGCGATAGCGCAGGCGGCAGAACAGGCCGAGGATCTTCACGTGGCGCTGGATGCCCATCCAGTCGGCATCGCGCAGGAAGGTGGCACGGTCGGGTACCGGCAGGCCGGCATCGCGTGCGCGCTGGTGATACTGCGCCAGCCATTCGTCCACGCGCTGCAGCGGCCAGCTCAGGAAGGCATCCTTGAACAGACTTACCGCGTCGTACGCGATCGGGCCACGCACCAGGTCCTGGAAATCCAGCACCGCCGGGCCGCCATCCACCGGCATCAGGTTGCGCGGCATGTAGTCGCGGTGGGTCATCAGCTGGGCCTGGCCCAGCGCGTTGTCCATCAGCCGACGGTGCACCAGCTGCAGGCCTTCGATCTCGCCGCAGTCCAGTTCAAGGCCAAGATGGCGTTGCAGGAACCACTCGTCGAACAGGCCAGCATCACGCTGCAGCAGCGCTTCGCCGAACTGGCCGAAATCGGCCGGCACCGGAATGGCCTGCAGGCGCAGCAGCTGATCGATGGATCGGCTGAACCACGCGTCGGCATTGCGTTCGTCGAGGATCTTCGCCAGCGTCGGGCCGCCCAGGTCTTCCAGCAGCAGGAAGCCGGCGTCGAGGTCCTGGGCAAGCAGGGCGGGCACGCGCAGGCCGTGATCGTGCAGCAGGCCGCGCATGCGCAGCCACGGCGTGGGGTCTTCCAGCCCCGGCGGGGCGTCCATCACGATGTGGCTGCCGCGCTGGCTGGTGGTGCGCCAGTAGCTGCGCATGCCGGCGTCGACCGAGGCGCGTTCGACCACGGTGTTGCCGTCGTCAAGCTGGGTACGGGCCCACTGCAGGCGCTGTGCGCTGCGCTGGGGATCAGAGGCGGGTTCGGTCATGCAGGCAGATCCGGGCGCGCCGGGCGCGCCAACGTCGGGGGCAGAATGGGAAAAGAGAGGGCGGCTCAGCGGCGGCCGCTGAACAGGCGCAGGATCGCCAGCACGACGACCGCACCCAGCACCGCGCCGAGGAAGCCGGCCGGTTCACCGGGCGCGTACCAGCCCATGTACTGGCCGAACCAGCCGGCCAGCAGCGCGCCGATGATGCCCAGCGCGATGGTCAGCAGGCAGCCCATGCGGTTGTTGCCGGGCATGAAGAAGCGTCCCAGCAGGCCGACGAAGAAGCCGACCAGGATGATGTAGAGCCAGCTGGTGCTGCCAAACAGACCGTTCATGCGATCAGTGCTCTGGAAGGTTGGACGCAGCCTAGCAAGGCCGGGCTGCGTCCGTCACTGCGTGCTGGATCAGCAGCAGCCGTGGTCGCCGTGGCGGGTGCCGCTGTCGGCGGCCACCGGCGAACCGCTGGTCTCGCCACGCAGGCTGGCCGCGTAGTGCTCGCTGATCACCTTGGACACGCACGAGGTGACCTTCTTGCCCATCGGGATGTGCAGGAACTCGTTCGGGCCGTGGGCATTGGAGTGCGGGCCGAGCACGCCGGTGATCATGAACTGGGCGCCCGGGAACTTCTCGCCCAGCATGCCCATGAACGGGATCGAGCCGCCTTCACCCATGTACATCGCCGGCTTGCCGAAGAAGGTCTGGCTGGCATCGTCGATGGCCTTGGTCAGCCACGGTGCCATCGCCGGCGCGTTCCAGCCGGTGGAGGCCTTTTCCAGGTCCAGGGTGACCTGCGCGCCGTTCGGCGGATCGCGCAGCAGCGCTTCCTTCAGCAGTTCGCCGCAGGTCTTGCCATCGGCAGTGGGCGGCAGGCGCAGCGACAGCTTCACTGCGGTATGCGGCCGCAGCACGTTGCCGGCCGATTCCAGCGGCGGCATGCCGCCGATGCCGGTCACCGACAGCGCCGGGCGCCAGGTGCGGTTGAGCACCAGCTCGGTCAGGTCGTCGTTCATCGGCTTGAGGCCATCGACCAGCGGGAATTTCTCGAAGATCGCGGTGTCGACCACGTCGGCGGCACGCTTGGCCTGTTCCAGGCGCTCGGCCGGGATCTCCACGTTCATGCCGTCGATCAGGATGCGGCCGGTGTCCTGGTCCTCGATGCGCGACAGCAGCTGGCGCAGCAGGCGGAAGCTTGACGGCACCACGCCGGAGGCATCACCGGAGTGCACGCCTTCGTTGAGCACCTTCACCGAGAAGTTGCCGCCGGTCAGGCCGCGCAGCGAGGTGGTGCACCACAGCTGGTCGTAGTTGGCACAGCCCGAATCCAGGCAGACCACCAGCGACGGCTTGCCGATGCGGTCAGCCAGATGGTCCACGTAGGCCGGCAGGTCGTAGCTGCCCGACTCTTCACAGGCTTCGATCAGAACCACGCAGCGGGCATGCGGCAAGCCCTGGGCCTGCAGTGCCAGCACGGCGGCCAGCGAGCCGAAGATGGCGTAGCCGTCATCGGCACCGCCACGGCCATACAGCTTGTCGCCGCGCAGGACCGGGGTCCACGGGCCCAGGTCGTCGTCCCAGCCGGTCATCTCCGGCTGCTTGTCCAGGTGCCCGTAGAGCAGGATGGTGTCGTCGCCGGTTTCGGCGCCGGTAGCCGGAATTTCCAGCAGAATCAGCGGGGTACGGCCTTCCAGGCGCACCACTTCGACCTTCAGGCCGGGCAGGTCCTGGGCCTTGGCCCAGGTTTCCATCAGGGTGACCGCCTGCTCCATGTAGCCGTTCTGCACCCAGTTGGCGTCGAACATCGGCGACTTGTTGGGAATGCGGATGTAGTCGACCAACTGCGGGACGATTTCGCTGTCCCACTTGTCATTGACGAATTGGCCGAGCTTGGCGCTGTCCATCTGAAACTCCGGTTGCATGGCTGATCCGCCCATTCTACGCCTCGGCCAAGGGTAGGGTTTTCCCTACATCACGTCGGGTATTTGGCTGGCTTTTAGAAATCCGTGAACCCTATACGCTGTGTGCATGTGGTGACGGACACTGTTTCGACCGACGGGATTGCCGGTCGGGACGGTCAGAACCACAAGGAGATACACGTCGTGCCTTGGTTTGTCGTGTTAAGGGCGCTGGTGCTGGGAGTGTGGATCGCGGGAGCGCAAGCTGCCGAGCCGATCGACATCAACCGGGCCGATGCCCAGGCGCTGCAGCAGGGATTGACGATGGTCGGGGCCACCAAGGCTGCGGCGATCGTCGAGCACCGGCGCAGACACGGCCCGTTTCACCGCGTCGAGGACCTGACGCAGGTGAAGGGGATAGGGACATCGATCGTCGAACGGAATCGACGACGGATCACCGTTGGCAACACGATGTTGCCTGCGGATCCGGTACCCGGATCGGTACCGGTGCGAACCGTACCCAGGCGCTGACAACAGGAATCGTCGGAATCTGCAGGATGCAGGTTCAATGGCTGCGGACAGGATGGCTGCAGCCGCCGACCGTCGCAGGGATGCGGCACCAATCACCAGGATGGTGGCATCACAGACCTGTGGAAGGGGCTGAGATACAAACAGGACAGACGCGGCCGCGTGCAGGATGCAACGCCGCCCCCGCTTCGCAGGATGCGAGGGGGTGGCAGCAGGCCGACAGGGACGTGACGATTGCCCGGTACGACACATGGCTGTGTCGCCGGGCAATTTCTTTTGGCGCGGCTGCGACGTGCCCATGGTGTACGGTGGGGCCTTTCGCATGGAATGGAACCTGCTGGATGCACCTGCACCGTTTGACCTTGATGCTCGCCGTGGCCTTGGCACTGCCGTGCGCCGCACAGGCGGCCGCACCCTCCAAGCCTGTCGTGGCCACGACTTCCGAAGTACGCGGGCCGACCGACCTCAAACCGGGCGAGTACCTGTGGCATCCGGAAGTCTCGCCGGCCGGTCCGATCGTGCTGGTGGTGAGCCTGGATGAGCAACGGGCTTACGTGTACCGCAATGGCATTGCCATCGGCCTGACCACGATCAGCTCGGGCAAGACCGGCCATGAGACGCCGACCGGTGTGTTCACCATCCTGCAGAAGGACAAGGACCACCGCTCCAACCTCTACAACAGTGCACCCATGCCGTACATGCAGCGGCTGACCTGGGACGGCATCGCCCTTCACGGCGGCAGCCTGCCCGGGCATCCGGCCTCGCATGGCTGCGTGCGCCTGCCGCAGGCCTTCGCCCAGAAGCTGTTCAGCGAAACCAAGCGCGGCGATACGGTGGTCGTGGCCGATGCCAAGAGCGCGCCGATGACGCTGGCCTATCCGGCGGTGCTGGCGCCGGTGAATGCACGCGGCCAGGCCCTGCCGGAAGGCGAGGGCGGTGCTCCCGACAAGGCCTGGTGGGATGATGCGGCCGCACCCAGCGGCCAGGTCGGCATCCTGGTCAGCCTGCACGACCAGCGCCTGTACGTACTGCGCGATGGCGTGATGATCGGTGAGTCGCCGCTGAAGGCCGACGCGCTGCCAGCGTTCCAGGGCACCACCCTGT
The DNA here is from genome assembly GCF_040548715.1 of Stenotrophomonas sp. 2694. NCBI lineage: Bacteria > Pseudomonadati > Pseudomonadota > Gammaproteobacteria > Lysobacterales > Lysobacteraceae > Stenotrophomonas > Stenotrophomonas sp. 2694. The sequence goes on from NZ_JBEPSG010000002.1 coordinate 23,961, forward strand.
TCGTGATGGGCCAGGGCTTCAGCGATACGCCCAGCCCGCTTGATGCGCAGCAGCGCCTGCACCAGTGGACGGCCTATCCGCTGCTGGGCCAGGACCGCGCCCAGGCCACGCCGGACCTGCTGGCCACGCCGTCGTTGCCGATGGCACTGCCGGCTGATTTCGCCCGTCAGCTGTACCAGGTGCTGGTGCCGGGCACGACCCTGCTGGTGACGTCGCTGCCGGCGGTGCGCCCAAGCGCGGCTGAATCGGGAATGCAGCCGGTCTTGGAATCAGAGCCGCCAGCGTCCACCCTCAAGGGATCCTGAGACCTCCCTAGTGCCCATGTCTGCTTCCCGCCTGTGCCGGCTGGCCGCCCTTGGCCTGCTGGCAACCACTGCCAGTGCCCCGGCCGGGGCACAGACGCCCATTGCCGCCATCAGCGCCGACGACCTCGCCGCGCAGCTGGCACGCACCGCGCCCAAGGCGGACCGTCGGGTTCTGCAGTTGGCTGCCCACGCCATGCGCTGCGCACTGCAGCGGCCGGAGCTGGGAGTCAGCAGTGAACGCCTGAGCGTGATCGATTACTCGCGGCCGTCCACCGAGCCGCGGATGTGGGTCTTCGATCTCGCCCGCCAGCGGCTGTTGTTCGAGGAGTGGGTGGCGCACGGCCGCAACAGCGGCGAGAACCGCACCGAACATTTCTCCAACCGCGATGGCAGCTTCATGTCCAGCATCGGTGCGTTCACCGCGCAGGAAACCTACATGGGCGGCAACGGCTATTCGCTGCGCCTGGCAGGGTTGGAGCCGGGGTTCAACGATCGTGCGCGCGAGCGCGCCATCGTCATCCACGGTGCGCCGTATGTGAATCCGTCCACTGCGCAGTTGCAGGGGCGGTTGGGGCGCAGTCTGGGCTGCCCGGCGGTGCGGTTGTCGGTGGCCAAGCCGCTGATCGACGCGCTGCGAGGCGGCACGATGGTGTTTGCGTACTACCCCGACAAGGACTGGCTCAAGCACTCACAGCTGCTGGGCGGCGATTGCGGTACGGCTGCGGGTCTTGCAACGCGTTGATGCGTTGCGGCGCGCGGCATGATGCAATGCGCGCATGAACATCGACTCCCTGCTGCAGACCCCGAGCCAGGTGATTTCCAGCCTGGACTACCGCCGCGAACGCTGGCGCAACGGCCTCGGTTGGACCCGCGAGATCCTGCGGTTGCCAGCGCAGGGCGATGATTGGGCGTTGCGCCTGTCGGTGGCCGAGATCGAGCAGGACGCCGCGTTTTCCGCATTCCCGGGTGTCGAGCGCGAACTGGTGCTGCTGCAGGGCAATGGCGTGCGCCTGCGTTTCGAGGACGGCCGCGTAGCCGAGGTGCTGCCACCTCATGGGCGCGTGCGTTTTGCCGGTGAGGCTGCGCTGCACGGCGAGCTGGTGGACGGCACCACCCACGATTTCAACCTGATGTGGAAGCGCGGACTGCTGCAGGCCGAGCTGCTGCATCGTCCACTGGTCGGGCCGATGTTCTTCTTCTGCGAGCCGGGCGTGGCCTGGGCCCTGCACCTGTTGGGCGGGCTGGCCACGTTCGGCGCGGACAGCGGATTGCCTGCGATGCAGGCCGGCGATACCGCGTGGTTGGCCGCCGGTGAGCGTCAGCGGCATGCATTGCAGGGCGGCGGCGAGTTGTTGGCGATACGGGTGAGCGCGGCGGGCGGCTGAGCCAGCGTCGGCGCCCGGAGGCAATCATCCACGCATGGCGTGGATCTACTGCAGCATGGTTGTCACCCTGGATCCGCGTAGATCCACGCCATGCGTGGATGCGACGGCCGATATCGCAGGTGCGGACAAGGGATCGCCGCCAGCCGTTCAGTAGATCCACGCCATGCGTGGATGCAGCAGCCGATGCCGCAGCAGGGTGCCAACAAGGGATCGCCGCCAGCCGTTCAGTAGATCCACGCCATGCGTGGATGCAGCAGCCGATGCCGCAGAAGGGTGCGAACAAGGGATCGCCACCAGCCGTTCAATAGATCCACGCCATGCGTGGATGCAGCAGCCGATATCGCAGCAGGGTGCCAACAAAAGTTCGCACCCACCAGGAGGCAATTCGCCCCAAACGTTCGCTCAATACACGTCGCGCCGGTAACGACCGGCCAGCAGCAGCGCTTCCTTGCCGTCGGCACCGAGCACCTGCTCGATCACCGCATCCACTGCCGGGGCCATGCCCTGCAGGCTGCCGCAGACCAGGATCGTCGCGCCGTCATCGACCCACTGCCGCAGCGTGGATGCTTCGGCCAGCAGGCGATCCTGCACGTAGCGATGTGCGCCGCCATCACGGCTGAACACCGTATCCAGGCGGGTCAGCCTGCCGTTGCCGAGCATCGCCTGCAGTTCATCGCCGAAGTGGAAATCATGCGCGGCCGAGCGTTCGCCGAACAACAGCCAGGTGCGGGCACCGCCAATGCGTGCGCGTTCGTGCAGGTGCGCGCGCAGGCCGGCGATACCAGTGCCGTTGCCGATCAGCAGCAGTGGAACATCAGCGGCGACGCCATGGAAATTCTCGTTGCGGCGCAGGCGCATCTGTACCGGCCCGCCGATGGCGGCGTGGTCGCACAGCCAGCCACTGCCGATGCCCGGCGTGCCATCGGCACGCAGCTGCCGGCGCAGCAGCAGTTCCACCGCGCCGTCGTCCATTACCGAGGCGATGGAGTATTCGCGATGTGGCAGGGGCTGTAGTGCCGCCAACAGCCCAGGCAGATCGCCTGCTGCAACCAATGACGGCAGGTGCGAGCGCGCAACGCGGGCGAGCAGCGTAGTGCCGTCGTCCAACACGGTGTCCGCATCGAAGCCCTGCGTCTGCAGCCAGTCGCGCGTGCTCTGTTCGGCATGCTGCGGACCGACCTCGGCGATGTCACCGGCCTGCCACTGCGTGCCGCTGCCGGTCGGGGGCTGCAGGCGCAGCCAATAGACCGGACCACCGGCACTGCCGGGGTTGAGGTGGGTACGCTGCAGCAGCGTCCACGGCTGGTACTCGGCCGGTGTCCAATCGGGAAGTTCGCTCGCGCCGCCGCCGAGCTGGCCAAGCAGTTGTTGCCAGTGGCGCAGGGCAGCTGGATCGGCGTTGTCGACTTCAATGGCATCGAACAGCGGATGTGCTCCGTGCTGGCGCAGCCAGTCATGCAGTTGGTGGCCGAACGCGCAGAAATGCCCGTAGCTGCGATCGCCCAGTGCGAGCACCCCGTACTGCACGTGCTGCAGCGGCGGCGGCGTGCTCATCACCTTGCGCAGGAAGGGCAGGGCGTGGTCGGGTGCATCGCCTTCGCCGGTGGTGCTGACGATGAACAGTACACGCGCGCTGCCCGCCAGCAGGGTGGCATCGACCCCATGCAGACCGCGCAGGCGCACCGGCATGCCGGCCGAGCGCAGAGCCTGCGCACTGCGCTCGGCCAGTTCGCGGGCGAAGCCGGTCTGGCTGGACCAGACCAGCAGCATCGGTGGGTTGCCGCCTTCGGGCGTGTCGTCGCGCGGACGGCTGCGCCACCACAGCACGCCACACGCCAGCAGATACAGCGCGGTGGCGGCCAGCGCGATGCCCCATTGCCGGGCCGGCGGTGCACCCTGCCACCACGCTTCGCCCAGGTGCAGACGCAGCAGTGCCCCGCCGATCACGGCCAGCAGGGCCAGCACCATGACGTTGCCAACGGTCGCGCGCGGGAAACGCATGCTCATCCAGCCTGCTCATCCAGCAGCTGCTGGAAGGCGCTGCTGAGGGTTTCGCGTGGGCCGGTGGTGGTGCGTTCCAGATAGCGCGCGGCCAGCCCCTCGCGCTCTGCCAGCGCGATGCCTGCGTCGCGGCCGAGCACGGTCAGCGCGGTGGCCCACGCGTCAGCGTGCATCGCGTCGCTGGCGACCACAGTGACGGCGGCTGCGACCTGCCGTACCGGCGTGCCGCTGCTCGGGTCGAGGCTGTGGCTGTAGGCCACGTCATCGTCGTGATAGTGGTGCCAGCGATCGCCGGAGGTGGCCACCGCCTTGCCGTCCAGCGCCAGGACACGCGGTGGCGTATCGGTGTGGGCATCTTCTTCCGGCGCCGACTCCACCAGCACGCGCCACGGCTGGCCGTCGGGCTTGCGGCCGTAACCGGCCAGTTCCCCACCGACTTCAATCAGCGCGGCATCGACACCCTGGCCGCGCAGCCAGGCGGCGACGTGGTCGACGCCGAAGCCCTTGGCGATCGCCGAAAGATCCAGCTCCAGGCCACCGGGCTGCAGCAGCGCATCGTCCTGCCAGTGCAGGCGCTGCCAGCCGCAGCGTGCACGCGTTGCCTGCAACGTGGCGGCATCGGGTGCGCGCCGTGCGCCGGCATGGGCGCCGAAGCCCCACAGCGCCACCAGCGGGCCGACGGTGGGGTCGAACGCACCGCCGCTGGCTGCAGCGATGGCCTGCGCGCAGGCCAACACATGGCGTGTCTCGATGGGAAGCACGAGGTACTGACCTGCGTCGGCACGGTTGTAGCGGCTCAGGTCGGAACCCGCTTCCCAGGTGCTCATCTGCGCGACCACTTCATCCAGACGTGCCTGGATGCCAGCATGCAGTGGATGCAGGTCGCGCTGGCGCGGTACGACCAGTGACACGCTCCAGGTGGTGCCCATGGTGGTGCCGCCCAGCCGGGCGATGTCGAGTGCGGTAGAGGTCATGGGCATGCGTGGCAGGCTGCGATACCAGGGCGTGCCGGGTATCGCAGCGCTGTCTTTACTGCGGCAGCACTTCCAGCGTGGCGACGTAGCTGAGGCGGCGCTTGGCGGCCTGCTTGACCGAGGTCTTCTTGTCCTCGGTGCCGGTTTCCAGCCAGTACATGCCGGCTTCCGGCCAGGTCACCTTGATCTCGCCCTTGGCGTCGCTGGTCAGCTTCTGCTCGTCCTGCGCGTTGCGGTAGCGGGTGCCGCCGCGCACGATCTCGAACTCCAGGCCTGCGGTCGGCTTGCCGTCGACCAGTACGCGGAAGGTGGCTTCCTCGCCGGCGAACAGGTCGTTCGGGTGACCGACGGCCACCAGTTCGATGCCGCGGTTGGTCGGCTTCAGCGCGGTGTCGTTCGGCGCCCCGTTGGTGACGAAGGTCTCCACGCGGCCGACCGACTGGCTCACTTCCAGCTTCTTCGCATCCTTGGGCAGTTCGCCGAAGGTGGCGGCGGTACCGCGCCAGCGCTTGCGCTCGCCGTTCAGCTCATAGGTGGCCGACAGGCCGTCGTTGACCGAGGCGATGCGGTAGGTGCCCTGCTGCTTCAGCTCGACGTCGAACACGCTGCGGTACTTGCCGGTGGCCGCGTTCTGCGCCTGCACGGTGCTGCCATCCGGGGCGGTGATGACCACCGATTCGAGGCGCAGCGGCACGTGATTGAAGTAGAACAGGTCGTTGGAGACCGCACCGTCGACGGTGATCCACGGCGCGTTGCCGGCGATCACGGTCTGCGAGGGCAGCAGCCAGGCCTTGTGGGCCAGGGCAGAGAAGGGAAGGGCAGCGGCCAGAGCGGCGGCGAGGACGAGCGTGCGCTTCATGCGGAAGACTCCAGGATGATTGATGAGGTCAGAGCCCTTCCTGCGGAAGTGATCCGACCCCTGGGGTGCTGCGATGGGGTCGGATCCCTTTCCAGCGGAAAAGGCTCTGACCCCGGCTCAGGCAATTACGGTTTGACGGCGAGGGTGACCTGGCCCAGTTCGGTGGCGCCCTGCGCGCGGCCGTTCTGTGCGGCGGTGGCCGGCCAGGTGAAGGGAATCTTCAGCAGTTCACGGCCGCCGACTTCGCGCACCGCTTCCACCACCAGGGTGTAGTTGCCCGGGGCCAGCTGCTTCAGTACGGGCTGCTTGTCGTTGAACGACAGCGCGTGCTTGCCGGCCGGGCGGGTCGGGCCGGTCACGCCGTCCACCGGCACCTGCAGGGTGCGGCCGCTCTTGCGCCACCACTGGCGCAGGTCGGGCAGCCACTTGGTGCCATGGCCTTCGCTGTTGCTGGTCTGCTGGTACCAGACCGACAGATTGGCGGCGACCTTCTGGTCGGCGCCTTCCAGCCACACTGCCACATACGGGCGGTGGTACTCGGCCACGTTGAGCTTGGGCACTTCGACGTTGATGTCGAGGGTGGTGGCGTAAGCCGGCGAGGTGGCCAGCAGGCCGCTGAGGGCGATGGTCAGGGTGACGCGCATGGGGCGGCTCCGGAAGAACGGATGGAAGTCACGGTGGAAGTCAGTGGATCAGCAGCAGGGCGATCAGCAGCGGGATCATCAGGCCCAGGCCGACCAGTGGCCAGGTCATGCGTCGCTGCCGCGCATGCAGGTGCAGCAGGAACAGGCCGGTGATGCAGAACACCAGGCAGGCGACGGCGAACACGTCCAGGAACCAGCCCCATGCGGGGCCGGCATTGCGGCCCTTGTGCAGGTCGTTGAGATAGGACACCGCGCCGCGCGAGGTGGATTCGTACTCCACCGCGCCGGTTTCGCGGTCGATGCTCAACCAGGCGTCGCCGCCGGGGCGTGGCAGTGACAGATAGATTTCCTCGGCCGACCATTCGGCGGGTCGACCGCCAATGGAGATGCCCAGCTGATCGTCGAGGTATTGCCGGGCCGGGCGTGGCAGTGGTGCATTGCCGTCCTCGCGGGAGCCCAGACCGCCGAGCAGTTCGGCCGGCAGTTCCAGGTGCTGGTTCTGCACCTGTGGCTTGGCCTCGATCTTTGCTGCATGGTTCAGCGTCAGGCCGGTCACCGCGAACAGGAGCATGCCGATCAGGCAGACCGCAGAGCTGATCCAGTGCCACTGGTGCAGGGTACGCAGCCAGAAGCCGCGGCTCTGCTGCTGCACGGTGGAAGATGCGGGACGGCTCACGGCACGGTTCGGGACGGATGAATACTGGTCATTACATCATTGATGAGAATTGCTCGCAATTAGATGTCGTTGTGTATCTCTGAAGGGGTAGTGCCGGCCGCTGGCCGGCAATCCCATGCCACCTGAGAGCATCGCGTGGTTGCCGGCCAGCGGCCGGCACTACCACGGGTCGGTGGATCCACGCCATGCGTGGATGAAGCGGTGCCGACCAAGGTCGGCACCCACCAGAGCGGCGATCAGAACTTCGCGTTGAGCGAGATCCAGTAGCTGCGGCGCTGGTCCTTGGTGGCGTAGTCGTCCACGCAGTTGTATTCGCTGGGGCTGGTCAGCAGGCACGACTGCGAGACGAAGTTCTTGTCGAACAGGTTGTTGACCCGCGCGTTGACCGTCAGCCACTGCGTGGCCTTCCAGCTGCCACCGAGGTGGAAGAGAGTGTAGTCCTCGTAGTAGCGGGTATGACTGGCACCGGCGGCATCAAGGATCGTGTCGCGGTAGCGGTCGTAGCGGCCTTCGCCGATCAACGACAGGCTGATGGCATCGTTGAGTTGCCAGTTCAGGCTGGCGTTGGCCATGTGCTTGGCCGGCATGGTGCCGGTGATCGGCAGGCCCTTGCCGGAACCGGCGGTCTGCTCGCTCTTGGTCCAGGTGTAGTTGCCGCGCAGCTGCAGGGTGTCCAGCAGGTCGACGTGGCCGGCCAGTTCTGCGCCACGTGTCTCGGCCTTGTCGATGTTCACGCTCTGGGTGAAGGTGCTGTAGCCCAGCGACGCCCAGCCCGGGCCGATGTCCACGCAGTAGCCACTGCCGGCCGGCGCGACTTCACAGTTGGGGAATGTGCCGCCGCTGGCGATCTTGTCTTCGAACTTGTTGATGAAACCGGTGACGTTGAAGCCCCAGCGCTGGCCCTCGTAATAGGCGGCCAGCTCGTAGTTGGTGCTGGTTTCCGGCTTCAGGTTCGGCGAGCCCACCAGCGGCAGCACGCCCTGGCCACCAAAGCCGGTGATGCCGGGGAACAGCTGGTCCGGACGCGGGGTCTTGTAGCCGGTGCTGACGCCACCCTTGAAGGTCCAGGCATCGGTGGCATTCCAGACCAGGTAGCCGCGCGGGCTGAGGTGGCTGCCGAAGATGTTGTGGTCGTCGTAGCGCAGGCCGAAGGTGGCGGTCAGGGTGTCGGTCAGCGACCAGTTGTCCTCGGCGAACAGTGCCCACATGCGGTGCTTCTGTTTGGTGTTGCTGCGGTAGCCGGCACCGTCCATGCCGAACACGCCGTCCACCATGTCGGTGTCGTTGTATTGGCCGCCCACGGTCAGCTTGTGCGCACCGAAGTCGAGGTCGAGCATCGTGTCCAGCACGTAGCCTTCCAGTTCCATGGTGCGCAGCGGCCGCGGCAGGAACGCCTGCAGGCGTGCCTGTTCGCTGGCGTTGAGTGCGGCCAGGCCGTTGTTGCGGCCGGCGGCACAGTTGTTGGCGGCACCGGTGCGGCGGCAGACGTCGTTCCACAGGGTCTGCAGGCCGGCGCGCTCGTCCAGCGTCAGCGGCAGCGAGCGGCCGAGGTTGTTGCTCTTGCTGTGGGTCAGCGAGGTCTGCCAGGTGCCGAAGCTGTAGCGGCCTTGATGGGTCAGCGAGAGCTGGTCGCGCTCATAGCGCTGGTAGGCGGTGTAGCCCACGCGCGGCTGCACCACGCGGCGGGTGACGGTGCCGCTTCCATTCGGGTTCGGCACCACCGCGTTGCCCACGCGCCACAGGCTGGCCAGGCTGTCGAGGGTGCCGGTCTGGCCTTCGCTGTTGTCGTACTTCTGGCGTGAGACGTCGTAGTCCAGCCACAGTTCGTGGTCGTCGTTGACATGGAAGTTCAGGCGCACGCCGGTGTTCCAGTTGGTGTTGGCCACCGACTTGCCGCCGCCACCGAAACCGATGCTGCGTTCCCACAGCGTGCCGTCGGGCAGGGTCAGCGCATCCCATTCGGGATTGGATGCCTTGGCGTCGTAGTAGCTGCCGCGCACGGCCAGGCCCAGGCGATCCTTGACCAGCGGGCCGCTCAGGTACAGATCGGTGCTGCGCGCGTCGCCGAACTGGTCGTCCTGCTGCACGGTGAAGCCCTGGGTGACCGCACCGTGCCAGCTGTCCTGGTTGCGGCGGGTGATGATGTTGATGACGCCGCCCATTGCATCCGAGCCGTACAGCGTGGACATCGGGCCACGCACCACTTCGATGCGCTCGATCGCATCCAGCGGCGGCAGGTAGGCGAACTGGCCACCACCGAAGTTGTTCGGATACAGCTGGCCGGCGTTGCTCTGGCGGCGACCGTCGATCAGCACCAGGGTGTACTCCGACGGCAGGCCGCGCATGGAGATGGTGGCGCGGCCGTTCTTGTCGGTGGCTTCCAGGCCGACGTCGATGCCTTCGACGTCGCGCAGGGCGTCGACCAGGCTGGTGTAAGGGCGCTTGCTCAGCTCTTCGCGGCTGACCACGCTGATGCTGGCCGGTGCATCGACTACCTTCTGCTCGAAACCGGAGGCGGTCACCACCACCTTGTCCAGCGTCTGCGGCGCGCCGCTGGCGGCACCATTGGCGTAGGCGGGCGCCGCGACCGCAGCCAGCACAGCGCTGGTCAACAGATGTCGGGACAGGGACGAACGGACACGATGGCGCTGGGCCATGGCAGATACCTCGAAGGATGTAGGGCAGCGCGATGCAGGGCGCGGAACGCGCACGGCAGGGCAGGGATGGCCCGGTCAGGGGCGGCAGGGGCGAAACAGGCAGCGGCGAGCCGTCGCAACCGCGCAGGCGGTCACGGCGTGCCGTGGATCAGGCGAGCGGCGGCGCCTGGCCGCGTTGCTGGCGGCGCCCGGGCGCATCGGCCCAGGGCATGTCCGGTACGGCCAGCGGCCAGTGCGGACGCGCGCCGGAGGGAACCGAAGCAGAGGGAACCAGATCAAGTTCGGTGCGCAGCCAGTGGCTGGCCAGCAACAGCGGCGGGATCGGCTTGTCCGTGGACTTGGCCGGTGCCGAGGCGCAGCGCCGCAGTTTGGCCGGCGCTTCTTCCTGCAAAGGGCTTTCGCCGCCGCGCTCTTCCAGCGGCTGCTGCAGCGCCTGGGGCGCGGCAGCGTGGGCGACCGGCAGCAGCGGCAGGGTGCCCAGCAACAGGGTCAGCATCGCCACCCACGCCAGCAGGCTGGCCAGCGCAGGCCGACGGCCGCGCATGGCGGTGCCGAGCTGTACAAGCCGAAGCGGGCGAGGGCGGAGCGGGCGACGCAAGCGGAGATCCCTGGCTGGCCGGAACATCCGGCGTCAACGGGGCGTGATTGTAATGAGACCCGTTAGCCGTTGCAAATGAGAATGATTGCCAAATTGCCGCAGAGGTGGCCTGATCGGTTCAGACCTCGCTCCAGCGTCGCAGCAGGTTGTGGTACACGCCGGTCAGCTGCAGCACCGCATCGGCATCGCCATTGGTCTGCCGCAGGCGCTCGATGGAAGTATCCATCTCCCACAGCAGACGACGCTGCACATCGTCGCGGATCATGCTCTGCACCCAGAAGAACGAGGCCACGCGCGCACCGCGGGTGACCGGATTGACCTTGTGCAGGCTGCTGGAGGGATACACGATCAGATCACCGGCCGGCAGTTTCACTTCGTGCTCGCCGTAGGTATCACTGATGATCAGCTCGCCGCCGTCGTACTCGTCCGGGTCGGACAGGAACAGCGTGCAGGAGATGTCCGAGCGCAGCTGCTCGCCGTTGGCCAGGTTCATCACCGCGCCATCGACGTGGAAGCCGTAGGTGCCGCCGCCGCTGTAGCGGTTGAAGCGCGGTGGCAGGTACTTCAAGGGCAGCGCGGCGCTGAAGAACAGCGGGCTGCGCTTGAGCGCGGCCAGCACCACGGAGGCCAGCGCAGCCTTCAGCGGTGAGGCATCGGGCAACTGCTCGTTGTGTTTGACCTGCGCACCCTGTGAGCCGACCGTCTCGCGTCCGTCGGTCCAGTCGGCAGCGTCCAGCCGCTGGCGGATCTGCGCCACTTCTTCAGGTGCAAGCACGTTGGGGATGTGCAGCAGCATGGCGGTTCCTCATCGATGCGCGGGGGAGACGGGCTCCCCCGCGCCATGACATCAGAAGCGGACGTCCGCGCTGAGCAGGAAGGTGCGCGGGGCCCCCGGGGTGTAACGGTAGCCGCTCTTGTTGATGCTGGCCACGTACTGCTTGTCGAACAGGTTGTAACCATTCAAGCGCAGCGAGATGGAGTCATTGATCGCCCAGGACACGACGGCGTCATAGACAACGTAGGACTTGGTGAACGATGGGGTACCCACCGCACCGTCGGTGCCACGGTGCATGCCACCGGCATAGCGCACGCCGCCACCGATGGTCAGGCCGAAGGGCAGGGTGTAACTGGTCCAGCCGGTAAACGTGTCGGCCGGGGTGTAGGTCAGGTTGGTGGTGCCATCGGCGGCTACCTTGGCACCTTCCTTCACCTCGGTGTCGAGGTGGCTGTAGCCGGCGGTGACCGACCAGTTGTCGGTCAGGCGACCGACTGCAGAGAGCTCCACGCCCTTGACCCGCTTGCTGCCGGTCTGGGTCGGGTTGCCGGCATCGTCGAGCACGGTGGTGTTGATCTCGTTGTCAACGTCGGTCTGGAACAGCGCCAGATTCACTGCAAGCGCGTCATCCAGGAACGCCCACTTGCTGCCCACTTCGAAGGTTTTGGCCTTCTGCGGGTCGAGCTTGGGGTTGTCGGCACTGCTGGCCGAGCTGCTCAGCTGGAAGTTCGCGCCGCCAGGAGGCTGCTGTGAGACGGCGTAGTTGGCATAGATGCTGACCGTCTCGCCCACTTTGTACAGTGCACCGAGCTTCCAGTTCAGCAGCGTGTCGGACGCTTCCAGGGTCGGGTTGCGCAGCACGGTGCCGGTTGGATTGCTGCCGCATGCCGGGCCACCGCGACCACCGCACACCGATGCGCTCGCGTACTCGGTCTTGTAGTGGTCGGCGCGCACGCCCGCGGTCAGCAGGAAGCTCTCGCCGAAGGACAGGGTATCGAACAGATAGGCCGAGGAGGTTGTGGTCTTGCCGTGGGCATCGGCGCCATTGTGCGCCCAGGTCAGCCCGCCCACGTTCCAGTCGGGGTTGTACAGATTCGCTGCCGGCCAGGTGGTGCCGCCGGTGGCGGCCTGCCCGTAGCTGTCCAGCTCTTCGCGGGTGAATTCCAGGCCGGTGCTCAGCGCATGACCGACGCTGCCGGTGTTGAAGTCGGCGCGCAGGTTCAACTGATCGGTGAGGATGGTGTTGCGCTGGTCCTTGAAGGTCGGCAGGCTGCGCGCGATCGCGTAGGTCGATAGATCGGCCGGATTGGTGTAGCTGATGTTGCCGGTCGGGCGGCCATTCGCACCGCGAACGCCGGTACCCATGAAGGCCGTCAGCAGGTAGTCCTGTTCTGTGCGGCCCCAACGCGTGGTGTTGGTCAGGCGCAGCGTGTAGCTGAAGTCGTGTTCGAAGCGGAACGTGGCCATCTTCGCGGTCACGTCATCATGGTCTGCACGCGTACCGTAGAAGTTCTCCGGGTTCACCGGATGACCGGCCAGCGCTTCCAGGGTCGGCTGCGCGGTCCAGCCAGGCAGGCCCAGGGTCGGCACGCCGCCATCGGGCACGTTGTCCTGCTTCACGTACAGCAGGTTGAGGTAGTAGCGGGTAGCGGTGCCCAGGCCGAAGGCCAGCGATGGCGCAATACCCCAGCGCTTGTTCTGCACATGGTCGCGGCCCGGCTGGTCGCTGTCCTGCCACATCGCATTGACGCGCAGCGCGCTGGTCGCACCCAGCGTCTGGTTCCAGTCGCCGGTGGTGCGTCGCTGCTGGTCGCTGCCCAGCGACACGCTGGCCGACGTCGCGTCCTGCAGATTGGCCTGCTTGCTGACCAGATTGATCGCACCGGTCGGTGCGGAGCGGCCATTGTCGGTGCCGGCCGGGCCCTTCGTCACTTCCACCTGTTCGATGTTGAACACATCGCGTGAGATCGAGCCAAGGTCGCGCACGCCGTCGACGAACAGGCTGTTGGAGGTGTCGAAGCCACGCATGAACAGTGCGTCGCCGGTGGTGGTGTTGCCGTTTTCACCGGCATAGAAGGTGCCCACGCCGGGGCTGTTGCGCAGTGCCTCGGTCAGGGTGGTGGCACCCTGCTGGTTGAACAGGTCGCTGGTGATGATCTGGATGGTCTGCGGGGTGTCCTGCAGGCGCTGTGTGAACTTGGGCGAGGCAACCTTGTCAGCCTTGTAACCGCGAACTGCATGGACGTCGACCTTGTCCAGGGTGCGGGCGTTGTCGGTGGCTTCGGCGTGGGCCAGCACAGGCAGCGCGGCCAGGCCGAGGCCGGCAGCGAGGCTGGCGGTGGCCAGCGGCAGGGTACGAAGCGGCGAAGCGTGCTTGCGGCTTTTGATCGGGTTCATGGGCGTCTGCAGAGAAGGAACAGGAAGGAGCCGCCGGCGCTGGACAGCGCGGCAACAGGAAGGGAAAGGGAAATGCAGTCCAGCGGCTGCGCAGCGCGCAGAAAAGCGTCAGGCCAGCTGCGCGGGCGGTGCGTGCGAAGGCGGCTGGCGACGATCGATCACGGGCACCGGCGGATCAGGCATCGCCGGCGTCGGAGCGTCTGCTGGGGCATGTTCCGGGCGCTGCAGGCACAGCCGCCGCAGTACCGGGGGCTTGTCGCCCCGGCTTCCTTCCGGCTCGGATTCCGCGCGTTGCATCGCGTGCTCGTGGGGCAGCGAATATGGGGGCGAAGACGGCGCTACGTCCTGGACGTAGGTTCCGGGCGCATCTGTCAGCGTGCTCCGTCCTTCCTGCAACGCCGACCAGCCCAACCACAGAGTCAGCAGCGCGGCCACAAGCAGTGGCCAACCCCGACGGGCAAGCTGGCACAGCAGGACGGTAGGCGCGGGCGAGGCCATGGCGCAGGTGGAGTCGTGACGAAGATGTTAGTTAGCATAACACCAACGATAATGATTCGCATCTGCGTGATTTGTAAGCGGCTCCGGGTTGCCTGCAGGGCCCCTGAAAGGCCCTCCAAGCGCCCGTCAGGAGAACCACCCCGTGGGTGGGTGCCCTGGGCTTCAATCGCGGTCGTCGCGGGTCCAGATGGCGTCGTGTTCGCGCTTCACCGGAAACTTCGGCACTGCGGTATAGGCCGGCGCACACAGGGCGCGGCCGTCCCGCACGTCGAAGCGCGCGCCATGCAGTACGCATTCAACGCTGCCCTCGGCGGTGTTGAACTCACCCGAGGACAGCTCGAACTCCTCGTGCGTGCATTGGTCTTCCAGCGCGTACAGTTCGCCGTCGAGGTTGAACACCACGATCGGCGTACCGGTGACTTCGTCGAACACGCTCTTCATTTCGCCCGGCAGCAGTTCGGCGCCGGCGCAGACAAAGGTCCAGGCCTCACTCACGCGGTGGCTCCGGCCAGCGGCTTTTCCAGGATCTCGAAGCGCAGGTCGTCGCGCTTGGGGATGCCGAAACGTTCGTCGCCATACGGGAACGGCCTCTTGATGCCGGTGCGCTGGTAACCGCGGCGCTCATAGAAGGCGATCAGTTCGTCGCGGATGTCGATCACGGTCATCTGCATCACCGGCACGTTCCATTCGCGTGCGGCGAGGGCTTCGGCTGCGTCCATCAACTGCTTGCCGACGCCGCCGCCCTGCTGGGCCGGGTCGACCGAGAACATGCCGAAGTAGCCCTTGCCGTCGACGTCGGCGACGTGGGCACAGGCCACGAGCTGGCCGTCGCGTTCGGCCAGCAGGATGGTCGAGCGCGGGCGGTCCAGGTCGCCCTGGATGCCTTCGGCATCGACGCGGGCGCCGTCCAGCAGGTCGGCTTCGGTGGTCCAGCCGACGCGACTGGCGTCGCCGCGGTAGGCCGAGGTGACCAGGGAGATCAGGGCGGGGATGTCGGCCGACGTGGCGGCGCGGAAGGTCAGGGTGCTCATGGGGGCATTCTAGGTGGGGCGGGGGCGGGCGGGGAGCTTGCTGATTCGGCTGGCTTTGCCGAGTGTGTCGGATACGCCTTGTTGACATGATCTTCATTTTTCATTCATAAATGAAGCAATACCCGCCCACCGCGTTCAAGCGTGTGGTTGTCTGCCGGAGTGGGTACCGTCCGATCTGATCATCGACAGTGGTGCGATGTGGGCGGGGCTCTCAAGGAAGTTCGATCCAGGGAGGATCTTCATGCAGTCACGGCTCATTGCTCAGCCGCGCGCGGCAAACGCCATCAAAGGCCTGCTTCTGACAGCACTGGCCTTCTGCGTACTGGCACCGGTTCCCGCCTCCGCCCAGATCGTACCGACCTGGCGCCAGGAGTACGACAAGCGCTTGAAGTACGGCGACCTGGTCGAGCCCTTGAAGGGCGAGATCTTTGGCGAGCAGGTCAACCTGTATGACGGTTCGATCAGCTTCAAGGCTACGGATATTTCGATACCGGGCAATGGCAGCTTGCCGATGACGCTGAGCCGCAGTCAAGGCGATGGCGGCAACAGTAATGAGAGCCCTTTCTCCAACTGGAAATTGGATATTCCTTCCCTGTCTGGTGTGCACGGCGACCTGCCTGAGACTGCGGCCGCAGGCTATTGGCTGCCTGCGGCCCGCTGCAGCACCGTCAGCGGACCTCCGTCGTTGGAAGTCTGGAACCGACGGCACACCCAGATCGTCAACTTCAATGCGCACACCTACTGGGATGGCACGCGACTTTCGCTGCCTGGTGGCGGGGGCGAGAGCATTCTGGGAGACGGCGGTGATGCTCGCCAGCCCAAGCCTCAGTTCGGTAAATCCACCCCGTGGAACACCAAAAGCGGTTGGACGTTCACTTGTCTGGGCTCGCTCAAGAGTGGCCAGGCCGGTGAAGGCTTCCTGGGGCACGCACCTGATGGTTCCAAGTACTACTTTGACTGGATGGTGGCCCGTCCGGTCAATCCTGCGACCCTGCAGCCATTTGGTCCGGAGAGTAATGCTCAATTGCAGCGCAGGCGCGTTTACCTGTACCCCTCCCAGATTGTGGATCGGTTTGGCAACTGGGTGCGCTATGAGTGGAATGGCGACCGCCTCGAACGCATCTTTGCCAGTGATGGTCGTGAAATCAGCCTGGCGTACAACGCTGACGGATTGATTGCATCAGCGACGGCAGCTGGGCGCACGTGGACGTACGGATATACCGCAGCCAATATCCTCCAGACGGTAACGCTGCCGGATGGGACCCAGTGGGTCTACAACCTTCCGCCGCTTTCCGTCACCCGCAAGTATGCCGACTACACCGGGCAGAACATCTGGGAGTACATGGACTATCCGGTGACCTGCGCCCGGATGAACAAGATCATACCCACTGAGATTGCGGCGACTGTCCAGCATCCTTCGGGGGCAGTGGGTACGTTCTTGTTCCGCCCGTTCCGCCACGGACGGAAGAACGTAACGTTCGACTGCCAGACATCTGGTGACAATCATCTGTACGAAGAAGGCTGGAACTACACGCCTGTCTACCGTGACGCGCAGTCGCTGGTAGCAAAAACAATCACTGGTCCGGGTATGCCTGTTGCGCAGTGGACCTATCAGTACACCAATCTTGATGGCGCCTACGCGCAGGATCTCGGCGGACCGGCCATTCCTCCGGGCCAGGCCGAACCGAAGATCACCACCGAAACGCTGCCTGACGGCGTTGTACGTGTGTATGAATTCGGCAAGGAGGTGGCGTACAACGACGGTCTGCTGCTGTCGACCACCACGCGCTCGGGCGGCACCGTCGTGCGCGTCGACCGCAACAACTACTACCCCGACACCCAGCTTGACTCGGCGCCATTCCCGAAAGAAGCCGGCAAGGACTTCAAGTACGGTGCGAACGACCTCAAGGCACACTACAACAGGCCCGTACAGTCCACCGTGGTGGAACAGGATGGCGTGCAGTTCACCCGCACGGTCCAGGCTTTCGATGCCTTTGCACGCGAGGTGAGCGTCGTCGAGGGCAATTCAGCCGGACAGAGCCGCGCCAGCACAACCACCTACTACGACAACCTGGCGCTATGGGTGAATGGCCAGTCAGCGCGCAGCGTAGTCAATGGTGTCGAGCAGTCACGCACCGAGTTCGACACGACCAATGCGTTGCCGCTGCGCGCTTATGCCTTCGGCCGGTTGGCGCAGCAGGTGACCTACGCGGCTGATGGTACGGTGGCATCGGTTGCCGATGCCCGTGGCAACACCAGCCACCTGTCCGCGTGGAAGCGCGGTGTCCCGCAGCAGTTGCGGATGCCGGCCACGGCTGAATCTCTCAATGGGGCGACGCGCACCGTTGTGGTGGACGACAACGGCTGGATCACCTCGTTGACCGATGAAATCGGAGCAACCACCAGCTTCAGCTACGACAGCATGGGGCGCCTGCGCAGCCAACAGTTCCCCGGTGGCGACACCGTGAGCTGGAATGCGGTCACCATGGACCTGCAGCGGTTGGGCAGCGCGCAGTTCGGCGTGCCGGCCGGCGCCTGGAAGCATTCACGAACCCAGGGCGGGCGACGGACCGATACCTATCTGGATGCCATGTTCCGCCCGGTGCTGGTCACTGAAAATGCAGACAACGCTCTCGATAGCGCAGTCGTGACCCGCTACGACACCAGCGGCAAGACGGTGTTCGCGTCCTATCCGGTTCGCCAGCTTTCCGACATCAATGCGGCGTTTGACGGCACCACCACGCAGTACGACGCGCTGGGTCGACCGGTCGTGGTCAGCCAGTCGTCCGAACTGGGTGCCTTGGTGACTCGCACTGAGTTCGTGGGCAACCTGTCGGTGAAGGTAACCAATCCACGCGGACAGTCGACCACAACACGGCACCTGGCCTATGACCAGCCCACCTATGAGATGCCGTTGATACTGCAGCATCCAGAAGGGGTCGTGACCGAGATCCAGCGCGACGCTCTCGGGAAGCCGCTGGCGATTACCCGTCGCAGCGCCGACGGCAGCCAGGCACTGACCCGCCGTTATGTCTATGACGATTACCAGCAACTCTGCAAGACCATCGAGCCGGAAACCGGGGCGACGGTGCAGGACTACGACGCCGCCGGCAATGTTCTGTGGTCGGCTGCCGGCACGGGCCTGACCAGCGCCGCAGACTGCAACCGCAGCGAAGCACTCGCGACTGGCCGCGCCGTGCAGCGCACCTATGACGCTGCCAATCGACTGCTGGCGTTGACCTTCCCTGATGGCCGCGGCAACCAGACCTGGTCGTATACGCCAGATGGCCTGCCCGCAGAAATCAGTACGCAGAACGATGCCGGCCGTCCGCTGGTCATCAATCGCTACCAGTACAACCATCGTCGTCTGCTCAGCAGCGAGACGCTGCAACATCCAGACTTCGGCAATCTGAGCCTGGCCTATGGCTACGATGGCAACGGCGCGCTTGCCAGCAACACCTACCCGGGCGGGCGCATCGTCAGCTATGCCCCGGACGCCCTCGGCCGCGCCACATCGGTGGGGGGCTATGCGAAGGAGGCCAGCTATTTTGCCAACGGCGCCTTGGCGCGCTTCGTATATGGCAACGGCATTGTCCATGCGATGAGCCAGAATGCTCGCGGTCTTCCTGACCGAAGTCGCGATGCCACCGCTGCGGCCGCAGTGCTCGATGACAGCTACGACTACGATGCGGGTGGCAACGTGATGGCCATCTCTGATGGCTTGCCGGGTGCGCCAGGCAATCGTGACATGGCCTATGACGGGCTGGATCGACTGCGCTCGGTTACCGCGCCGGGCTTTGGCAACGCGCTGTATGAGTACGACGCACTGGACAACCTGCGCCGGGCCAAGGTCGGCAGCCGGGATCGCACGCATTATTTCGATCCGACCAATCGTCTGGTCAACGTTGTCGATACTGGCAGCAGCGCGACCGTTGTCGGTCTCGGCTATGACGTGCAGGGCAATCTTTCGATCCGCAATGGCCAGGCGTTTGGTTTCGACTACGGCAACCGCCTGCGTACGGTGGGGACGACGGAAGCCTATATGTACGACGCGCATGGACGCCGGGTGAAAGCATGGAACAGCGAAACGGGCGTGATCTACTCGTTCTATGACAATGGCGGCGTGCTGCGTTTCCAGCGCAATGAGCGCACGGGAAAGCAGACGGACTATCTGTACCTGTCCGGCAGCCTGGTGGCGCAGGTGCACGGTGAGGCTGCACCCAGTGCTCCGGCGCTGAGCGCCCCGGGCTACATCACCCAAGGCAGCGTCAACCTGACGTGGAGTCCGGCCGGCGGCGCCAACCGCTACGAACTGCAGCGCGCCCAAGCGGGTAACTGGAGCACGATTTTCGACGGCGAGGCGCAGGCATTCACCAGTAGCGGTCTGGTCACCGGCACCTATCAGTTCCGAGTGCGCGGATGCCGCGTGGTCTGTGGCGAGTGGAGCAACACCGCCTCGGTCGCCGTCGAGCTGCCGCCGGCTGCAGTGCCTGTGCTGAGCGTACCGACAACTGCATTCAACGGCAGCTACAGCATCAGCTGGTCGGCCTCTGCCGGCGCAGAACGCTTTGAACTGGAGGAGAGTGCCAATGGCGGAGCCTGGACGCAGGTTCACAATGCGGCGGGCCAATCCAAGGCATTCAGTGGCAAGCCGGCAGGCAGCTTCAACTATCGTGTCCGTGCATGTAATCCGGTGGGGTGTACCGAATACAGCAATGGCGCCGCAGTGACGGTGGTCTACCCGCCTGTCGGTGCTCCTGGAGTATCAGCGCCGGCTCGTTCGGCACCCGGCAGCATTGGCATCGGCTGGAACGGGATTGGCGGTGCCGATCGTTACACACTTCAGGAAAGTACCAATGGCGGCGGTTGGGTGACCCTGTTCGATGGCAATGCGGGGTCCTTTGCCACGCCTGCGCGTGGAGTGGGTAGCTATGCCTACCGCGTCGCCGCCTGCAACGGCGCTGGATGCGGGCCGTGGTCGGCAACGGTGACGGTCGCAGTGATCGGACCGCCGACGATCGAGCCGGTGATCAGCGCGCCGGGCCTGGTGAATGTGCCGCAGTACAGCTTCAGCTGGTCAGTACCCGCCAATAGTGAGAGCTTCATCCTGGAGGAGAGCGCCAACGGCGGTGGATGGACCGTGGTGCATAACGGCGGTGCGAACAGCTTTGGTGCAAACAGAGGCAATGGCAACTACGCCTACCGTGTACGTGCCTGCAACTTCGCGGGGTGCAGCCCATATTCAGGCATCGTAAGCGTTTCAGTCGTGCTTCCTCCGGTTGCCACCCACATTTTCCTGGCGGAATGGTTGTCTACGCGCAAGGCCCCCTACCAGGTGCAGTGCACCGTCTCCTGGCGAGCCGTGCCCGGCGCAACGGAGTATCACCTTGAGCCCTCGGGGGCTGGACGGCGTCTATACACCGGGCCTCTGACTTACGTGCAGTCAAACAACGGGAATTACTGCTCAAGCTTGTACATCGTTCGCGCCTGCAATGCCGGCGGCTGTTCGGAATGGTCTGCGGGCTTTCCTGTCACGCGCGGCGTACTGAACTGGGACTGAGCCATGAATGGAATCACTTCTTTACTTATTCGCGCAGCGCTTCTTGTGGTGGCGACACTGGCCGGTGCTACTCCGGCTGCGGCCCAGGAAGTTGTGGAATACATCCACACCGACGCACTGGGCTCACCGGTGGCGATCACCGATGCCAGCGGAAATGTCATCGAGCGTACGGTGTATGAGCCCTATGGGGCCGTGGTCAATCGGCCGCTGAAGGATGGTCCCGGGTACACCGGGCATGTGACGGACTCCGGGACCGGGCTGAGCTACATGCAGCAGCGGTATTATGATGCTGAAATTGCAACGTTTTTGTCTAGCGATCCCGCGCCGGTAGCCGCAGATGATGGGGCGGGTTTTTGTAGGTACTGCTATGTGCTTGGTAATCCATACGGTTATGTTGATCCGGACGGCAGAGAGCGTGAGGCAGTTATAGGGAGTAAAATCAAAGGGAGCGAAAAAGGTTTTGCCGGATCGAGGTGGGGAACGGTCGGTGGAAGCTATGCGGGTTCCATGCTGAAGAGGCATCGAACCCCAGGGAGCCAGGAGCGACTCATTGAAAGTGTCGGTGGGGACAAGGAGTTGCTCCGTTATGCGCGCAGGACGCATGAGGAATTTGTAACTTCTCTGATAGGAATTGCCGGCGGTGGAGGTTTGAGTTTTGGTAGGAATGGAGCTAAAGAGACAGTAACATTGTTTAGGGCGGTTGGTCCGGATGAGTTGGGTGATATTATTGCGACTAAGGCGCTTCGCAATCTCGGGTCCGCAGAAGGAAAATACTTTACAACATCTGCGATGGATGCGGCCGCATACGGGCGGCAGGCTGTAAGGTCATTTGGTGATGCGCCGTATACAATAATACGAGTTGATGCGCCAAAGAATGTTCTCAATGGGTTGTCTCCAGCCAGTGTGGATCGAGGTATTCCAGCGTGGGTAGTTCCTAACGGGAGGCTTCAGGGCCTTTCTCCGAGGGTTTTAAATAGTTCTCCCGTTCCAGCTAAAGGACTTTGATGGTGCAGCCTGATATAATTATTTCTGTCCGATTCTTGTTGAGCGCTGAGGGGGGGAGGTCGGGTGATGTAGTGGGAAAAATATATTCATGTCCACTATACGTAGCTGGTCGTGCATTTGATTGCCGCTTGCTATTGGAAGGGGGGCGGGCCATCCTCGGGGAGAATTACGAAATTCCAGTTGCCTTTTTGTTTCCGGAAGAGGCCCTTGTAGTGGCGAAGCCGGGGGCAGATATGTCTCTTTGGGAAGGACGGACGGTCGCGCGCGGTCGCATTTTGCGTGTCCTATCAGACATCAGATAGAAGTCTATGGGAGCTGCTTAAGCTCAACTTGCAAGTGCAACATCCCGCAATCGCGTAGCGTGCCCGCTTGGCCAGGCAGGGCCATTTGAGTTCCGAGGAGCACGCCATGCTACAGATCGAGGCCAGCAACGGCGCGGGCATACGCTTGCGCTGAGCGTACCGACAACTGCATTCAACGGCAGCTACAGCATCAGCTGGTCGGCCTCTGCCGGTGTAGAACGCTTTGAGCTCGACGAGAGTGCCAATGGTGGTACCTGGAGCCAAGTCCACAATGCGGCGGGTCAATCCAAGGGGTTCAGCGGCAAACCGGCAGGTAGCTTCAACTACCGTGTCCGTGCGTGTAATCCGGTGGGGTGTACCAGCTACAGCGGCAGCGCTGCGGTGGCGGTGGTCTACCCGCCTGCCAGTGCTCCAGGAGTGTCAGCGGCGGCTCGTTCGGCACCGGGCAGCATTGGCATCGGCTGGAATGGGGTGACCGGTGCGACGCGTTACACCCTGCAGGAAAGCACAAATGGTGGCGGTTGGGTGACGCTGGTGGATGCACACGTGCTGTCCTTTGCAACGCCCGCACGCGGAGTGGGTACTTATGCGTACCGCGTCGCCGCCTGCAACGGCGCGGGATGCGGGCCTTGGTCAGGATCTGCGACGGTTGCAGTGATCGGTGCGCCGACGATCGAGCCGGTGATCAACGCCCCAGGGCTGGTGAATGTGCCGCAGTACAGTCTCAGTTGGTCTGTGCCTGCCAACAGCGAAAGCTTCATCCTGGAGGAGAGCGCCAACGGCGGTGGATGGACCGTGGTGCATAACGGCGGTGCGAACAGCTTCGGCGCGGACCGCGGCAAGGGCAGCTATGCCTATCGCGTGCGTGCCTGCAACTTCGTGGGGTGCAGCCCTTACTCGGGCATCGTGACGGTAACGGTGGCACTTCCTCCAGGGACGCCCCATTTCTATCTGGCCGAATGGCTGACCACGCGCAAGGCGCCCTATCAGGTGCAGTGCTCGGTGGGGTGGAGCCAAATGGCCGACGCCACTGAGTACCAGCTTGAGAGTGGTGGCGGTGGCAAGCGTCTGTATACCGGGCCCAACGCCTATGTGAGTGCAAACGGCAATGCGTATTGTGCCGGCAACTATCGTGTGCGTGCCTGCAATGCAGGCGGTTGCTCGTCGTGGTCAGCCGACCATCCCGTCACCCGCGGTGTACTGAGCTGGGACTGAGCCATGAATGGAATCACTTCTTACTAATTCGCGCAGCGCTTCTTGTGGTGACGATGCTGGCGTGTATTGCGCCGGCAGCAGCCCAGGAGGTGGTGGAGTATATCCACACTGACGCACTGGGCTCACCGGTGGCGATCACCGATGCCAGTGGAAATGTCATCGAGCGTACGGTGTATGAACCCTATGGGGCCGTGGTCAATCGGCCGTTGAAGGATGGACCAGGGTACACCGGGCATGTGGTGGACTCGGACACAGGTCTGAGCTACATGCAGCAGCGGTACTATGATGTGGAGACTGGGGCATTTCTATCAGTCGATCCAATAGCCTCATCAGTGGCTGCTTTTGGACGCTACGCGTACGCGCTGGGGAACCCGTATCGGTTCCTTGATCCGGATGGAAGGCAGCCCAAGGAAGCTCGGCAGGCTATTACCGGGAGCAAAATAAAAAATAATGGTATCGCCGCTGGAGTAAGGGTGGCGGCAATCGGAGGGGCTCTCCCGTCTGGTTTTACTAAGGAGAATGCGCAGGCTCGGTATGATGCTATGAAGGGTGTTGTCGATGCTACGAAGGGTAAGATGGAGTCAATCGCGAACGCAAATTCAGACGATGCTGCCAAGGTCTTTTCACAGGTTTATCAGAAATACTCTATTAGATTCGGATGGGAGGTGAGTGCGGAAATCGTGATGAAGAATAGCGGTGCTTTTCATCTTTCCGATATTGGGATTTCCGCTGATGTTCGTCGCGAAGACTGGTTGGGGGGCTCTGCTGGACGACCGTTGCTTGGAGGGATCAACATTCATACGCATCCAGTTCTGGATGGCTTCAAGACGGCGTACTCGCCGTTCTCATATGGTGATATTCAAACTTTCAGAACGTCCAAGTCCACAAATTACGTGTCCGATCCGTCGGGGGTGTATAAGATGAATTCGAGTGGTGAGTCGGAGATGATCAAATGAAGCAGATTGGGGTCGTGGCTTCTGCGGCGTTTCTTGCATTTCAGTTGGCAGCATGTCAAATGCCTGCAGAAGATCATGCGTCGCACAGAGTGAGCTGCGGTGAGACGGCGCAGAATGCGTGCAGGGTGACTTTCAGGGCGCTTGCAAGCGATGCTAGTGGATTCAATGGCCGCATGATTCGGATTGAAGGTTATCTTGCTGTTTCTCGGGATCTATTTGTCCTGAATTCAAGCAAGGAGTTTTATGAGGCAGGAGTGACCGACGAGACTTCTATCAGGATTAGAGGTCCGATGGATGTCCAGGAGCGCATCTTTCAAGAGCATGCTTACTCTTGGGTGTCAGTGATTGGAACCTTCAGGGATAGAGAAAAGACTGGAACAACTGAGGATCTATTGCTCGGGGAAATTTTCGCGCCTCTTGAAGTGCGTCCGTTGGGGTTGCCGGTCGAAGTTAAGCGCCAGACTTTCGGAGACGTGTTGCTTGATCTTGAGGATATCAAGTAACTTTCCACCTTTGCATTGATGATGGCGTGGCTGCCCCTGATGGCAGAACTCAGGGGGTCTTCTAGGTCGTCGCAGGAGTCGTCAGCAATGCGTCTGAAAGTACTGCTAAGAATAGGCGCGGCAATCTCTGCGGCTTGATTGATGCTTGAGGGCAGTAATGTGGATTCGAGAATGGAGGCGCAGGCTGCGGCATTCCTGGTGAGATTTCTTTGCATGACCAAGAGATATTGGCGTTATATGCTTATTCCAACTCCAAGGGTCCTTTGATGGCCTTTTGCAAATTGGTACTTGGTCCAGTGCTGTTTCTTGCTGCGGCAATGGATTGTTCGGCCCATGAAAAAGTAGTGGGCGCGTTGATGTCTGTTTGTCGGTCATAAATGCATATGTTTCCGCGTCTCGGGAATGGGCTGAGTATGTCTGCGTTGTCGTTCCTGAGGCTGGGGGTGGCGGGCTCCGTGGGTATGCTGTAATGCATCGCGCAGGCAAAGTTAAGGTGCCTTCCGAAGCTTAAGTCATTTCATGTTTATTTGGATTCAAAATGCAAGGCCGTGGTCGGTGAACTCGGGTGTCAGTGACGAGAGCCTGCCGTTGCGAATGGTCGTGTTTGCCGGTGCTCCTCGCAAAAGAAAAACGCCACGGTCTCCCGTGGCGTACGTATCTTTCCAGCGGTTACTGAAGCCTTACCCCAGCAACTTCCGCACCTTCGTCAACGCAGCCATGAACCGCTCGATCTCTTCATGCGTGTTGTAGAACGCCAACGACGCACGGCAGGTCGCCGCCACGCCGTAGTACTGCAGCAGCGGATGCGCGCAGTGCTGGCCCGAGCGCACGGCCACACCTTCCAGATCCAGCAGGGTAGCCAGATCGTGCGCATGGGCGCCGTCGATCAGGAATGACACCACCGCCGCCTTTTCCGGCGCTTCGCCGATGATGCGCAGGCCGTCAACCCGGCGCAGCTCTTCGGTGAAGTGCGCCAGCAGCTCGGCTTCGCGCGCTTCCACGTGGTCCAGGCCGACGTTCTGCAGATAGTCCGCCGCCACGCCGAGGCCGATGAAACCGGCGATGTTGGGGGTGCCGGCTTCAAACTTGTGCGGGGCGTCGTTGAATACGGTGCCGTCGAAGCTGACTTCCTTGATCATCTCGCCGCCGCCCAGGAACGGCGGCATCGCGTCCAGATGCTCGCGACGCGCCCACAGCGCACCGGTGCCGGTCGGGCCGCACATCTTGTGGCCGGTGATGGCGTAGAAGTCGCAGCCGATCGCGGTGACGTCGATCTTGCGGTGCGGGGCCGCCTGCGAGCCGTCGACCACGGTGACGATGCCGCGCTTGCGCGCTTCGCGGCAGATCTCGCGCACCGGGTTGATGGTGCCGAGTACGTTGGAGACATGGGCCACGGCCAGCAGCTTGACCTCGGCGGTCATCGCCGCGCGCAGCGCGTCCAGGTCCAGCGCGCCGTCGGGGGTGATCTCGGCCACGCGGATGGTCGCGCCGGTGCGCTGGGCGACCAGCTGCCACGGCACGATGTTGGCGTGGTGTTCCATGCGCGACACCAGGATCACGTCGCCGGCCTTCAGCCGGGGCAGGGCCCAGGAGTAGGCAACCAGATTGATCGCGAAGGTGGTGCCGCTGCACAGCACCAGGTCGTTGCTGCGCACGTTGAGGAAACGGGCCAGCTTGTTGCGTGCGCCTTCGTAGGCGTCGGTGGCCTCGGTACCCAGCGCATGCACGGCACGGCTGACGTTGGCGTTGTAGCGACGGTAGAACTCGTCCACCGCGCCGATCACCTGCACCGGCTTCTGGCCGGTGTTGGCGTTGTCGAAATAGACCAGCGGCTTGCCGTGCACTTCGCGCATCAGCAGCGGGAAGTCCAGGCGCACGCGCGCCCAGTCGGGGGCGTCGGCGGGTGCTTCGATCGGTCGCGGGGTGGACAGGTTCATGCCACGCCCGCCTCGGCCAGCGCCTTGTCCAGCCGGCGTGCCAGCTGTTCGCGCAGCGCTTCGGGCAGCACCTTCAGCGGTTCGTGGCAGAACGCGGCGCTCAGCAGCGCCTGCGCCTGGGCCTGCGGCAGGCCGCGCGAGCGCAGGTAGAACAGCGCGTTGGCGTCGAGCTGGCCGACGGTGGCACCGTGTGCGGCCTTCACTTCGTCGGCGTCGATCACCAGCGTCGGCTGGGTATCGATCTCGGCGTCGGCAGACAGCAGCAGGTTCTTGTTGGACAGGTTGGCGTCGGTGCCATCGGCACCGGCACGGATCTGGATGCCGCCATGAAACACCACGCGACTGCGGTTGGCGGCCACGCCACGCCACTGCAGCTCGGCGCTGGTGTCGCGGGCGATGTGGTCGATGCCCAGGCGGGTATCGACGTGGCGGCGACCGTTGCCGAGCAGCACGCCATTGGCGGTCAGCTGGGCGTTGTCGCCTTCCAGGCGCACGTTCAGCTCATGGCGGCTGAGCGCGGCACCCAGCTCCAGGTCCACGCGGTGGTACTGCGCGTCCTTGGCCAGCACCGCGTCGGTACGCAGGAAGCTGGTCTGGCGCGCGCTGCCGGCCTGCACGCGGGCGTGCTTGAGCACCGCATCGCGGGCGACGTGGGCGTGCAGCACCGTGTTGTCCAGATGCGCCGAATCACCGACGCTGAAGCGGTGCTCGACCACGCCCAGGCTGGCGCCGGCACGCAGTTCGATCAGGTGGCGGTGGTGCCAAGCCAGGTCGGTGTCGCCGGCCACGCTGGCGAATACCAGCTGCAGCGGCACCTCGACCTGCACGCCGTCGTCCACGCGCAGCACCACGCCCTCATCGGCGAGGGCGGCGTTGAGGCGGGCGAACACATCGTCGCTGCGATCGTAGCGGCGGCCGAGGAAGCGCACGGCGTCCTCGCCAGCGGCCAGTGCGGAGGACAACGTCTCCAGCTGCACGCCGGCCGGCAGGCCCTGCACGTCGCTCAGCGCGTCGTTGAGGCGGCCATTGACGAACACCAGGCGCGGTGCCGGGATGTCCTCCAGCGCGGTGGCATCCAGCAGAGCCGGGGCCAGCGGAGCAGCCGCGAAGCTGCGACGCTCCAGCTGGCGCAGCGAGGTGTACTTCCAGGTTTCGCTGCGTGCGCCGGGCAGGCCGTCGCGCAGCACGCTGTCGAGCACTTCGCGGCGCGCGTCGCTGCCGCAGAAGGCCTGGGCCATGGAGTCGAGCAGGGCGCTCATCAGACCGCCGCCTCGGGCACGACCCGGTCCTTCAGGAAGTCATAGCCGTGCGCTTCCAGTTCCAGCGCCAGTTCCGGGCCGCCGCTCTTGACGATGCGGCCATCGGCCAGCACGTGCACGACGTCCGGCTTGATGTAGTCCAGCAGGCGCTGGTAGTGGGTGATGACCAGGAACGAGCGGTCGGCGCTGCGCAGCGCGTTGACGCCGTCGGCCACGCTCTTCAGCGCATCGATGTCCAGGCCCGAATCGGTTTCGTCCAGGATCGCCAGCTTCGGCTCGAGCACGGCCAGCTGGAAGATCTCGTTGCGCTTCTTCTCGCCACCGGAGAAGCCTTCGTTGACGCCACGGTGCAGCAGTTCGTCCTTCAGGTGCAGCACGGCCAGCTTCTGCCGCACCAGCTTGAGGAACTGCATGGAATCCAGTTCTTCCTCGCCGCGCGCCTTGCGCTGTGCATTCAGCGCGGCGCGCAGGAAGTAGGTGTTGTTCACGCCGGGGATTTCCACCGGGTACTGGAATGCCAGGAACAGGCCGGCAGCGGCGCGCGCTTCCGGGTCCTGATCGAGCAGGTCGACGCCTTCGAACTGCACGCTGCCTTCGCTGACCTCATAGCCGTCGCGGCCAGCCAGGACATTGCCCAGGGTGGACTTGCCGGCGCCGTTGGGGCCCATGATGGCGTGCACCTGGCCGGGCTTCACTTCCAGGGACAGGCCCTTGAGGATTTCCTTGTCGCCGATGCGGGCGTGGAGGTTTTCGATCTTCAGCATGATGGGGGTTTCCGTGGTGCGGGCCGGGGCCCGCCGGTAAAGAGAATGCGTTGTGCGAGGGCGCAGGGCGGGCGATCAGCCCACCGAACCTTCCAGCGAGACTTCCAGCAGCTTCTTGGCTTCCACCGCGAATTCCATCGGCAGTTCGCGGAACACCTGC
Source organism: Stenotrophomonas sp. 2694 (assembly GCF_040548715.1). Taxonomy (NCBI): domain Bacteria; kingdom Pseudomonadati; phylum Pseudomonadota; class Gammaproteobacteria; order Lysobacterales; family Lysobacteraceae; genus Stenotrophomonas; species Stenotrophomonas sp. 2694. The sequence goes on from NZ_JBEPSG010000002.1 coordinate 52,422, forward strand.
TTGCAGAAGCCGTCGACGATCATCGACACCGCGTCTTCCTGGCTGATGCCACGGGCGCGGCAGTAGAACAGCTGGTCGTCGGAGATCTTCGAGGTGGTGGCCTCGTGCTCGACGGTGGCGCCCGGGTTCTTCACCTCGATGTAGGGGAAGGTGTGGGCGCCGCACTGCTTGCCGATCAGCAGCGAATCGCACTGGGTGTAGTTGCGCGCGCCGTCTGCGTTGCGGTCCACCTTGACCAGGCCACGATAGGTGTTCTGGCCGCGGCCGGCGCTGATGCCCTTGCTGATGATCTTGCTCTTGGTGCGCTTGCCGACGTGGATCATCTTGGTGCCGGTGTCGGCCTGCTGGCGATGGTGGGTCAGTGCCACCGAGTGGAACTCACCGACCGAGTCGTCGCCCAGCAGCACGCAGGAAGGGTACTTCCAGGTGATCGCCGAGCCGGTCTCGACCTGGGTCCAGGTGACCTTGCTGCGCGCGCCACGGCATTCGGCACGCTTGGTGACGAAGTTGTAGATGCCGCCGACGCCGTTCTCATCGCCCGGGTACCAGTTCTGCACGGTGGAGTACTTGATCTCCGCATCGTCCAGCGTCACCAGCTCGACCACCGCCGCATGCAGCTGGTTCTCATCGCGCATCGGCGCGGTGCAGCCTTCCAGGTAGGACACGTACGCCTTCTCTTCGCAGATGATCAGCGTGCGCTCGAACTGGCCGGTGTGGCCGGCGTTGATGCGGAAGTAGGTGCTCAGTTCCATCGGGCAACGCACGCCCTTGGGAATGAACACGAAGCTGCCATCGGAGAACACCGCAGAATTGAGCGCGGCGAAGTAGTTGTCGCCCACCGGCACCACGGTGCCCAGGTACTGTTTGACCAGTTCCGGGTGCTCCTTGATGGCTTCGGACATCGAGCAGAACACGATGCCCTTTTCGGCCAGTTCCTTGCGGAAGGTGGTACCGACGGACACCGAGTCGAACACCGCGTCCACCGCTACGCCGGCCAGCTTGGCGCGCTCGTGCAGCGGCACGCCCAGCTTGTCGTAGGTGTCCAGCAGTTCCTTGGGCACGTCATCCAGCGAGGCGTACTTCGGGCCCTTCGGCGCGGAGTAGTAGCTGAGCGCCTGCAGGTCGATCGGGGCGATCTGCAGCTTGGCCCAGTTCGGCATCGGCATGGTCAGGAAGTGGCGGTAGGCGTCCAGGCGCCACTGCGTCATCCATTCCGGCTCTTCCTTCTTGGCCGACAGGGCGCGGATGGTGTCCTCGTCCAGGCCGGCGGGAAGGGAGTCCGACTCGATGTCCGTGATGAAGCCGGCCGAATACTTGCGGCCGAGCTGCTCATGGATCTCGCGGTTGGGGGTGTCGTCGCTGGCGACGGTTTCGATGGTTTCGGTGGCCATGGGGGGCTGCCTACGGATCAGGAGACGACGTCGACAGCGATGGTGCGGCGCTGTTCTTCGTCGACAAGGGGAAGAGGGGGCAGGATCTGCGCCAGGCTGACATCACGCAGGGCCTCGGAGACCACGTCGTTGATCAGCCGCCAGCTGCTGCGCGCGCCGCACTTGGGCGCCATGCCGCACTGGTGGTGGTCGTGGCTGCACTCGGTCAGGGCCAATGGCCCTTCCATGGCTTCAACCACTTCAAACAGCGAGATCTCGATCGATGGGCGGGTCAGCCGGTAGCCGCCACGGACGCCGCGCAGGCCTTCGACCAGGCCGGCCTGGGCCAGTGGCTTGAGCACCTTGCTGACGGTGGGCGGCTCCAGACCGGTGAATTCGGCCAGCTCGGTGGCACTGAGCACCTCGCCCGGACGGGCGGCGAGTACGGTCAGTACGACGGTGGCGTAATCGGTGAGCTTGGTGACGCGCAACATGGGATGCGAGTGGTTCTTAAAGCGGACTGAAATTGTACGCTTTTATTCGCCGGCATCCAACCCGGCCATTCAGCGGGCGCTTGGGCCTGGCCGGAGGGCAGTCGCCAAGGGCCGCCATCGGGGCGACATGCTGCGGCATGGGGGTGATTTTCGCAATCACCCGGAATGGGCGAGAATCAACGTTCCTTCCGCTGCAAACGTCTCTTGCCGATGCCCAAGAAGATCCAAGCCCGCAAGTCCGCCATCCACGGCAACGGTGTGTTTTCCGTGGCCCCGATCAAGCAGGGCGAGCGCGTGATCCAGTACAAGGGCCTGCTGCGCAGCCACGGCGATGTCGATGCCGATGACAGTGGCGACGTGGAAAGCGGCCATACCTTCCTGTTCACCCTCAACGACGACTGGGTGATCGATGCCAACTACAAGGGCAACGACGCGCGCTGGATCAACCACAGCTGCGACCCGAACTGCGAGGCGGTGATCGAGGAAGACGAAGACGGTGACAGCCGCGGCGACAAGGTCTTCATCGAGGCGCTGCGCGATATCAAGGCGGGCGAAGAGCTGACGTACAACTACGGCATCACCCTGGCCGAGCGCCACACGGCCAAGCTGAAGAAGATCTGGGAGTGCCGCTGTGGCTCGCCCAAGTGCACCGGCACGATGCTGCAGCCCAAGCGCTGATCCGGTAGCGCCGGGCCATGCCCGGCGAACGCGAAGCGCGGGCGGAACCAGAAGCCGCCGGGCACGGCCCGGCGCTATCCGGGCGATTCTCCACCTGCCGTGCACGTGAGGGTCACCGCCGTTCAAGGGCCACTCGGCCACCCTGTGCGCTCCCCCCTATCTGGAGCACGACATGGCACAGCGTCTACGCGGCAAACAGATCGCCATTCTCGCCACGCATGGTTTCGAGCAGTCCGAACTGATCGAGCCCAAGCACCTGCTGGAAGCGGAGGGCGCGCGCGTGAGCGTGGTGTCGCCGGCCAAGGAGGCGAGCATCAAGGGCTGGAAGGACAAGGACTGGGGTGATTCGGTCGCCGTGGATCAACCACTGGATGGCGCCGATGCCGGCCGTTTCGATGCGCTGGTGCTGCCCGGTGGCGTGATCAATCCGGATACCCTGCGCACCAACGAAGCAGTACTGGATTTCATCCGCAGCATGGCGGGTGCCGGCAAGCCGGTGGCGGCGATCTGCCACGGCCCCTGGCTGCTGATCAACAGCGGGCTGGCGGAGGGCCACGAGGTCACCTCGTGGCCGTCGCTGCAGCAGGACCTGGCCAATGCCGGCGCGCGCTGGCGCGACGCGGAAGTGGTGGTGGACGGCAACCTGATCACCAGCCGCAAGCCCGATGACATTCCAGCCTTCAGCGAGGCGGTGGTGAAAGCGCTGGCGGCGTGATGCGGCGCTGGTAGCGCCGGCCGCTGGCCGGCACGTGCGTAAAAGGATTGCCGGCCAGCGGCCGGCACTACCTTATTTGCCGAGGATGCCCGCCGGCACCAGGTCGCCCAGGTTCTGGTTGAAGGTCACCACCAGCTTGCCGTTCTTCACCTGTGCCGACTGCACCTGCAGGGCGCCGAGCAGTCCGGCCACGGCCGGGTCCAGCTTGTAGATCGGTTCGCGCTGGGCGTAGTCGCTCAGCCATGCGTTCAGCAGGCCACGGGTCCGTGAATCGAGACGGCCACCCTGGCTGGCCGGAGTGAAGTCATCCACGCTCGGCTGCTGCAGGTGGAAGCCCTGGGTCTGCGCGTCATAGCGCAGGCCACTGCTGAGCTTCACCGTACCCAGCTTGGCCGGGTTACCGCCGGCGGTGGCCAGCGCCACGTCCATGCCCAGGTTCAAGCGCTCGCCTGCGGGCAGGCTCAGCTGCGGGTGGCTCATGGTCAGCGCGATCAGGCCGCCCAGCGCGTCCTGCGTGCGCGGGAAGCTGCCGTCCAGATACTGCTGCACGTCGCTGGCGCCAACCGCCAGTTCACGACCGGAGATCGAAGGGGCGGCCTGCGCACCGATCGCAGCAGCAATCAGCACGGTCGAGGCGGCAAGGCGGGTCATCAGGGAACGCAGGCGCATGGCGGTGACCGGAAGAAGGATCCAAGAGGCCTACAGAGTAGCTTTGCCCGCTGAATCGCGGGTACACACGGTTGCAACGGTTCAGTCCAGCGTTGGTTGCAGGCTGGCCGACTGGATCTGCCAGCTGCGGCCATCGGCGCTGGGCTGCACGCGGTACCAGCCGTGGTAGCGGAAGGTGCCGTTGGCGGTCACCGCGCGGATCTTCACTGGCACCTCCAGCAGGCGTGGCGGCTGCCCATCGTCGCGGGGCAACGCCACGTCACTGTCCAGGCGCAGGTTGCGCACGTCGGGCAGCAGGCGCAGCACGGCATCGTCGGCATGACGCGGGTCGGCGGGGGCATAGGCCCAGGCCGCATCGCTGCGCGATGTGTTGCGGTTGAGCAGATCCAGCATGTAGCGGTTGAGCATCGCTGCGGGCGTTTCGCTGCCGTTGGCAACGGCGCCATACAGCGGATCGATGGCGATCGCGTCAACGGTAGCGGCCTGCGGTGCCGCTTTCGTCGTTGGCACCGACGGGGCGGTTGTGGCGGCGCTCGCGTCGCGCCCGGTGGCATCGACCGGGGGCGCCGGGTTGGAACACCCCGCCACAAGCAGCGGGATCAACAAGGAAATAAAACCGCGCATGTCTGCCTCCTCCCCGAGGCAGCCTGGAAGGCGGCAGTGTAGCGGCCGGGGACCGCTCAGCGCGAAGTGGTCAGCGCGAAGAGGGAAGCTGTTCCAGCGCGTCCAGCGCCGGCAGGACCTGCGCGGCGACCGCTGCCAGTGCATGGCCGTCGGTGTCGGCATGACGCTGCACGATGTCACGCAGCAGCTGGGTGGCCACCACCAGGGTGGCACGTTCGTCACCGCTCAGGCCTGCCGTGCGCGGGGCCGATTCCAGCAGGCGCATCAGGTCGCGGCTGGCGCGGTGCTCCAGTTCGATGGTGCAGCGCCCGGTGCACTGGTGCCCGTCCTTTTCGATCGGGGTCACCGAGATCCGGTAGCGGGTGGAAGGGCTGGCCATGGGGGTGCTCGCGCTGGTGGGGAGGAATGGCACCACCATAGGCAAGGCGTCGGCCGGCGGCGATGGCCGGCGCTGCACGCAGTGTTCCACCCGGTTCGTTCCTGCGCTGGAAAAACAGCGGCGCGGCCATGGGCGGCGGGCCTGTGCGGGAAATTGCGTGGGCGCGGGAAACGCTGTGTTGCGGGGGCGCAGTGGACGGCATCCACGCATGGCGTGGATCTACGGCAGAGCGAGCGCGGATGCGGGGCAAAAAAAACGGGACGGCCAAGGCCGTCCCGTCAGGTATCCGCTGCAGGGCGCGCGCTTAGAGCGCAGCGTCCTTGAGCTTCTTGAGCGGGCGAACCTTGAGCTTGGTGGTGGCCGGCTTGGCGGCGAACCACTGCTCTTCCTTGGTGAACGGGTTGATGCCCTTGCGCTTCGGCTTGGCCGGCACATTGACGGTGGTGATCTTCAGCAGGCCCGGCAGGGTGAACGAGCCGGCGCCCTTCTTGTGCACCGAGGAAGCGACAGCGCCTTCCAGCGAGGCCAGCACAGCGCGGACGTCCTTGGCGACAACGCCGGAGACTTCAGCGATGTGTGCAACCAGGCCCGACTTGGTCAGCACTTCCTTGATCGGCTTCGGAGCGGCCGGCTTGGCGGCTGCCTTCGTCGCGACTTTCTTCACTGCCTTCTTCGGGGCAGCCTTCTTAGCGGTCTTTGCCATGGTTTCCTGTTCCGTGAACGGTTGGTTGTTTGGTCGGCGCCGAACCCCGTCGGCAAGCGCAATGTAGGGCAACTCTTGGGCGCCGCCAATAGCCTGGAGCGCTGAAAGTGCATGTTTTTTCATATCCAGGCCGATTCAGTACATGGCCGGCAGTAGGGGGAGCGGGTGCGGTGGTGCGCTGCACCGCAGTGTCGGTGATTTCGACTGGATGGGCGAAATGACTGAAAACAAGGGGGAAATCGCCAGATTGCTGGCGAAGAAGTGTCCAGTCGTTGGCTCGGGACAGGCGCGCCGCATGCGGCGGGGCGACGCAGGGCTAACGCGGCGCGTGCCAGGGTATTGGTTCATCACAGCCACAACGGAGCAGGACATGGGAATCTCGCGACACGCTACCGCGCATTGGGAAGGCGACCTGAAGTCGGGCAAGGGCCAGTTGAGCACGCCGCAGAGTGGTCTTCTGGACAAGACCCGCTACGGCTTCAACAGCCGTTTCGGTGATGAAAAGGGCACCAATCCCGAAGAACTGATCGCTGCCGCGCACGCCGGTTGTTTCACCATGGCGCTGTCGGCCAAGCTCGGCGAGGCAGGCTTTACCCCGACCTCGCTGGATACCGAAGCCAAGGTCGATCTGTCGATGGAAGGCGGCCCGCAGCTGTCGCAGATCCGGCTGAAAGTGAAGGCGGTGGTGCCGGGAATCGAGGCGACGCAGTTCCGCGCGATCGCTGATGACGCCAAGCAGAACTGCCCGGTTTCCAAGGCGCTGAGCGCGGTGCCGATCAGCCTGGAAGCCGAACTGGGCTGAGAAGGTAGTGCCGGCCGCTGGCCGGCAACCACATGAAACCGGGTATAAGGTGGCAGCCGGCCAGCGGCCGGCTCTACCGCTTTGCGTTCACCAATCGATGGTGCCGGAAATCACCGTCTGCACCTGGCCGCCGGACCAGACCTCGCCCTCTTCATCGACCAGCAGCGTCAGCCGCGCATCGTGGCCGACTTCGCGTCCCTGGCTGACGTCGAAGGGCTGGCGGCCGCGCGGAAGGGCGTCGCGCAGGTCCAGCCAGGCCGCCAGCACAGCGTTGGCCGCGCCAGAAGCAGCATCCTCGAAGCGGCGCCCATTGCCGACGAAAGCGCGCACGGCCAGGTCGTAACCATCGCTGCCATCGGCAAAGGCATAGGCGAACACGCCCATGCTGTCGGTCGATTCAGCCAGCGTGGCGATCGCATCCCAGTCCGGGTGCAGGGCGCGCAACGCGGCCTCATCCGCGACCTCTACGACCCACCAGCTGCGGCCACCCTGCATGCGGGCCGGCGGCAGCGAACCCAGCGGCCAGGTGTGCAATGCGGCCTGCAGGCGTGGGTCATCGGTGGCGGCGATCTCGGCCAGCTGCGCACGGGGCGTGCGGATGGCGATGCGCTGCTGCGCGCCTTCGCCGGTCACGCGCAGTGGCAGCGCACCGGCGATGCCGTCCTGAACCAGTACCCCGTCGACCGGCATGGCCAAGCCCGCCTGCAGCACCGCGTGGGCAGTGCCGACGCTGGGATGGCCGGCGAACGGCACTTCCTTCTGCGGGCTGAACATGCGCAGCCGATAGCTGGTGCCGGCCGTCTGTGCCGGGAACACAAACGTCGTTTCGGGCAGGCGGGTCCAGCGGGCGATGGCCTGCATCGTCGCATCGTCCAAGCCTTCGGCGTCGAGCACGACGGCCAGCGGATTGCCGGCGCCCGGGCGCGGGGAAAACACATCCAGCTGCAGGAAGCGGCGGGTGGTCATCGAGCAGGAACTCCAGGAAACAGGCGGCATAGGGTAACGCGGGGCCATGCCCCGCGAGCGCGCAGCGCGGTAGGCCGCCGGGCGTGGCCCGGCGCTACCAGGTGATGTTGCCGTCTATCACCAGCTGCACCTGGCCGCCGATCCACACCGTGTCCTGCGCGTCCACAGTGACCTGGACGCGGCCGTCGCGGCCGACCTCGCGGCCCTGGCTGGCCAGATAGGTCCGGTTCTCGCCGGGCAGGGCATTACGCTGCCGAAGCCAGGCGCCGATCAGCGCGTTGGCGCTGCCGGTCACCGGGTCTTCCGGCACGTTGGGCGCATCGGCGGGGCAGAACGCGCGCACCACCAGGTCGTGCCCGGTATCGGCTTCGAGCGCGAACACGGCGATGCCGAGCGCGTCGGTGGCAATGCTCCAGTCGCGCAGGGCCGCCATGTCCGGTACCAGCGTGCGTACGGCCTCGGCGTCGCGCAGCGGCAGCAGCCACCAGCGCGGGCCGTTGTCCCACAGCTCGGCGCGCTGGCCCTCGGCGGCAGCGGCACGCAGAGTGTCAGGAATGTCGCCTGGCAGAGCCGGCAGCGGCCGTGCCGCTGGGCTCGCCAGGCGGATGGTGGGCGCGTTGGCCGGCCCGGTGACCTGCACCGGCAGCAGGCCGGCCGCGCACTGCTGCACCAGGGCCCCGTCGCGTGGCTGCACCAGGCCGCAGGTGACCGCAGCCCAGGCGGCGCCCACGCTGGGGTGCCCGGCGAAGGGCAGCTCGCTGGCAGGGGTGAAGATGCGCACGTGGTAGTCGGCGCCGGCAGCGGTGGGGCGAAGGAAGAACACGGTCTCGGACAGGTTCAGCCAGGCGGCCAATGCCTGCATGCGGTCGGTGGACAGTCCATCCGCGTCGAACACGACACCGAGCGGGTTGCCGGTACCGGGCTGGTGGGCGAAGACATCGAGCTGCAGGTAGCGGTAGGCGGTCATTGACGGGTGTATTGGGCTTAGAATCGAAGGTTCCGCCCCCTCGGGCGGCTTCCCCACATTACACATAGCCTATCCATGTCAGCTTCCCCCCTTGTCGATCGTTGGATCGTACTGAAGTTCGGCGGCACCTCGGTGTCGCGTCGCCACCGCTGGGACACGATCGGGAAGCTGGCGAAAAAACGGGCCGAAGAGACCGGTTCGCGCGTTCTGGTGGTGGTTTCGGCGCTGTCCGGGGTCACCAATGAACTGACCGCGATTGCCGATGGCGCGCCGGACAGCCGCGATCGCGTGGCGGCGCTGGTCGAACGCCACCAGGCCTTCCTGGACGAGCTGGGGCTGGGCGCGGAGGTGCTGGCCGAGCGGCTGGCCGCGCTGCAGGGCCTGCTGGACGACCCGCGTGCGCCCAGCCGTCCTCTGGACTGGCAGGCCGAAGTGCTCGGCCAGGGGGAACTGCTGTCTTCCAGCCTGGGCGCGGCCTATCTGCGTGCCAGCGGCCTGGATTTCGGCTGGATGGATGCGCGCCAGTGGCTGGACGCGCTGCCGCCGCAGCCGAACCAGAGCGACTGGTCGCAGCGCCTGTCGGTGAACTGCCAGTGGCGTGCCGATGCGGACTGGGCGCAGCGCTTCCGCGCGCAGCCCACGCGCCTGCTGATCACCCAGGGGTTCATCTCGCGTCACGCCGACGGTGGCACTGCCATCCTCGGCCGCGGCGGTTCGGATACCTCTGCGGCGTACTTCGGTGCGCTGCTCGGCGCCAGCCGCGTGGAGATCTGGACCGATGTGCCAGGCATGTTCAGCGCCAATCCCAAGGACGTGCCGGACGCGCGCCTGTTGACCCGCCTGGACTATTACGAAGCGCAGGAAATCGCCACCACCGGTGCCAAGGTGCTGCACCCGCGCTCGATCAAGCCGTGCCGCGATGCGGGCGTGCCGATGGCGATCCTCGATACCGAGCGCCCGGAGCTGCCGGGCACCAGCATCGACGGCAATGCCGCGCCGGTGCCCGGAGTGAAGGCAATCAGCCGCCGCAACGGCATCGTGCTGGTGTCGATGGAAGGCATCGGCATGTGGCAGCAGGTCGGCTTCCTCGCCGATGTATTCGGCCTGTTCAAGAAGCACGGCCTGTCGGTGGACCTGATCGGTTCGGCCGAGACCAACGTCACCGTATCGCTGGATCCGTCCGAGAACCTGGTCAACACCGATGTGCTGGCCGCGCTGTCGGCCGACCTGTCGCAGATCTGCAAGGTCAAGGTGATCGTGCCGTGCGCGGCGATCACCCTGGTCGGCCTGGGCATGCGCTCGCTGCTGCACAAGCTGTCGGACGTGTGGGCGACCTTCGGTCGTGAGCGCGTGCACATGATTTCGCAGTCGTCCAACGACCTGAACCTGACCTTCGTCATCGACGAAGCCGATGCCGATGGCCTGCTGCCGATCCTGCACGCCGAACTGATCGACAGCGGCGCGATGCCGGTGGAAGAGACCGAAGTGTTCGGCCCGCGCTGGCGCGAAATCGCCGGCACCGTGCGCCCGCGTGGTACGCCGTGGTGGCGCGGCCAGCGTGCGCACCTGCTGCAGCTGGCCGATGCCGGCACCCCGCGCTACGTCTACCACCTGCCGACGGTGCGGGCGCGTGCCCGCGCGCTGGCGGCGATCAAGCCGATCGACCAGCGTTACTACGCGATCAAGGCCAACAGCCATCCGGCCATCCTGCAGCTGCTGGAGTCCGAAGGTTTCGGCCTGGAGTGCGTGTCGCACGGTGAGCTGAAGCATGTGTTCCAGGCCATTCCGGAACTGTCGCCCAAGCGCGTGCTGTTCACCCCCAGCTTCTGCCCGCGCAGCGAGTACGAAGCGGCGTTCGCGCTGGGCGTGACCGTCACTGTCGACAACGTCGAAGCCCTGCAACGCTGGCCGGACCTGTTCCGCAACCGCGAACTGTGGCTGCGCGTGGACCTGGGCCGTGGCGAAGGCCACCACGCCAAGGTCCGCACCGGTGGCAAGGAATCCAAGTTCGGCCTGCCGATCGCGCGCGTGGACGAGTTCGTGCGCGCGGCCACCGAGCTGGGCACCCGCGTGGTCGGCCTGCATGCGCACCTTGGCAGTGGCGTGGAAACCGCCCAGCACTGGCGCCTGATGTGCGATGAGCTGGCTGGCTTCGCGCGCCGCATCGGCAGCGTGCACACCATCGACATCGGTGGTGGCCTGCCGATCCCGTACAGCGAGGAAGACGAGCCGTTCGACCTGGATGCCTGGGCCGAGGGCCTGGCCGAGGTCAAGGCGCTGCATCCGGCGTTCCGCCTGGCGATCGAGCCGGGCCGCTTCCTGGTGGCCGAATCGGGCGTGCTGCTGACCCACGCCACCCAGGTGGTGGAGAAGGATGGCGTGCGCCGCGTCGGCCTGGATGCCGGCATGAACACGCTGATGCGCCCGGCCCTGTACGACGCCTGGCACGACATCGAGAACCTCAGCCGCCAGGGCGGTTACGCCGAAGCGGCGTTCGATGTGGTCGGCCCGATCTGCGAATCCAGCGATGTGTTCGGCAAGCGCCGCAAGCTGCCGGTGTCGACCGCGCCGGACGATGTGATGCTGATCGCCGACGCCGGTGCCTACGGCTATGTGATGTCCAATACCTACAACCAGCGGGCGATGCCGCGCGAAGACGTGATCGAATGATCGCCGCCTTCCGCGCCCTGCACCCGCCCACCGACACGTCCCGCGCCTGCGCGCGGGCACGTGCCTGACCGTGCTTGAACTGGATTCACCATGACTGCTTTCGATAAACACCAGGTTTCCCGCTTCCGTTTCGTCCGCTGCGAATTCGCCGCGGACACCGGCGTGGCCAAGCTGGTCTACGCCTTCGATGACGGCCCGGAAATGGTGGAAACCGTTACCGTGCCCGGCGCCCCGTTCGTGCTGGAACCGGCCCGTGCCGATGCCGTGCAGCGCGCGCTGCGGCTGCTGCACCTGATTGCCGGTGTGAGCTACTACAAGGCCGGCGTGCCCGATACGGTCAGCATCGACAGCTACAGCATCGATGCCGATACCGCAGCGCTGGTGGAGACCATCTACCTCAACGGCCTGGGCGAATTCGCTTACCGCAACGGCCTGAACCTGCGTGGGCGCTTCCGCCTGCCGGTGCAGGGCGAGGCGGTGCAGGCGCCGTTGCTGGGCCTGCAATCGCACGCGCTGGTCGCCATCGGCGGCGGCAAGGATTCGCTGGTCAGCATCGAAGCGCTGCGCCGCGCCGGCGTGGACGAGACGGTGACCTGGATCGGGGGTTCGCAGTTGATCCGTGCCTGTGCCGAACGCACCGGGCTGCCGACGTTGAACCTGGGCCGCGCGCTGGCGCCGGAACTATTCGAACTCAACCGCCAGGGCGCATGGAACGGGCACATCCCGGTCACCGTGGTGAACTCGGCGATCATGGTGCTGGCTGCGCTGCTGCACGGTGTGGACCAGGTGGTGTTCTCCAACGAGCGCTCGGCCAGCTACGGCAGCCAGATTCCGGGCACCGGTGAAGTGAACCACCAGTGGTCCAAGGGCTGGGCCTGCGAGCAGGCCTTCGGCAACCACGTGCGCAAGTACGTGGCCGCCGACCTGCAGTACTACTCGTTGCTGCGGCCGATGTCGGAGCTTGCGGTGGCCCGCCAGTTCGCCAAGAGCGATTTCTACGACGCGCATTTCTCCAGCTGCAACCGCAACTTCCACATCCTTGGCGAGCGCCCGGTGAACCGTTGGTGCGGCGTCTGCCCGAAGTGCCACTTCGTTTTCCTGGCGCTGGCCCCGTTCATGCCCAAGACCCGCCTGGTGCGCATCTTCGGCCGCAACCTGCTGGATGACATCGAGCAGGCTGGTGGCTTCGATGCGCTGCTGGAATTCCAGGACCACAAGCCGTTCGAATGCGTGGGCGAAGGCCGCGAATCGCGTGCGGCGATGGCCACCCTGGCGCAGCGCCCGGAGTGGAAGGAAGACGTGCTGGTGAAGCGCTTCTGCAATGAAATCCAGCCGCAGCTGGATGCGGCCGAGCTGGAGCTTGCACCGCTGATGCAGCTGCAGGGCGAACATCGTATTCCGGCGACGCTGTGGGAACGGGTGCGTGAAGATTTCGCAGCTTGAAGGCAAGCGCGTAGCGCTGTGGGGCTGGGGACGTGAGGGGCGTGCTGCGTATGCGGTGCTGCGCGCGCGCCTGCCATCGCTTGGCCTGAGCCTGTTCTGCCCGGCCAGCGAGGTCGCGGCCGCGCGTGCGGAGACGCAGGGCGTGCTGGACGTGCGTGGTGAACCGTCGGCCGAGGCCTTGGCGGCATTCGAGGTGGTGATCAAGTCGCCGGGGATCAGCCCGTACCTGCCGATCGCGTTGGCGGCGGCGGAGCAGGGCACCCGCTTCATCGGCGGCACGGCGTTGTGGTTTGCCGAACATGCCGATGCCGATGGCACCGTGCGCGACACGATCTGCGTGACCGGCACCAAGGGCAAAAGCACCACCACCGCGCTGGTCGCGCACCTGCTGCGCGCAGCGGGACATCGCACCGGCCTGGTCGGCAACATCGGCCTGCCACTGCTGGAAGTGCTGGACCCGCAACCGGCGCCTGCGTACTGGGCGGTGGAGCTGTCCAGCTACCAGACCGGCGAGGTCGCGCGCAGTGGTGCGCACCCGCAGGTGGCGGTGGTGCTGAACCTGTTCCCGGAACACCTGGACTGGCACGGCAGCGAACAGCGCTACATCGAAGACAAGCTGCAGCTGGTGACCGGGGCCGCGCCGCGCGTTGCCGTGCTCAATGCCGCAGACCCGCATCTGGCGGCGCTGTCGCTGCCCGGCAGCGATGTGGTCTGGTTCAACCAGCCGCAGGGCTGGCACATGCGCGGTGACATCGTGCATCGCGGCGGGCAGGCGGTATTCGATACCCGCAATACGCCACTGCCGGGCCGCCACAACCGCGGCAACCTGTGCGCGGTGCTGGCCGCGCTGGAGGCGCTGGGCCTGGATGCCGTGGCGCTGGCGCCGGCGGTGCAGGATTTCCGGCCGCTGCCGAACCGCCTGCAACGCATCGGCCAGGCTGATGGCCTGACCTACGTCAACGATTCGATCAGCACCACGCCGCATGCCAGCCTGGCGGCACTGGAGTGCTTTGCCGGCCAGCGCATCGCGTTGCTGGTCGGCGGGCATGATCGTGGCCTGGACTGGACTGATTTCATGCAGCACATGGCGCACGACGTGCCGCCGGTGGAGATCGTGACCATGGGCAGCAACGGTCCGCGCATCCACGCGACGCTGCAGCGGCTGGCCGACGCCGGCCGTTTCGGCCTGCATGCCGCTGCCGATCTGCCCGACGCGATGTCGCTGGCGCGTCGCGCACTGGGCGAACAGGGTGGGGTGGTGCTGCTGTCGCCGGGCGCGCCGAGCTATGGCGCCTACCGCGATTACGTTGCGCGCGGGCGGCATTTCGCCGAGCTGGCCGGGTTCGACCCGGATACGATCAGCGCGATTCCGGGTATCGGGATCGCCTGACGGTCGTGCCGGCTGGTGGCCGGCAACCCGGGGATTTCATCCACGCATGGCGTGGATCTACTCTGTGCGGAAACCCGGACGGATTCGGCGAGCCTTATGTGCACCTTCATCACCCTGTTCCTGCCCACTTCGTTTCCGGACGCCGAAGGCTCCGCAATCATGGAGCGCAGCGGTCGGCGGCTGTTCGCGCAGGATTCGCCGAGCCTGCGTGCCGCCGTGTGGCCGGGCTGGCAGCCCTGGTTGAGCGCAGGCCACTGCGACTGTGGCACCGCACTCGCATCGGCATGGGAGATGCGGGAATGGAAGGGTGATGCCGAGCGCCGGCGCAGGAAGGGTTGGAGCGAGGCGAAGATCGCCCGTGCGCTGGCCGAGCAGTTGGCGCGGCGCGAGCAGGATCAGCAGGTGCATCGCGATGGAGCCCTGGGAGACGCCGGCCAGTGGCTGCAGCGCATTGATGCCCTGCTGGATGCCGGAGCGGCGCGCATCGGCCTGCTGGTGCGCGACTACGCTGGGGCTGTGGGGGGCCGGCAGCCGAAGCCGCCGGAACGGTGTTGGGCGCGCGCGCGGATGGCGGTGGACGATCTGCTTGCGTTCGAACCGGGTGTGTTGCACTGGATCGAACGCGAGTGAAGCCCTGATCCACGCATGGCATGAGGCCATCGGGCGGCGGGATTTCATCCACGCATGGCGTGGATCTACTCGTCGAGGAAGCTGTAGTCGCGGTCGATCAGCTGCTGCAGGTAGGCATCGAAGCTGGGGGCGATGACCGCGTAGCTGTCCGGGTCGTGCAGGTAGCGCACCACCTGTCCAACGCTGCCGCCGGGTGCGGGATCGAAATCCAGATACAGCATCGAGGTGCCGCCGTTGTTCATGCAGTGCGAGAAGCACAGTCGGCGGCTCATCGGCAGGTCGGCATCGATGCCGGCGCCGAGGATCTCCGGCTCTTCATCCAGCCATTCTTCGTAGATGGAACGGATGCTGTCGTCCCATTGCTGTTGGTCTTCGAAGATCTGCCCGATGGAGCGCAGGTAGTACGGGTAGTCGCCCACGTCCGAGCCCAGCATCAGCACGCAGACCTCGCCCTTCGGATAGTCGCGGAAGTGCGTGCCGTCCACGCGCGAAAGCAGCTCGACCAGGCTGTCGGGCACCTGCGGCCACTGCGCGCGCAGCCGTTGCAGGTCGGCCTCGCTGGCGCCTTCGGTCCACGCCCATTGCGGGGCATCTTCCTCGGGCAGCCGCGGGATCAATCCAGACAGAAAGCGATCAACAAGGTTCATGCAGAAAAGGGGACGGAGGGGATCAAGTCGTATCCAACCACACCTGCGTCACGCCGCCAATGCAGAATGCGACGCGGGAGGGGCGATTACGGCTTAATCCCCTCCGTCCCCTTTTTCTGGAGCAGGCGCATGAACCGTTGGCGTTGCGGCGTGGCGATGGTACTGGGGCTGGCAGCGATGCCAGCGTGGGCGGCGATGAAGACCCAGCCGGTGGAGTGGAAGCACCAGGGCACGACCTTCAGTGGCGTGCTGGTCTATGACGATGGAGATGCTGACAAGCGTCCCGGCCTGGTGATGGTGCCGAACTGGAAGGGCGTGAACGAATCGGCCATCGAGAAGGCCAAGCAGCTGGCGGGCGATGACTACGTGGTACTGGTGGCCGATGTGTACGGCAAGGGCGTGCGGCCGAAGACCGATGCCGAGGCCGGACCGGTGGCGACCAAGCTGCGCAATGACCGGCCACTGCTGCGAGCGCGGGCGCTGGAGGCGGTCAACGTACTGAAGGCGCAGGCGGGCAAAGCACCGCTGGACGCCAGCCGGATCGGCGCAGTGGGCTTCTGCTTTGGCGGCACCACGGTGCTGGAACTGGCCCGCGCCGGCGCGCCGCTGGCGGGCGTGGTCAGCCTGCATGGCGGGCTCGGCTCCCCTTTGCCGGCGCAGGCCGGCGGCAGCCACCCGTCGGTGCTGGTGCTGAACGGCGCCGACGACAAGAGTGTGACCGCCGAGGATATCGGCAGTTTCCAGAAGGAAATGGATGCGGCCAAGGTGGACTGGGAGTTCACCAACTACAGCGGTGCGGTGCACTGCTTTGCCGAGCGCGATGCCAACAGCCCGCCGGGCTGCCAGTACAACGAACGCGCCGCCAAGCGCGCCTGGAAGGCACTGGATGAGTTCTTCGAGGAGCGGTTCGAGAGGCGTTGAAAAGGTGTGCCGACCAACGGTCGGCACCCACCCGTTCTTGTAGGTGCCGACCGTTGGTCGGCACTCCTCCATCAATGCGAACGCTGTACCGCGTAGCGGGCCAGGCCGCGCAGGGCGGCGACGGCATCGTTGTCGCCCAGGCCGTCAAGCGCCCGTTCGGCGGCCTCTGCATATTCCTCGGCACGACGGCGGCTGTATTCCAGGCCTCCGGTGGCGTGGATCGCCGCCAGCACTTCCGGCATCGCCGAGGCATCACCGTTCTGCACGATCGCGCGCAGGCGCTGGCGGGTGGCCTCATCGGAATGGGCCATGGCATGGATCAGCGGCAGCGTCGCCTTGCCTTCGGCCAGGTCGTCACCCAGGTTCTTGCCCAGCTCGTCGGCGTTGGCCGAATAATCCAGCACGTCATCGGCGATCTGGAAGGCGTAGCCCAGGAGCATGCCGTAGTCGTACAGGGCCTGCTGGGTGGCTTCATCGACGCCGCTGGCCAGTGCACCCAGGCGCGTGCCGGCGGCGAACAGCACCGCGGTCTTGCGCTCGATCACGCGCAGGTAGGCGGCTTCGTCGGTGTCCGGGTTGTGCACGTGCAGCAGCTGCAGCACTTCGCCTTCGGCAATGCGGTTGGTGGTGTCGGCCAGGATCTGCATCACCGGCATCCGGTCCAGCTCGACCATCAGCTGGAAGCTGCGCGAGTACAGGAAGTCGCCCACCAGCACGCTGGGCGCGTTGCCCCACAGTGCATTGGCGGTGCTGCGGCCGCGGCGCAGGCTGGATTCGTCCACCACGTCGTCGTGCAGCAGGGTGGAGGTGTGGATGAACTCGATGATCGCTGCCAGCTGGTGGTGCTCGGGGCCGGAGCCGCCGACCGCATGGCCGGCCAGCATCACCAGCATCGGCCGCAGGCGTTTGCCGCCAGCGGAGATGATGTGGTCGGCGATCTGGTTGATCAGCACCACATCCGAGGACAGCCGGCGGCGGATCAGGGCATCGACGGCAGCCATGTCGGCTGCGGCAAGCGACTGGATCTGGGACAGGCCCAGGGCGGGACGGGTGTCTTCAGTGATGGTCATGCGATCAGGCTTTCAGGCTCATCCCTGATTATAGGCGTTGCCTGTGAATTGGGGAGGAAACCGGGGGCCAGGCCACCGCCGCGCGCCACCGGGCGTGGCGTCTGGCGTGAATACGTATGCAGGCAGCGCCATCGTCGTGGGCCGCCGCTAAGCTTGCGGGAGTTGGTTTTCGGCCCGCTTCCAGCGGGTCCCGCATGCCCGGAGGGGGGCTGTCGATGTCGCACTATCCATGGTGGCGCGGAGCCGTCATCTACCAGATCTACCCGCGCAGTTTCCTCGACGCCAACGGCGACGGGGTAGGCGACCTGCCCGGCATCATCCAGCGCCTGGACCATATCGCCGCGCTGGGCGTGGATGCGATCTGGATCTCGCCGTTCTTCCGATCGCCGATGGCCGATTTCGGCTATGACATCGCCGACTACCGCGATGTCGATCCGCTGTTCGGCAGCCTGGACGACTTCGACCGGCTGCTGGCCAAGGCCCACGGCCTGGGCCTGAAGGTGATGATCGACCAGGTGCTCAGTCACACCTCGATCGAGCACGCCTGGTTCCGCGAGAGCCGCCAGGACCGCAGCAACCCGAAGGCGGACTGGTATGTGTGGGTGGATCCGCGCGAAGACGGCACGCCCCCCAACAACTGGCTGTCGCTGTTCGGCGGCGGTGCCTGGCAGTGGGAGCCGCGCCGCGAGCAGTACTACCTGCACAACTTCCTGGTGGACCAGCCGGACCTGAATTTCCACAACCCGCAGGTGCAGCAGGCGACCCTGGACAACGTGCGCTTCTGGCTGGACCGGGGTGTGGATGGCTTCCGCCTGGATGCGATCAACTTCTGCTTCCATGACGCGCAGCTGCGCGACAACCCGCCCAAGCCGGCCGACAAGCGCGTCGGCCGCGGCTTCAGCGCGGACAACCCGTACGCCTACCAGTACCACTATTACAACAACACCCAGCCGGAGAACCTGCCGTTCCTGGAGCAGCTGCGCGCCCTGCTGGACGAGTACCCGGGGGCGGTGAGCCTGGGCGAGATCTCCTCGGAGGATTCGCTGGCGACCACCGCCGAATACACCCAGGATGGCCGCCTGCACATGGGCTACAGCTTCGAGCTGCTGGTCAACGATTACAGCGCGGCCTACATCCGCGACACCGTTTCGCGCCTGGAAGCGGCGATGACCGAAGGCTGGCCGTGCTGGGCGGTGTCCAACCACGATGTGGAGCGGGCGGTCAGCCGCTGGGGTGGCCATCCGGCCGACCCTCGCCTGGCGCGGATGCTGGTGGCGCTGCTGTGTTCACTGCGTGGTTCGGTCTGCCTGTACCAGGGCGAGGAACTGGGCCTGGCCGAGGCCGAAGTGCCGTTCGAGGCGCTGCAGGACCCGTATGGGATCACCTTCTGGCCCAACTTCAAGGGGCGCGACGGCTGCCGCACGCCGCTGCCGTGGATCGACGCGCCGCTGGCCGGCTTCACCACCGGCAAGCCGTGGCTGCCGATCCCGGCCGAGCACCAGGCGGCGGCCGTGGCGGTGCAGGCGCAGGATCCGCATTCGGTGCTGTCGGCCTTCCGCAGCTTCCTGGCCTGGCGCCGTACCCAGCCGGCCCTGCTGCACGGTGACATCCGGTTTCTGGACAGTGCCGAGCCAGTGCTGCTGTTCGAGCGTATGCTTGCAGATGAAACTCTCCTGCTGGCCTTCAACCTGTCGGCCGAAGCGGTGAGCCATCCGCTGCCGGCGGGCAACTGGCAGCAGGTGGCTGTGCCGGGCCCGGATGCGGGGACGGTGCAGGGCAATGAACTGCAGCTGCCGCCGCGTGCGGTGTATTGCGCACGACGCAGCTGACCGATTTCTCCGGTGGCGGTACTTGCGGGGACGGGGCCGAAGCGCCCCGTCCCTTTTTTGTGGGCGCGGTTCCGGTGCAGGACATCCACGCAGGGCGTGGATCTACCAGGGGGGTGCCGAATGGATGCCCGGCACGCATTGATTGCGATGCGGCGGGGGAGAACCACGGCATGCGTGGATGGGTGATGGATGCGACGGTAGATCCACGCCATGCGTGGATGGGGCCGTACCGATCACGCTTCACTGGCCATCGCGTTGTGCGCACAAAGGAAAACCCGCTGCCTGCGCAGCGGGTTTCCGGTCCTGTTCGCTGTGTCCTGTCGCCGGGCATGGCCCGGCGCTACCGATGGGGGTGCCGGGCAGCGGCCGGCACTACCGAGTCCGGTCGCCGGGCATGGCCCGGCGCTACCTCAGAACTTGTAGTTCACGCCCAGCATGTAGGTGCGGCCCCACTCGATGTACTCCAGCGGACGATCCTTGGTGCCGGCGTAGGTGCGGTACGGCTCGTTGGTCAGGTTGCTTCCCTGCAGCAGCAGGGTCAGCCCACGCAGGCTGCTGCTGTCGCTGAAGGTGTAGCTTACCTGCGCATCGGTCACGTTCTCGCCCACGACATAGCGCAGGGTGCGGTTGCCGTTGAAGTTGCCGATCTCGCCGATGAAGTCCGAACGGCGGCGCTGGCTCACGCGTGCTTCAAAGCCACTACGCTCGTAGTAGGCAGTGAAGTTGTACACGCGCTTGGACAGGCCGGGCAGGCTGATCGGGTCGGTGCCCACGCTGGACGCGCTTTCCGGATCCAGGATCTGGATGTCGCTCTTGTTGAAGGTCGCGCTGGCCTGCACGCCGAAGCCACGCAGGCTGTCGGTCAGCATTTCCAGCGGGAACGACGCGGTCAGCTCCAGGCCCTTCAGGGTGCCGCCCTTGCCATTCACCGGAGTCGAGAACGTGCCGGTGGGCAGCACCGGCACCACCATGCCCGGCGGCGGCACATAGTCGCCCAGCAGGCCGGTGAAGTCGTAGTTGTCCACCGACTGGGTGTAGACGTAGCTCTTCAGGTCCTTGTAGAAGATCGCGGCGGCCACGTAGGCCTTCTCGCCGAAGTACTTCTCATAGGACAGGTCCAGTGCGGTGGCGCGCCACGGGTCCAGCAACGGGTTGCCGCCACTGCCGCCGGGGCGACCGGTACCGGTATCCACGCCGAACTCCAGGCCCGCGCGCATCTGGTCCACGCGCGGGCGCGCGACCTGCTTGGCTGCGGCAAAACGCAGGGTCTGCTCATGCGGGAACATGAAGGCCAGGTTCAAGCTGGGCAGCCAGTCGTTGTACTTGCGGCCGTCCGAGTAGGGCTGGATGTTGTTGCCAGCCGCCTGCGAGCTGTCCCAGTAGCGCGAGTCCGAGCTCTGGTCGGTGTGCTGCATCTGCACGCCGATATTGCCGCGTACGCCCACCACGCCGATGTCGGTGTTGATGTTCAGGCGCGCCCAGGCGGTGGTGATCTTTTCCTGCACCGTCCACGACTTGGGAATCAGGTAGTCCAGGTTGTCGACCGGATTGAAGGTCATGTAGCGACCGACCGCGCCAGGCACGTTCCAGGCCGGGATGGTGCCCAGGCCGGCGAAGCCGAGGTTGACCGGGCGGTACTGCAGATCCGATGCGATGTTGGCATCGCCCTGCGCGCCCAGCAGGATGTTGCCTTCGGACTGGGTCTTCACCTTGCGGCGGTCGGCATAGTTCACGCCGATATCCAGATCCGGTGCCCACGACGCCATTGCTTCGGGCAGGGCGATGGTCGCGGCCAGCTTGCCACCCTTCAGGCGGTCTTCCACCTTCGGCACCTTGCCGTAACCAGAACCGTAGATGGTGTTGGTCAGGAACAGCGCGTCCGGGTTGGAGTAGTTCAGGCCCGGGCTGATCTGCGAGAAGCCATCCTGGCGGAACTGCACACCGACCGTATCCAGTTGCGGCATCGGGGTCAGCTGCAGGTTGTTTTCCAGGTTCAGTTCGTCGCGGGTGGCCTTGGAATAGTTCAGGTCGGCAACCAGCTTGACGCTGCCGAAGGTGAACTCGTTGTTCCAGCCGAACGCATCGATCTTGTCCTTGCGCTTGTTGTACATGCCGCGCACCAGCGGGTACACGCCACTGGCGGTGCCACCGGTGAAGGTGCCATTGGCATTGACCTGCGGGTTGCTGACCAGCAGGCCCGGGGTGTAGTTGCCGTTGTAGTTGCTGAGGTTGAGCTCGAACTGGTTGGCGGTGTCGATCTGCTCTGCTTCGGTGTGGAACGCGTCGAAGGTGCTGGTCCAGCTGTTGTTCGGCCGGAACTGGATCGTGGCCATCACACCGTCGCGCTTGTTGTTGCCGGTGCGGCGCAGCGCCTTGATGCCGTCGGTGAAGTAGGTGCCAGCGGCAACACCGGGGCGGTTGCCGTTGGTGGTGTGCTCGGTGGTCCACGGCTCGTACAGGCCCACCTGGTTTTCCTGGATCGGCATGTCGCTGTGCGCGTAGCCGATGGCGATGCCGAGGGTCTTGTCCAGGAACTGGTCGATGTAGCTGGCGCTGAAGCGGTTGCCGTACGGGTCGGTGTCGGCGGCGCGGCCGAGCGAGCTCTTCTGGTAGCGGCCGCTGACGGCGATGACGCGGTCGGGGAAGCTGAGCGGACGTGCGGTCTGCATGTCGATGGTGCCCGACAGGCCTTGGCCGACCAGCGCTGCATCGGGGGTCTTGTACACGGTCACGCCGTTGACCAGCTCGGACGGATACTGGTCGAACTCGACGCCGCGGTTGTCGCCGGTGCTGACCACTTCACGCCCGTTGAGCAGGGTGGTGGCGAAATCCGGCGACAGGCCGCGCACGCTGATCACCTGCGCACGACCGGCCACACGCTGTGCGGCAAGGCCAGGCAGGCGCGAGATCGATTCGGCGATGCTGACGTCGGGCAGCTTGCCGATGTCCTCGGCGGAGATGGCTTCGACCACCGAGGTGGCGTCCTGCTTGGTGGCGATGGCGCTTTCGATGCCGCGACGGATGCCGGTGACCTGCACGGTGTCCAGGTTGGTGGCGGCGGTGCCGGTTGGCGGGGTTGCCGTGCTCTGCGTGGACTGCGCTGCTGCCAGCGATGGCGTCAGTACGACGGCCAACGCGATGCTCAGCGCACTGCGCTTGTGGTTCAACATTTTCCCCTCCCAGGCAATGTTGTAGTGCGATTCGTGGTCGTCCCGATGGTGTCGAGGACGTGCGACGCGGTGGCCGCTGTCGTCGCCGCTATGGTAGGCAGCGCGTTCTTCGTGGGAATCACCCTGCATACGTATTCAATGGCGTTTGCAGGGTTGTAATCGCTTCCAGATCATCATTCCGGTAGTGCCGGCCACTGGCCGGCAACCATCCACGTCGCAACGATGCCGGCCAGCGGCCGGCACTACCTGCGCATTCACAGCGGGGTGAAGCGGATGGCCTGTCCGCCGCCCGGCGCCAGCACCAGCGTGAGTGAATCGGTGCTGCTGACCTCGCGTGTTTCGCGCTTGAAGGCGAAGGGGTTGCTGCGGAAATCCGCGCCATCGCCATCGCGGTAGACCTCGGCGCGGTAGCGCACGCCCGGCTCCAGGAAACCCAGCGACACCGGCAGCACGCGGCCGTTCTCGTCGGTGATGCTGCCCAGGAACCAGTCGCGGCTGTTGCGGTCGCGGCGCACGATCGTCACGTAGTTGCCGACCTCGCCATCGAGCACGCGGCTCTGCTCCCAGTCCACCGCCACGTCCTCGATGAAGCGGAACGCTTCGCGGTGCTGCAGGTAGTGCTCGGGCAGGTCGGCAGCCATCTGGATCGGGCTGTACAGCACCACATACAGGGCCAGCTGGCGCGCCAGCGTGCTGGGAATGGCCTGGCCGTGGCGGCCCTTCAGGCTGAGGATGCCGGGGGTGTAATCCATCGGCCCGGCCAGCATGCGGGTGAACACCAGGTTGACCTCATGCTCGGGCGGGTTCGGTGGCTGGCCCCAGGCGTTGTATTCCATGCCACGTGCGCCCTCGCGGGAAATCCAGTTCGGGTAGGTGCGGCGCAGGCCGGTGTCCTTGATCGGCTCGTGCGGGTTCACCGACAGGTGCCGGCGGGCGGCTTCCTGCACCACCTTCAGGTGATGGCGGGCCATGAACTGCCCGTCGTGCCACTCGCGCCACAGCGGGCCGCCGGCCGGATTGTGGCGATCAACCTGGCCGTCGTCGCAGACGTAGCCGGTCTTGAACTGGTCCACGCCCAGCCGCGCATACAGATCCAGCGCAGCACCCAACTGGTCTTCGTAGTGTTCGATCGCGCAGCCGGTTTCATGATGGCCGATCAGGTGCACGCCCTTCTTCAGCCCGTACGCCGACAATGATTCGATGTCGAAATCCGGCGTGGCGCGGGTGAAGTCGAAGTCGTAGCCGTTGCCGACCCAGTTGCCGTCCCAGCCAGGATTCCAGCCTTCCACCAGCACACCACGGAAACCGTGCGCGGCGGCGAAATCGATCACCTTCCGCGTCTTTGCGGTGGTGGCCGCATGCTTCGGTCCGGTGGCCCAGCTCTCTTCATCCAGGTGCATCGACCACCACACGCCCAGATACTTGGCCGGTTTCACCCAGCTCACATCGCCCAGCGCATTGGGCTCGTTGAGGTTGAGGATCAGGTCGGACTCGACCAGGCCGCCGGCACGGTCGGCGATCTGCAGGGTGCGCCATGGCGTGGCGAAGGGCAGGGCGCGGCGCACCTTCCAGCCTTCGGCCGAAGGCGAAAGCTGGGCGCGCAGGCGCTGGCCCTCGGTGCGGCGCAGCCACATGCCCGCGTAGTCGACCAGTGCCGCCTCATGGATGGCCACGTGCAGGCCGTCGTGGCTGCGCAGGGTCATCGGCGTGTGCACCAGCGGCACTTCGCGCAGCGGGGTGCGCTGGTACAGGTATTCGTAATGGATCGGCTCGCCCGCGGGTATCCACCATGCGGTGGACTCCGGCGCGATGGCGAACTCGGTCAGCTCGTCATCGATGATCGCTTCGCGCAGGTTCGGTTGCTCGGGGAACACGTAGCGGAAGCCCAGGCCGTCGTCGTAGACGCGGAACACCAGGTCCAGCCGGCGCTTGCTGCCGGTGCTTTCGGCCAGGTGCACGGTCAGTTCGTTGAAGCGGTTGCGGGTGAGCCGGCGCTCGCCCCAGGGCTGTTCCCAGCTGTCATCGACACTGCGCCGTTCCTGCGCCAGCAGGCTGAAGTCGCGGTCGAGGCGACCATCGCGCAGTTCAAAACCCAGCTTCGAATCGGCCACCACGGTCTGGCCGAGGCGCTCGACGCGGTAGCGCGCGGTACCGCCGTCCAGCACCAGGCTGACCTTCAGCACCTTGTCCGGTGATTCGACGCTGGCGATCTGCGGTGCCGCCGCCTGTGCCAGCGTGGCCCATCCCAGCAGGGCCAGGCCGAAAGCGTGCGCGAACACTGCGCGTACCGTTGTGGGTGACGTCGGCATTTCCCCTCCCAAGGCGCCGTTGACAGACCCGGACCATAAGCCAGCCCGGCAGGCCTGCCGGTACTGCACGCCATGAATACGTATGCAGCTGGACGCAGTCGACAGCCCCGCGTCTACCATGGGGCCAAGGCACCTTGAGGGAGGTGCCGCGCCCGCACGCCGGCAACGGCAGTGCGGACCCACAACGGTGCAGAGAGGGAGGGAGGTCGACGGGCGCAAGCCGGTCTGCCGCTTCGATGCTGAAGATCATTTGCCTGACCGCTGCCCTGGGGGCAGCGCTGGGGACGACCGCGCACGCGGCCGACCTGACATTCGACGGCCGCCAGGCGCGCGCCGAATCCGCTGCCAAGGGCAGCTTCGTGCTGCATGCGCCGAAGGGTGAGGTGCGCATCGCCGCCGCGCCCATGCGCAGCCAGACCGGCAGCGTGATGTTCGACGCGCTGTTCGCGCTGGCCCAGCAGGAAATGGACCAGGACCGGGTGGATGCCATCCGCGATCCGGCCTTCGACGAAGGCCGTCCGGTACCGTGCGAGTGCTTCCAGACCGGCGCGCGCTGGCCGTATGTGTGGACGCGTGACGTCAGCTTTGCAGCCGATCTGGCGCTGGCGAAGCTGGACCCGAAGCGCACCCGTCAGTCGCTGCAGTTCAAGTTGTCGGCTGCGCGCGACGGGCATACGCCCGGCCTGTTCGTGGCCCAGGACACCGGCTCCGGTGGCAGCTGGCCGATCAGCAGCGACCGCGTGGTGTGGTTCCTCGCTGCCCGACACCTGCTGGATGATCCTGCGTTTGCCGAGCAGGTCTGGCAGGCCCTGCAGGGCACATTGGCGCAGGACCGGGCGATGGTGTTCGACGCGCAGATGGGCCTGTATCGCGGCGAGACCTCGTTCCTTGACTGGCGCGAGCAGACCTATCCGGACTGGACGCGCGAGGACGTGCGCTTCATCGGTGATTCCTACGCGCTGTCCACCAACGTGCTGCACTACCAGGCGCTGCGCCTGGCGCAGCAGATGGCCGCGCAGCTGGGTGACGAGCGCAGCGAGCAGTACAGGGCCTGGGCCGATGCACTGGCGGTGCAGATCGACGCGCGCTTCTGGCGCGAAGACATGGGCCAGTACATGAGCTACACCGGCGAGGCGGCGCACCCGGTGCCGTACGCCAAGATCGATCTGCTCGGCCTGTCGCTGGGCATCCTCGCTGATGTGCTGCCCACTGAACGTGCGCGTCATGCGCTGGCGGGCTATCCGATGGGCGCTGCCGGCAGCCCGGTGGTGTGGCCGCAGGAAGCGCAGCAGCCGATCTACCACAACCGTGCGATCTGGCCGTTCGTCAGCGCGTACTCGCTGCGCGCGGCGCGCAAGGTGGACGATGCGCCACGCATTGCTGCCGAGATCCGCTCGCTGATGCAAGGGGCGGCGCTGGCAGGTTCCAACATGGAGAACTACGAGCTGGTCAGCCAGGCCGTGCACGTGGACGAAGGCGCGTTGAGCGGGCCGGTGGTCAACTCCGAGCGCCAGCTGTGGTCGGTGGCCGGCTATCTGTCGATGGTCACCGAAGGCGTGTTCGGCGTGCAGGACGACGGTCGCGTGCAGCCCAAGCTGCCGGCCGAGCTGGTGCCGGAGCTGTTCGGAAAGCAGAAGCGGATCAGTCTGGAGGCGGGCGGCAAGCGCTATGTGCTGGAGCGCCCGAAGCAGGTGGGCGCTGGCTTGTTGATCGCGGGAAAAACGCGTACGCGCGGCACCACGACCACCGTGCAGCTGGTCGCTGCGCCGGCAGCCGTGAGCCGTGATGTGCCGCGTGCCGATGCCAATGCACGAGCACCGGCCACGCCGCTGGCACCGCAGGCAAAGCGCAGTGGCAAGGGCTGGTCGGTCGCGGTGGCTGCCGGCCAGGTCCTCTGGCAGGACGGTGTCGCGGCCACGGCCAGCAAGGGCCAGGTGCGCGTCGGCGATGATGGCCTGCAGCACTGCCTGAGCCTGACCCGGCGCGAAGGTGCGCTGGAATCCCTGCACAGCCCGATGGTCTGCGTCGGCCCGCAGCAGGTGCTGCGGGGCAGCCGGCAATGGCAGTTCAATGCAGCCAGGGCGGGCCACGTGCGCCTGCGCCTGCAGTACAGCAACCCGAACGGCCCGATCAACACCGGTGTGACCGCGGCGGTGAAGCAGCTGGCCGTGCAGTGCAAGGGCCAGCCTCCGCAGCGGCACACGGTAACGCTGCCGCACAGCGTGGCGGCGCAGGACTCGACCGCGGCAACCTTCGCGGTACCCAAAGGCCGCTGCACGGTGACGCTGGAAGAGGGCTTCAACATGAGCGCGCTGCAGCACTTCGCGCACTACACCGGCGGCAAGGGCGGGCGTGATGGCGTGCTGAACCAGGCCCAGGTGCAGGCGCTGAAGATTGCGCCGGTGGCGGCAGCAGAGGGCGCACGATGAGCCGTCCTGCAAAGCCGCAGTTGTCGTTCTGGCAGATCTGGAACATGTGCTTTGGCTTCCTTGGCATCCAGTTCGGCTTTGCCCTGCAGAACGCCAACGCCAGCCGCATCTTCGAAACACTGGGTGCGGACATGGACGCGGTGCCCGGACTGTGGATCGCCGCACCGCTGACCGGCCTGCTGGTGCAGCCGGTGATCGGCTACCTGTCCGACCGCACGTGGACACGCTGGGGACGGCGCCGCCCGTTCTTCATGATCGGCGCGGTGCTGACCACGCTGGCCCTGCTGGTGATGCCGAACTCGCCGACGCTGTGGATCGCGGCCGGCACGCTGTGGGTGCTGGACGCCTCGATCAATGTGTCGATGGAGCCGTTCCGGGCCTTTGTTGGCGACCAGCTGGCACCACGGCAGCGCCCGGCGGGGTATGCGATGCAGAGCTTCTTCATCGGCGTCGGCGCGATCGTTGCCAGCTTCCTGCCCTTCATCCTGGCCCACTTCGGCGTTGCCAACACGGCAGCGGCGGGGGAGGTGCCCGATACCGTGCGCTATGCGTTCTACTTCGGCGCGGTGGTGCTGCTGGCGGCGATCACCTGGACGGTGGTCAGCACCCGTGAGTATTCGCCCGACGAGCTGGCCAGCTTCGATGATGCCGAACCACCGGCGCATCACGCCGGGACCGCGGTCACCGGGCCCGCACCGTGGACGCAGGTTGCGCTGTGGCTCGGTCTCGGCGTGCTGCTGGCGGCACTGATCGCGTGGCGCCACGGCGACAAGATGCTGTACGTGCTGGCCGGCCTGTGCGTGGGCTACGGCGCACTGCTGGCGGCGGCGCGGGTACTACCGGGCACGCACATGCTGGCCGCCATCGTCGGCGACCTGCGCGCGATGCCGATCACCATGCGCCGGCTGGCCTGGGTGCAGTTCTTTTCCTGGTTCGCCCTGTTCGCGATGTGGATCTTCACCACGCGCGCAGTAGCCGGCATGCATTTCGGCTCCACCGATGTCGAATCGGCGGCCTACAACGAAGGTGCCAACTGGGTGGGCGTGCTGTTCGGTGCCTACAACGGCTTCGCCGCACTGGCCGCGCTGCTGATCCCGCCGATGGTGCGGGCGATCGGCCTGCGCTGGAGCCACCTGGTCAACCTGTGGCTGGGTGGGGCAGGGTTGATCTCGATGATGTTCATCGACGATCCGCAGTGGCTGCTGCTGTCGATGGTCGGCGTCGGCTTTGCCTGGGCCTCGATCCTGTCGCTGCCCTATGCGCTGCTGTCGGACAGCGTCCCGGCAGCGAAGATGGGCGTGTACATGGGCATCTTCAATTTCTTCATCGTGATCCCGCAGCTGGTCGCGGCCAGCGCGCTCGGTTTCGCCCTGCGCGCATGGCTGGGGGGCCAGCCGATGCATGTCCTGGTGCTGGGTGGCTGCAGTCTGTTGATTGCCGGTCTGTGCGTGTTGCGGGTTCCGTCCCGTCCGGAGGTGGTGTGATGCGTGGTGCCCTGTCTGCTGCTGTATCCCTTGTGCTGTTCGCTGGCCATGCTTCGGCTGCGCCACGCCCGGCCTATGTTGGTACCACCGAGCCGTTCGCCAGTGACGCGGTGTACTTCGTGGTCACCGACCGCTTCGTCAACGGCGATCCGTCCAACGACCATCGCGACCAGGGCGGCAAGCACCGTACCTTCGATATTCCGGTGCCATGCCCGGACAAGGTGGACGGCAACATCGGCTATCTCGGTGGCGATTTTCGTGGCGTGCTCGACAATGCCGACTACATCCGCAACCTCGGTTTCGGCGCGGTGTGGATCACGCCCATCGTCGACAACCCGGACGAAGCCTTCACCGGCAGCAAGCCGATCAGCTGTACCAGCACCCTGACCGACCGTGGCAAGACCGGCTACCACGGCTACTGGGGCATCAACTTCTACACGCTTGACGAGCACCTGCCGAGCAGGGACCTGGATTTTGCCGGGTTGACCAAGGGCCTGCACGGCGCCGGCCTGAAGGTGGTGCTGGACATCGTCGGCAACCATGGTTCGCCGGCCTGGACCATGCCCACGCGGCAGCCGCAGTTCGGCCAGATCTTCGACAAGGGCGGCAGGTTGATCGCCGACCACCAGAACCTGCCGCCACAGAAGCTGGACCCGAAGCACAATCCGCTGCACGCGTTCTACAACAACATCGGCCCGGTCGACAGCAAGGACGGCTCGATCTTCGATGGCAACCTGGCCGAGCTGGGCGACTTCAACCAAGACAACCCGGCAGTGATGGACTACCTGGTGGGGGCGTACCTGCAGTGGACCGCGCAGGGTGTGGATGCGCTGCGCATCGACACCATCGGCTGGCTGCCGCATCCGTGGTGGCACGAGTTCGTCAACCGTATCCGCGCGCAGCACCCGGGCATGTTCATGTTCGGCGAAGCGTTCGACTACAACGCCGCCAGCATCGCCGAACACACCTGGCCGGCCAACGCCAATGTCAGCGTGCTCGACTTCCCGCTGCGCGGCGCGCTGGAGCAGGCCTTTGGCAGCGCCGGCAAGGGCTTTGAAACGCTGGCTGAGCCGCTGCACCTGACCGGTGGCCCGTACGCCAACCCGTACGAGCTGATGAGTTTCTACGACAACCACGACATGCCGCGCCTGCAGGCCAGCGACAGCGGCTTCATCGACGCGCACAACTGGTTGTTCACCGCGCGCGGCATTCCGGTGGTCTATTACGGATCGGAAACCGGCTTCATGCGCGGCCGTGCGGAGCACGCCGGCAACCGTGCCTACTTCGGCCAGCCGCGGGTGGATGCAGCCCCGCAGAGCCCGATCTTCGCCCCGCTGCAGCGCATCGCCAAGCTGCGCGAGAGTACGCCGGCGTTGCAGCGCGGCCTGCAGGTGAACGAACGTCTGCAGGGCGATGAAGCGGTGTTCTTCCGTGTGCTGCAGCATGGCGACGTGGCGCAGACCGCGCTGGTGCTGCTGAACAAGGGCGATGCCACGAAGACCTTCAGCGTGGACCGCTACCTGCAGCCCGGCCTCTGGCGCGACGCGCTGGACGGTGGTCAGGTGACGGTGAAGGGCAGCCTGAAGGCGGAGGTGCCGGCGCACGGGGTGAAGGTGTTTGTGCTGGATGCGGACGTGCAGCAGCCGGCCCTGCAGGCCGAACTGGACAAGGCCATGGCAGACCAGCTGGCGCGCGACCAGCGACTGAAGCGCTGACCGCGCAGTGACCAGCGGAAACGGTAGTGCCGGCCGCTGGCCGGCAGCCTCTTCGTCGTTGGACCCAGTGCAGTTGCCGGCCAGCGGCCGGCACTACCTGGTGTGGCGGCATCCGGCACAATAGGCACCCCCTGATGCCGCGCTCGTACTGCCATGACCGACCTTGCCCCGCAGACTCCCATCGAAACCCTGCTCAAGGCCGCGATGGACGGAACAGTGCCGATCCGGGCATTCATGGAGGCCTTCGTTGCTTCCCAGGTGGTGCTGCTGACGGGCAGCCTGGTCACGCCCGATGGGAGTGGCTTCGATCCGCTGCTGTTCGACAAGCAGGGCACCCTGCACGTGGCCGTGTTCACCGATCCGGCGCGGGTGGGCATCTACAGCCAGCAGGCCGAGCATCAGGTCCGCTGGCTGATGCTGGACGTGCTGCGCCGCGTGCCGGGCGGCTACGGCGTGGTGATCAACCCGGGCACTACGCTGGGCTTCGAGATCTCGCCCAGCGGCGTCGGTGAGATCCTGAAGGACTTCTCGCAGGGCTGAGGTGCATATCGCCGGGGAGCCGATCCCATGCACGGTTGGATTGATTGCAACGATTTGCAGTGACTGCAGGGGTGAAGCATGCTTTCCTGAAGGACGATCAGGACAGCGAGGTTACCCATGGAGTTCAGGATGCTGGCGCCGGCAGCGCCGGAGTGCGAGCAGCTGGCGCAGTGGTATCACGCGCAGTGGGGAAAGGATGCAGGCTTCACTCTGGAAGATGAGCGTCTGCGGCTGCGCAAGCCCAAGGACGCGCAGGGATTCCCGCATCTGCTGGCGGCAATCGACGATGGGCAGGTGGTCGGTGCCGTGCAGCTCAAGCGCGGTGAGATGCCCGGTTTTCCCGAGTATGAGCACTGGCTGGGAAGCGTGTATGTGGCCGACAGCCAACGCGGGCGAGGGTTGGCCAGCACGCTTGTCGAACACGCAGTGAAGCAGGCCCGGTCGATGGGCATATCGCAGCTCTACCTGCAGACCGAGTCGCTGGACGGTGGTCTGTATGCGCGATTGGGGTGGAAGCCCGTTGTCGAGTCCGACACGCGTGGCTTCCCGGTGCTGGTGATGGTCCGCGGGTTGAGCGCATGAGCACCGCCTCGGCCCGCCATTCCCGTCTTGCCCTGGTCTTCCTGATCGGCGCCATCGTCGCAGCCCTCATCGCCGCGCCATTGCTGAGCGCGGTCGGCATCGTGCAGTGGCCGGTGTTCGTCATCGCCTGGCTGATCAATCTTGGCGCTGCCTGGCATCTGGGCGTTTGGGCAGGGCTGCAGGGCCGTTCGGAGTTTGCCTTCATGTTGCTGGCTGCACTCGGCACCGTGGCGTCGATCGTGATCTACGTGCTGCTGGCGGTGCTGGGGCCGAAGGCCGGTTCGCAGGGCCCCGCAGCGTAGCCCAGGGCGTCAACCGGGCATTACGGCATCCACGCCGCGCATGGATGCATTCCAGTAGATCCACGCCCTGCGTGGATGCATCCCCGTAGATCCACGCCCTGCGTGGATGCCGTAGAAGGTCGGTGCCGGCCCGAAGGCCGGCACCGCCACTCACATCACATCGTCACCTTGCGCCGGTTGTCTTCGCTCACCCGGTCGATCAGCTTGTTGTACGGATCGAAACCGGCCTCGTCCGGCTTGGCATCCACCGTCACCGTGATCGTCGGCGCTGCCGTGGTGATGTGATGGCGCTGCAGGTACAGCACCTTCTGGTCGCGTTCCTTGCCCGAGGGACCATTGGCGAACACACCGATCTCGACCCAGTCGTCCAGCGTGGCCGGCGTTTCCTTGCCCTGGCCATCGGCATGGACCTTGGCGGCGTGCAGCTTCAGGGTGACGTCGTAGCGGCCATCGGCACGCTTGCGCGCGCTGGCGGTCTCCAGCCGGTTGTCGTACAGCGTGATCTTCTCGAACAGATCGGTCAGCAGCTGCTGGCGGTCGGCCGGGGTCTCCGCACGCAGGTAGTCCAGCAGCTCCCGCGAGGTGGTGTACGGCGGCTGCTGGTAGCCCTTGTCCTGCAGGAAGCGCTGCAGGGCGCGGTTCAGCGCCTGTTCGCCGATTTCCTCACGCAGGCGGTAGAACACCAGCGAACCCTTGCGATAGTGGATGTACTGCTGGTTCTCCACCCGTTCCAGCGGCAGTTCCTCGATGCGCTCGCCGCCACGGCCGGCCAGATAGCGGTCCAGTTCGGTCTTCAGGAACTGGCGCATGTGCGCGCGGCCGTACTCCTTTTCCATCACCATCAGCGCCGAGTACTGCGACAGCGATTCGGACAGTACCGTGGCGCCCTGCACGTTGGCACCGATCACCTGGTGCGCCCACCACTGGTGTGCGATCTCATGCGCGGTGACGTAGAACACGTAGTCCACCTTGTCCGGGTCACGCAGGTCGGCGATGAAGCCGATCGACTCGGAGTAGGGGATGGTGTTGGCGAAGGACTGGGCAAAGCTCTGGTAGCCCGGGAACTCGATGATGCGCACCTGGCGGTGCTGGTAGGGCGTGAAGTTCGCCTCGTAGTAGGCCAGCGACTTCTGCACCGCCTCGATCATGCGGTCCACGTTGTAGGCATGGGCCGGGTCGAAGTACACCTCGATCGGAATGTCCTTGTACATGCCCTTCTTCACCTGCCAGCGCGCCGACAGATAGGCGTAGAAGTTGAGCATGGGCCGGTCCATCGCATAGCTGAAGCAGCGGCGGCCGTTCACGGTGGTCTCGTGCTGCAGGTAGCCCGGGGCCAGCGCGACCTGGTCCGGTGCGGTGCAGATGGTGGTACGGAAGTCCAGCCAGTCGGCGTCGTCGGAGATGTAGGTGTTGGCACGTGCTGCTTCATCCTCCAGCTTCGGCATGCGGGTCGGCTCACCCAGCCCGCGCTTGCGCCGTTCGTTGCGGTCCTCCAGCTCGCCGCGCGGGTCGTAGCCGAATGACGGCAGCAGGGTGCTGTTGAAGAACGTGCCGTTGTCCACGATGTTGCTGGGTGCCTGGCCGGCGGTGATGCCCTTGGGGCGTTGTTCGACGCGGAAATGCACCTGCCGCTGCTCGCCGGGTTGCAATGGCGTGGCCAGGCGGTAGATGCGGTAACCCAGGTCGACATCATGGAAGGCCAGGGTCTGCCCGCCTAGGTCGACCTTGACCAGATTGCGGTCATCGCCCATCGCGATGTGGATGTCACTGATCGGGGCAGCGTGGGTGTTGCGCACCGTCCAGTCGGCATCGATGACCATCGACTGGGTTTCCGGATGCAGGTCCACGCGGTTGTCGACGGCGATGATGCGCGGTTGCGGCAGGTTCCTGTACTTGGACAGCTCGCGCTCGTAGCGCACCTGCAGGTCGCGCTGCTGGTCGGGAGACAGGAATTCATTGCGGATGTTGGTGCTCCAGTACAACCATCCGCCGAGCGCGACAAAGCCGAGCAGGGATACGGCAAAGCCAGCGCCGGTAGGACCGCGCAGGCGGCGTGCCGCCAGCTTCAACCGGTCACGCGCACTGGCGCCGACGCCGCGCACCCAGAACGCGGAGGCAAGGAACAGCAGCGCGGCCAGCAGCAGGCCCCAATAGGCCTGGAAGACCAGCTGCCCAGGCAGGAAGTGGCCGTAGCCGTTCATGTCCGAGTACGGGGCGTTGGGCCAGTTGCCGAAGTTGTACAGGTTCTGGGTGTAGTCCAGCAGGCCCAGCGCGACCTGCGCGATCATCACCACGATCAACAGCGCGTAGCCGAAGAACTTGTTGTTGGTCAGGACCTGCAGCACCAGCGCCATGCCGCCCATCAGCACATAGAACACCGAACCGAGGGCCAGCACCTTCAGGTACAGCAGCGGCTCCAGGTGGGTGTAGCCCTGCACCAGCTGCATGGCCATCGACACCACCGCACCGATGGCCTGGAAGCAGGCGACGATCACCACCAGGGTGGTCAGCCGGGCCAGCAGCGGTACCCAGTTGGGTACGGGCATGGCGTCGTTGACTTCGTTCAAGCGGACCGCGCGCTCCTTCCAGACCAGTTCGCCGGAATAGAACAGCACGATGATCACCAGCAGCCAGCTGTAGGCGCCCTGCAGGGCCGACAGCATTTCGGTGGTGACCGGCCAGATCGGCGTGCCATAGACCGCGCTCTGGTGCAGGGCGGCGGGGATGAAGTTGGCCAGGCCCAGCACCAGCAGCACGATGAACGGCACCCCGCGCAGGACGCCGAGGGTGTCAAAGCGCACCTGGCGCACGAACTGGTGCCAGCCGGTTGCCGCGCTGAAGCGGGGGCGCATGCGCGGCGCGGTGATCGCCGCCGGTCGCGGCGCATCGGCGCTGGCCACGGCCTGGCGACGGCCCCAACGCCTGCGCCCACTGCCGGTACGCTCGGTGCGGAACAGAGCGAAGGTGGCGGCGAACAAGACGGCGGCCACCCCCAGCCACAGGGCACGGTTGGCCAGCAGGTAGCCCGCCACCTCGGGCAGGCGGGTGTTGCTCTGCTCGGCGGCCCAGTAGCGGACCGTGCGGCCGAGCGCGCGCATGCCCAGTGGCTCGGTCAGCGTGGCGACCCAGACGTTGTCGATATCGCTCAGCAGCGAGGCACTCACGCCATACAGCACGAAGTAGCCGACCAGGCCGATGTAGACCCACAGGATCGAGCGCGTCAGCGCCGCCAGCAGCGACAGCAGGGCGGTGGTGAACAACACGTTGGGCAGCACGATCCAGGAGAAGGTCCAGGCATAGCTGGCCAGCGAAACCGGGCCGACGCGGGCCTTGTCCACCCAGGGCATGAACGGCCCCAGGAAGATGCCCAGCGCGATGATCAGGTAGACCACCAGGCTGGCGCAGATGGCTGCCAGGATGCGTCCGGCCAGGTAGTCGCGGCGCTTGATCGGGCTTGCGAAGATCAGCTCCGAGGTGCCCAGCTCGAAGTCGCGCAGCAACGCATTGCTGACGAACAGGGTGGACACCAGCATGCCCATCATGGTGAAGATGCCCATGAAGCGCGCGATGACGATCGGCGCATTGCTGTGCACGTTGTTGACGCCGCCGCCGATCTGTACGGCTTCGGAGGAGGCGGCGGCGAAGGCCAGCGCGGCGAACAGGAACGCCAGCAGCCACAGCAGCGGCGAACGCAGCTGCTCGCGCAGCTCGAAGCGGAAGAAGGTGAGGATCATGGTGTGCTCCGCTCAGGCTGCACGGGCACGCGCCTGCAGGCGCAGGCGCTGGAAGTACACATCCTCGAGATCGGGGGCCACTGCAGTGAAGCCATCACCGGGGTCGCTGGCGCTGTGCACGTGGATCACCGGGCGGCCGCCGACCAGGCGCGAGGACAGCACCGTGTAGCGCGCCTCGTGGTCGGCCAGTTCGGAAGGCTCCACCTGCTTGCGCCAGACCTGCTGCTGCAACGCCTCGATCGCATCGGTGGGGCGACCGGTCAGCAGCACCTGGCCCTTGTTCATGATCGCCATGGTGGGGCACAGGTCGGTCACGTCCTCGACGATGTGGGTGGACAGGATCACCGCCACGTTCTCGCCGATGGCCGCCAGCAGGTTGAGGAAGCGGTTGCGCTCTTCCGGATCAAGGCCGGCGGTGGGCTCGTCGACGATCACCAGGCGCGGGTCGCCCAACAGCGCCTGGGCGATGCCGAAGCGCTGGCGCATGCCGCCGGAGTAGGTGCCCAGCTTGCGCTTGCGTGCATCCCACAGGTTCACCTGCTGCAGCAGGCCATCGACCACCTCGCGGCGCTGACCGCGCTGGGTCAAGCCCTTCAGTACGGCAAAGTGCTCCAGCAGGTCCAGCGCGCTGACCTTCGGGTACACGCCGAAATCCTGCGGCAGGTAGCCCAGCCGGCGGCGCACGGCATCCTTGTCGCGCAGCACGTCGATCGGCGACTCACCCGGAATGCTCAGGGTGGCACTGCCGCTGTCGGCTTCCTGCAGGGTGGCCAGCGTGCGCATCAGCGAGGATTTCCCCGCGCCGTTGGGCCCGAGCAGGCCAAACATGCCGCGGGGAATATCCAGTGTGATTCCGTTCAACGCGTGTACGCCATTGGCGTACGTCTTGGACAGCGAATCGATCTTCAGCATGCGACGTACACCTTTCCGTGTGTTGATCTGCTGTTTATCGCGCTGAACGGGGGCGGCGTCATGCCCCTTTGGTCATGGTGCCCCAGACGATGGCCGTCCCAACGGGTGGGCTGGATATACTCGTTCGCGCCCCGACGCGGAAAAGGACATCCGGTGCGCATCGCATTCTGGTCAAGCTGGTTGCTGTTGATCTCCCTCAGTATCGGGCTGGCGCTGGCGCTGGCCGATTTCCGTACTGCCACGCATTACGCATCCGCACCGCTGCTGCTGGAACCGGGCACGCAGCTGACGCTGGAAACGGAGCGGCTGTTGCCGGGGCGGCCGCAGCTGTCGTTGACGTTCCAGCGTCCCCCGCCGGACTACGACCAGCCGGACCCCGTGCTTGGCAACTGGCAGAACAGTCAGCACGCCGGTTTCCTGCGCTTCCGCACGCCCGGCGAGCCGATCAGGCTGAAAGTCGAGCATGACGGTCGGCACGCGATCTATCGGGCCATGCCGGTCAGTTCGCATGGCTCGGGTGAGGTGACGCGCGAATTTACGCCGGACGAACCCAGCGCATCGCCCACCGATTTCCAGTGGCCGCCACTGGCCTCGCCGCTTACGCTGGGTGCTGGCAACCTGCACCTGAAGATCACCGTTGTGGAGGTCGGGCCTGGCCTGCGCGGAGAAACCGCGACACTGGGCCTGGAACCGGGCCTTCAGATGAAAGTGACTGACGCGGACTACGGTTGGTTGTGGCTGCTGTTTATCGTCAAACCAGCGCTGCAACTGCTGCTGGCACTCTATGCGGTGGTGATGCTGGCGTGGAGCTGGCGCAGGGGGCGCACTTGGTGGCGGGGCAGAGCTGGCGCCGTGAAAGCTTCCTGAATGTGTTAACAGCGGTGCGCTGGATCACACAATGCGTCGACAGGGGCGCCGATAGGCTTTCCCCCTCAAACGTCGACGTCGATGCAGGCACGCATGCGGATCACAACCGGAATTGAAGGACTGGACAGCATCATTGGCGGCGGGTTGCCGCAGGCGCGGCTGTACCTGCTTGAGGGGCCGCCGGGCTCCGGCAAAACCACGCTGTCCCTGCAGTTCCTGCTGGAAGGCCTGCGGCGCGGCGAGCGCTGCCTCTACATCACCCTGTCCGAGACGGCCGAGGAGCTGCGCGAAGTCGCGTTGGCGCACGGCTGGTCGCTGGACGGTCTGCACCTGTTCGAGCTGGGTTCGGCCGAAGGGGCGATGGGCAATGGCCGCCTGCAGTCGGTGCTGCATTCGTGGGAAATGGAGCTGGACGAGACGGTCAACCTGATCATGTCCAAGGTGGACAGCATCGGGCCGACCCGGGTGGTGTTCGATTCGTTGTCGGAACTGCGCCTGCTGGCGCAGGATTCGCTGCGCTATCGTCGGCAGATCCTCGCACTCAAGCAGTTCTTCGCGCCCAAGAGTGCGACGGTTTTCCTGGTAGATGACCTGACGTCCACCGGCGATGAGCGCGACGGCCAGCTGCACAGCCTGTGCCACGGCGTGGTCTCGCTGGAACGCCTGACCCTGGACTTCGGCCCTGCCCGGCGCCGCATGCAGGTGCAGAAGCTGCGGGGCGTCGATTTCGTTGCCGGCTACCACGACATGGTGATCCGTCGCGGTGGCGTGCAGATCTTCCCCCGCCTGATCGCCTCGGAACATCACGGACGGTTCGTCGGAACGCCCATCAGCAGCGGCGTGGCCGAGATCGACCGGCTGCTGGGCGGCGGTCCGCTGCGCGGTACCTCCACCCTGTTGACCGGCCCGGCCGGCAGCGGCAAGACCAACGTGGCGCTGCAGTATGTGTGGGCCGCCTGCGAGCGCGGCGAGCGCAGCTGCATCTTCGAGTTCGACGAGCGCGTGGGCACGCTGCTGGCACGCGCTTCGGCGCTGGATATCGATCTGGACAAGCATCTGCGCTCCGGCATGCTGGAGATCCTGCAGATCGACCCGGCCGAAGTGTCGCCCGGGGAGTTCTCCTGGAACCTGCGCAAGTCCGTGGAGGAGCGCAACTGCCGTGTGCTGGTGATCGACAGCCTCAACGGCTACGTGACCGCCATGCCGCAGGAAAAACAGCTGATGCTGCAGCTGCACGAGATGCTGTCCTACCTCAACCAGAAGGGTGTGGCGACCTTCATGATCAACCCGCAGCATGGGCTGGTCGGCACCATGTCCACCGGCAGCCTCAATGTGTCCTACATCGCTGATGCGGTGGTGCTGTTCAGATTCTTCGAAGCGAAGGGACGCATCCGCAAGGCGATCTCGGTGATCAAGAACCGCGGCGGTGCGCATGAAGACACCATCCGCGAACTGAAGATCGACGGGCGCGGCATCACGGTCAGTGCCGCATTGGCCGATTTCCAGGGCATCCTCACCGGCACGCCGGAGTTCGTCGGCGACAGCGCAGCGCTGCTGGGCCAGTCCGATGTCCGATAGCGATGAGGGCGGCACCGTTGTCCGTATCGTCGCTCCCTTCGGCCGTGATGCCGACAGCATCGCGGCGGTGCTGGCCGGCGCAGGGTTGAGGACAGGCATCGCGCCAAGCCTGGAAGTGCTGGCTGAGCAACTCGATGACTGCACCGGGCTGGTGGTGGTGACCCAGGAAGCGGTGGCACGCGGTAGCGAGGTACTGCTGCAGGCGCTGCAGCAGCAGCCGGCCTGGTCGGACATTCCGTTCATCCTGCTGCGCTCGGCGCGTTCCTACCGGCGTTCCACCCGTGAACCGTTGTTGCCCGGCTCGATCAACGTAGTGGAGATGGACCGGCCATTGGGCAGCATGTCGTTGCTCAGCGCTGTGCAGGGCGCGCTGCGCGCGCGTGGCAAGCAGTTCGTGGTGCGCGACCAGGTCGCCGCCTTGGCCGATGGCCGTGCGGCGCTGGCGCGCAGCGAGTCCGAGCTGCGCTTGATCGCCGATGCAATGCCGGTGCTGATCGCATTCGTGGACCGCTCGCTGTGCT
The DNA here is from genome assembly GCF_040548715.1 of Stenotrophomonas sp. 2694. Classification (NCBI taxonomy): domain Bacteria; kingdom Pseudomonadati; phylum Pseudomonadota; class Gammaproteobacteria; order Lysobacterales; family Lysobacteraceae; genus Stenotrophomonas; species Stenotrophomonas sp. 2694. Next base: position 91,532 of record NZ_JBEPSG010000002.1, read on the forward strand.
TCCGCTTCGCCAACAAGGCCTATGAAAACTGGTTCGAACTGGCTACCGGCGAAGTGATCGGCACGCATGTGCGCGAGGTCATCGGCGAGACCGTATGGCAGCAGCGTCGCCCGGCGATGGAAGCCGCGTTGGCCGGTCGCGAGGCCATGTTCGAGATCGTCTGGCCACATCGCGTGTATGGGCGCCGGGACTGCGAAGTGCGTTACTCGCCGCGCCGCAATGGCGAGGGACGCATCGACGGCTTCCACGTGTTCGTCACCGATATCACCGCGGCCAAGCTGGCCCTTGCCAGCAGCCAACAGCACGCGCACGCGCTGGAGGCGATGGTGGCCGAGCGCACCCGTGAACTGGAAGCGCAGATGGCGGCGCGCGAGGCCAGCGACGCTGCATTGCGGCAGTCACAGAAGATGGAGGCGATCGGCCAGTTGACCGGCGGCATCGCCCACGATTTCAACAACATGCTGACCGGCATCCTGTCCGCGTTGGACATCGTCCGGCTGCGCCTGGACATGGGCCGTGTCGACGACCTCGAGCGTTTCCTGGACACCGCTACCGCCTCGGCCCAGCGTGCCGCGGCACTGACCCAGCGCCTGCTGGCGTTCTCCCGGCGGCAGTCGCTGGATGCGCGTCCGGTGGAGCTCAACACGCTGCTGGTTTCGGTGCAGCACCTGCTGCACAGCACCCTGGGCGAGGCGGTGCGCATCCACGCCGAACCCTCGCCGCTGCCCTTGCACGCCACGCTGGATGCCAACCAGTTCGAGAGCGCGCTGCTGAACCTGGCCATCAACGCGCGTGATGCGATGCCGGACGGCGGCGATCTGACTCTGCGTGCCTCGTCGGTAAGCGTAAGGGAAGGCCAGTACACGGCCGTGCCTGCCGGTGACTACGCACTGGTGGAGGTGGCCGACACCGGTGCCGGCATGGCGCCGGAAGTGGTCGAGCGCGCCTTCGAGCCCTTCTTCACCACCAAGCCCATCGGCAAGGGAACGGGGCTGGGCATGTCGATGGTGTACGGCTTCATGCAGCAGTCCGGTGGCCACATCGCCATCCAGTCCAATGTCGGCGAGGGGACGACGGTGCTGCTGTTCATTCCGTTGTCGGAGGCCGTTGTGGAAGACGCGCCTGCACCTTCGCAGCCGATCCGGCGCGGCGCCGGCCAGTCCATCCTGGTGGTGGAGGATGACGAGCAGGTACGGATGCTGGTGACGGTGGTGCTGGAAGACCTGGGCTACCACGCGCAGGTGGTGGGTGATGCCGATGCGGCGATCCCCATCCTCACTTCGGCGCAGAGCATCGATCTGCTGGTCACCGATGTCGGGCTGCCGGGGCTCAACGGGCGCCAGCTGGCGGAGATCGCGCGGCAAACGCGGCCGGCGCTGCCGATCCTGTTCATGACCGGCTATGCGGAAAAGGCACAGGAGCGCGCGGCCTTCCTCGATGAAGGCATGGCGATGATCGCCAAGCCCTTCCTGCTGGATGAGTTCAGCATGGCGGTACGCACGGCCATGCCGGGCGGCGCGTAGCGATGCAGGTCCTGTAGAGCCGGGCCATGCCCGGCTGTCGTCGGCCTTGCGTCCCACGCATGCATGCCGAGCATGGCTTGGCGCCACCGAAGGGCTACGCGCGCAGCGAGGACTCGCGCACCACCAGCTTCACCGGAATGCTCTGGCCTTCCACCGGCTGCCGGCCGATCAGCGCCAGCAGCTTCTCCACCAGCAACTGGCCGGCCTGCTTGGTGTCCTGCTGTACGGTGGTCAGCGGTGGCGACACCGAGGCTGCCAGCGGGATGTCATCGAAGCCGGTCACCGCCACGTCCTGCGGCACCCGCAGGCCCTGCTCGCGCAGCGCGCGCACCGCACCGATGGCGATCAGGTCGCTGGCCGCGCAGACCGCATCGATGGAACGGTCCTGGGCCAGCAGTGACAGGCACGCCTCATGCCCGGACGCCTCGGTGGTGATCGCATCGTGCTGCAGCGCCGGGTCGGCGGTCAGGCCATGCGCACGCAGCGCCTCGACGTGGCCGCGATAGCGCTCCTGGAATTCCGGGTAATGGCTGGAGGCATGGCCGAGGAAGGCGATGCGGCGGCAGCCCTGTTCCAGCAGGTGGGCGGTGATGTCATGCCCGCCCTGGAAGTTGTCGCTGCCGATCGACACCCCCGGCTGGCCGGGCAGGGCCGCGCCCCAGCGCACGAAGTGGGTGCCTTGTTCCACCAGCCGCTGCAGGCGGTCGCGCGACTGGTGGTAGTCGCCATAGCCCAGCAGGATGATGCCATCGGCCTTGTTGCTGTCTTCGTAATCGGCCTGCCAGTCGGTGGACAGCTGCTGGAAGGACACCAGCAGGTCCTGCCCATGCAGCGCGCAGGCGCGGGTGATCGACCCCAGCATCGAGTGGAAGAACGGGTTGATCAGCGAGTCGTCGTTGGTCGGGTCCTCGAAGAACAGCAGGGCCAGCGTGCCGGCATTGCGCAGGCGCAGGCTGGAGGCGTTCTTGTCGACCTTGTAGTTCAGCTCGCGGGCGATGCGCAGGATGCGCTCGCGGGTTTCGGCGTTGACCATCGGGCTGCCGCGCAGGGCCCGCGACACCGTGGGCTGGGAGACCCCGGCCAGGTGGGCGATGTCCAGGGAGGTGGCTTTGCCTTTGATGGTCATGGGGGCCGGCAGGGAAATGATCGGGGAATGATGCCATGGGGCGCCGATGGGCTGGCGCCGCGCGCCGGGGCAGGGCGCGCGCAGTGCCCTGCCCAGGGGGCTGCAGGCCGGATTCCGGCCATGGCCGGGGGCTTTCCCGACCCAGGTGTCGGCCGAGGGGATGGTAAGATGACCCGTTCTCGTATTCCCCCAAATTTCCCGGGGGCGACCCAGCGCTCTGCACCCCCGCCCGGGGACGTGCTATCACTGGCGGCCTGCCCCTGGACAACGGACGAAGGTACCTATGGCGCGCGGCATCAACAAAGTCATCCTGGTCGGCAACCTCGGCAACGACCCGGACGTGAAGTACACCCAGAGCGGCATGGCGATCACCCGCATCAGCCTGGCTACCACCAGCGTCCGCAAGGACAAGGATGGCAACCAGCAGGAACGTACCGAATGGCACCGCGTGGTGTTCTTCGGCAAGCTCGGCGAGATCGCCGGCGAGTACCTGCGCAAGGGCAGCTCGGTGTACGTCGAAGGCAGCCTGCGTTACGACAAGTACACCGGCCAGGACGGCGTGGAGAAGTACTCCACCGACATCGTCGCCGATGAAATGCAGATGCTGGGCGGCCGCGGTGAAGGCGGCGGCGGTGGCGGCGGCAACTTCGCTGGCGGCGAGCGCCCGCAGCGCCAGCAGGCCCCGCGCCAGGAATACGGCGGCGGTGGTGGTGGCAACCAGCGTGGCGGCCAGGGCGGTGGTTACAACCAGGGCGGCAACCAGGGCGGCGGCTACGGCCAGCAGCGTCCGCAGCAGCAGCCGCAGCAGTCGGCGCCGCCGATGGATGACTTCGCTGACGACGATATTCCGTTCTAGTTCCTACTTAATGGTTTTAGTGTTGATAGAGGCCCTCATCTTTATGGATGGGGGCCTTTTTCGTTAACAACATTAGTTTCTGGCAGAATCCCGCCGTGATCTGGACTTCTACCTACGGCCAGGTATTGATAGATGACTGGCTACACACCTTAGCGAATGAGATTTGAGAACGGAGAGCAGCACTCGGTACTCCGGGGGCCCAGTGGCCTTCCTGTGCATGAAGTGACGCTCTACCTGGCAAGTTCAGGACGAAGGGACTCGCGGCGAACACAATCCACTTTGCTTGATCGGTGTGCCAGCGCGATCTGAGTGGAGATGGAGTCATGGGTGGGTTGTCAGGAAGCTGGATTGTGCACCGGACGCCATGTGCCGAGGAGCTGCATCGAACGGGCAGACGTCTGCTCGAGTCCATCGCTGGCCGAGGAGGCAATCATCAGCATCAGCCCGTTTCGACTGTGGATCTGTGCATGGTCTTGGCTGGTCTTGATGACGGCGTGCGAAGGAAGGGCATAAGCCTAGCGAGCTGGCGCGGGGGCTGTCGCAGATCCTGCGGACACGTTCACCGCAGCCCTATGCCCAATTGCGCCGTTCTTCCCCAAAGCGTATGTTGTTGCACAAAATATGTCATTAGCTTGCTTTAGGATTTTCCGATCCTCGGCAATATCGGGGGAAGATGTTCGTTCCGCGCATTAAGGATTGATGTCGGATGCAGTCCTTTGGCCGGACTTGCCAGTTGTCTTTCACATGGAGTGTGTACCAATGGCATTTTCAATGCCCCTGCGCAGTCACAAGGCTGCTGCGATTCTCTACTTCTGCCTGGCATTAGGCGGTGCATCGACCGCAAGTGCAGCCACCTACTACGGTCCTCCCTACAAGGTTCAGTCGTTCCGCGGGGTTGGGTCGTTTGATAGCGTTGGTGCCGCGGTGAATTTCTTGGTAGGGAAAATCCAGGCTCCCTGCCAACAGGACCCGAAGTGCACCAAGCCGCCTGTTGTCACGGTTCGCTACGGAAACGACGGCTGGGCGGCGCGCATCTACGTGAATGGCAAGGCCAGCGACAGCGTTTTCGCCTCCGAGATCAGCATTGGGCAGCCCCAGAAGAACTTTGGGGGCTGCCAAAAGCGGTGCTCGGCCGGGCTTGGCTCAGCCACGGACGGAACAGGTGCCCGAGGCGCGAGGAACAGCGCTGCCGCAGCCAATGCCCGCGACCCAGGCAGTCCCTTCGAGGGCGACCCGATCAACACGGCGACCGGTAACTTCTACCGGCAGGAAACCGATTACGAGTCCCCTTCTGGACTGACGTTCCGTCGCTTCTACAACAGTTCCCCGCGTGCGCCAGGATCCTCCTTGGGGCCTCAGTGGCGTCACTTGTTCGATAGGCGCTTGGAGTTGTTCGAGTCTAATACCGGCGTGGCTGGCGAGCCCACCTACCTGAGGGCATTGCGGCCTGACGGCAGCTCGGAGTTGTTCACCAAGGTCAGCGGTGGATGGTCGTCGGATCCTGACGTGGCTGACGTGATGGTGGCCGGCCCAGATGGTGTGGGCTACGCGCTGCAGTTGGCCGCCAATCGCCAGACCGAAATCTATGACGCGGCAGGGCTTTTGAAAGAAGTCTTCGACTCCGCAGGCAAAAAGCTGCTGTCCCTTCAGCATTCAGACGCCGCCACGCCGTCGGAAATTGCACCGGCACCCGGATTGCTGCTAGCGGTAACCGACGAACGCGGTCGCACCATGGGTTTCTCCTATGACGCCGCTTCTCGCCTGAGCAAGGTGACATTGCCGGATGGTGCGTCCCAGACATTCAGCTACACCACGGCAGGGCAGCTTGCATCGGTTGCTTATCCGGATGGCACGAGCAATGGCTATGTCTACAACGAGCCGGCCAACAGCCCAACCGTGGCCGGCACGTCGTTCCTTACGGGTATCGTGGACGAGAAGGGCGTCCGCTACGAGACGGTCAAGTACAACGCAGGCAACCGCGCCTACTACGCCGAATTCGCTGGTGGGGTAGACGCGACCACCATTGACTACGCCGCCTACATCATGAAAGGCGTCATGCCGGTTACGGTCAAGGGGCCGCTGGGCGCAACGTCAAACTATGGCTTTGTGGACACTGGGAAAGGGCGGATCATGCCGTCAGGCGGTTCTGCGGCGTGCGGCACCCAGTGCAATCAACCCTACAAGGCCATGACCTATGACGCGAACGGCTACCCGGCGTCGGTCAAGGACTTCAAGGGAATCACTACAAGGACGACTTACACGGCAGACGGGCTGCTGGCCGAACAGGTTGACGCCGCCGATACCCCGCAGCAGCGCACCACGACGACCACGTGGGACGGCGCACTGCGTTTGCCCCTGAGCCGGGTGGTCAAAAACTCTGCGGGCGTCGCCGTTTCCAGCAGTTCATGGAAGTACAACGCGTTGGGCCTGGAGGTCGCGCGGTGCGAGGTGGATCCTGCCATTCCGGCTGCGGTCGGGTATGCGTGCGGAGCTGCGACCAATGCACCCGCTGGGGTTCGTCAATGGACCGCCGCCTACTGCTCGGCGGTGGATGCCACCCAATGCCCGCAAATCGGTCTTGTCCTTGCAGAAGACGGGCCTCGGACCGACGTTCAGGACGTTACCAGGTACAGCTACTACCTGGCCGCAGATGAGTCGGGTTGCGGAGTTCTAGGGGGTTCCTGCCACCGTGCTGGTGACCTTCAGTCCGAGACCAATGCTGTAGGTCAAGTGACGACACGGCTGGCCTACGACCGCAACGGACGTGTCACGCGCGTTCGGGACACGACGGGCACAATCCATGATTTTGGCTATTCCAGTCGAGGCAAGCTCACCTCGATAACCGAGCGGAACAGCGTGGACGGAGCTGCGTCTACCAGCGATCGAGTGACCACCTTGTCCTACGATCCGACAGGCAACGTCACATCGATTGTTGACCCCGATGGAGTATCCCTCAGCTACACCTACGATGATGCGCACCGTCTCGTTCAGATCAATGACGGGGCCGGGAACAACATCCGCTATACCCTCGATGTGGCAGGCAATCGCACCAAAGAGGAGGTGTTCGACGCAGGTGGTGGACTGAAGCGTTCGCTCTCTCGCGTTTACAACAAGCTGGGGCAGCTGGTGTCTCAGAAGACGGCAGCGGGGAATTCAACCGACTTTACATATGACCTGGCGAACAACGTCCAGCTCATCACGGATGCCCTGAAGCGCAAGACGCAGTTTGACTACGATCCCTATGGAAGGCCCAGCAGGGTGCTTCAGGACGTTTCCGGGTTGGCGGTCGAGACGCGATACGAGTATGACGCAGAGGGCAGGACCACCACGGTTATTGATCCCAAGGGCTTGGCGACTACCTACGGCTACTCGGGGCTTGGTGATGTGTTGAGCCGCCAGAGCCCCGACACGGGCGCGACCACTGCCAGCTATAACAGTGCAGGGCAGCAGACGAAGCAGGTTGACGCCAATGGCACGGCTAGCAGCTACACATACGATGCCCTGGGGCGCGTGGTGCGCAAGGTTTATGGGGACCAGGCAATTGTTGCGTCATACGTGTATGACCAAGTCGAGAACATCTGCTCACTTGGTGAGTCGTTTGCAATCGGGCGGCTCTCATCCATGCAGGATGACGGCGCTAAAACCCAGTATTGCTACGATCGCTCCGGCAATGTGACGCGCAAGGTGCAGACGTCATCGGGGCAGAGTGTAGGCGTCAGCTATGCCTATACCAATGCTGGCCGACTTCGTTCTGTCACCTATCCTGACGGAACGGTGGCGGACTACAATCGAGATGCAGCCGGCACGATCACCGAGATCGGCGCGACTCGACCGGGTGCTGCTCGTGTCGTGTTGCTTTCCAGTGCAAAGCGCCATCCCTTCGGCCCCTCTGCGGGCTGGGTTTACGGCAACGGGCGTACGCTGTCGCGAGACGTCGACCAGGACTACCGTCCGTCGGCGTTGAACGGCAGTGGCTCGGGTGCGCTGAATGCAGCCTTCTCGTTCAGTGCGGTGGGCGAGTTGACCCGCCTCACCGCCGGCGGGACTGGGGCAACGTCCGTATCGCTGACCTACGACGCCTTGAGCCGATTGACTGCTTTCAAGGATGCGGCGACTGGCTCGATCATCGACAGCTACTCCTACGACGCCACCGGCAATCGCACGTCTGCGAAGGTCAATGGAGCTGACCAAGCGTACGTCTATCCGTCAGACAGTCACCGCCTGCAAAGCGTTGCGGGCGTGTCGCGTGCCTACGATACGGCCGGCAACACGCTTTCGATCCAAGGCGTGGAGCGCGAGTTTGCTTACAACGCAATGGGGCGCTTGAGTGCGGTGAAGCGAAACGGCACGGTTGCTGCGGAATACCATTACAACGATCTTGGCCAGCAGATTTCCCGGACGGCCGGAGGTGCTTCGGCCCTGAATCTCTACGACGAGCGCGGGCAATGGTTGGGGGAGTACGACCAGAAGGGTGTTGCGCGTCAGCAGGTAGTCTGGTTGGACGACATGCCCGTCGGATTGCTGAAAGGCAGCGCCCTCTACTACGTCCAGCCGGATCATCTGGGCGCCGCTCGTGTTGTCATTGACTCAGCCCGTGACGTGGCGGTTTGGAGTTGGGATCTGAAGGGGGAAGCGTTCGGTGCGACGGCACCAAACGAGGATCCGGACCAGGACGGCACGCTGTTTGAGTTCGCGATGCGCTTCCCTGGGCAGCGATACGACGCTGAGAGCGGCCTTCACTACAACGTTCAGCGTGACTACGATCCCGCCAGTGGCCGCTTCGTGACGTCAGACCCGCTCGGATTGCAGGGGGGGATCAGCACCTACGGCTACGTGAATGGCAACCCGCTTGCATCAGTTGACCCCGATGGGATGCAGGCAATTCCCTTGCTGCCCCCGCCCCCCGTAGTCACGGGCGCCCCGGGTGCGGTTGGTGCGTACAATGGGGGCGACCTCAGTGATCCGAACGGCAACTGGGACTTCGGTCCAAAGATCAACGCCGATAGCCTTAGGAATGCGCTTAAGGCGGGTGAGATGTTGGGAGTTGGGCCGAATGGTATTCTGAATCCGCATAGCCCAGCGTCGCAGATGGCTGTTGCATTGATCAAATCTGCGTGTGCCGACGGGGATGACGACGACTTCGTTGCTGACTGCCAAAGCCATATCCAAGGCTGTAAGACTACCTGCACGCGCGCCAAGGGTGATTTCAATCAGCCGGGTGTCTGGGGTGGGAATTTGGCACGATGTATGCTCGGGTGTGTTCCCTATCGGTGTCAGAAGTTAATGAAGCAGAGCGACCTTGATGGATATTGATGAAATTACCAGTATGCTTGAGGCGGGTGACGACAATGGCGCGCGTCACCACCTTTTGGATCTTGTAAAGCGCGATCCCGCTTGTGAGGTCGCGTGGTTGTTTCTTGTTGGGATTGGTTTTCGGAGCGATGATGCGGAGTTGTCCCTCTGGGCGCTTCGTGCGCTTCAGAAGCTTCGTCCTCGCGATGTGTTGGTCGCGTCTGGACTCGTGGACTGCCTGCTTCGGCTGGAACGATATGAGGAGGCTAAGGAGGTCATTCATGCCTTCTCCAAGATTGCTTGTCCTGGTATACCCGCCCATGACACAGTCCTCGAAGAGCATCGCAGGGCCCTTCAGTTCATCAACGATAGCGTTGAGGCTGCAGGTGACGAAGACGAATAGCTGACGCGTTCGCTAATCGCGAAGCCTTGGCTTGATCGATTACTTTCGCTCGACGTCACGAGCTCTACGCCTTGATGAGGTTGCTCTCCCCAGCCGTGCGTGGCTGGCAGCGTTGTCTTCGATGAATTTCTCAAGCTTTTGCGCGAGAACATTGTTTTTGATTCGCCCCAAGGCAGGCGTTGCCTTGGTTTGGATGATGCGGACGGCGAAGTTCTTGGGCCTGGATGAAGTAAAGGAATGGCTTGAAGGTGGGGATATCCCTGGCGCGCGCGCCTGCCGGGCCGTGTCGATGCTCTTGACTGACGGGTGCACCTGACGAGTGCGGATGTTTACGTTCGAACAGGCTCAATCGAACAGAACGCCTACCTTGCTTGACCAGCGAGGATTTGTTTACACGTTTGGTAGTCACAACCGTTCTGATCGAACGCTCGTTCGCAGCAGAAAAGAAAGCCCCGCTCATGCGGGGCTTTCTTTTCTGCGATTCCTGCGGAGTTGTGCTTCGCAGCATTGATTTTCGTGCACCGCGACTTGCAAACAGACAATTTCCTCCCCTATGGTGCAATCGATTGCATTGCCGTGAATCGTTTCGTTTGATACCGGTTGGGAGGCCGGCAGGTGGATGTCCATCCATTCGATCAGACCGGCCCCGGGCCTCACGCGGCGCGATGCGCTGCGCATGGCGGCCGCTGCGAGCCTTGGCTTGGGGGCGGCGGGCGTTCTGCCTGCGTTTGCCGCCGCGGCGCCGCTCAAGGGCAACCTGAAGCACGCCGTGGCCCGCTGGACCTTCCCGCAGCTGTCGGTCGCCCAGCTCTGCGCGACGGTGAAGGACATCGGTTTTGCCGCGATCGACCTGGTCGGCCCGGAAGACTGGCCCACCCTGAAGGCCCATGGCGTATACAGCTCGATGTGCAACGGCGCGGAGCTGGGCCTTACCAAAGGCTTTGCCGGCCGTGAGTTCCACGATCAGCTGGTGGAGCGCTACACGGGGCATATCGACCTGGTGGCCGATGCCGGTTACCGCAACCTCATCTGCTTTTCCGGCAACCGCAACGGGATGGACCCGCAGGAGGGCATGGCCAATGCCGAGGCCGGCCTCAAGCGCATCCTCGGGCATGCCGAGAAACGTGGCGTGGTGCTGGTGATGGAGCTGCTGAACTCCAGGGTCGATCATCGCGACTACCTGTGCGACCACTCCGCCTGGGGCGTGGAGCTGTGCCAGCGGCTCGGCTCGGACAACTTCGGCCTGCTGTACGACATCTATCACATGCAGATCATGGAGGGCGACATCATCGCCACCATCGGCAGGCATCACGCCTGTTTCAAGCATTACCACACCGCGGGCGTGCCGGGCCGGCACGAGATCGGGGACCAGCAGGAACTCAATTACCCCGCCATCTGTCGCGCGATCCGCGACACCGGTTTCGATGGGTATCTGGCGCAGGAATTCATGCCTGCGGCACCGGATCCCGTCGGTTCGCTGCGCGAGGCCATCCGCCTCTGCGACGTCTGAAACGATATCCACCAGGTGAGAGATCCATGGCAGACAATCATTACGACGCCATTGTTGTTGGCTCGGGAATCAGTGGCGGTTGGGCGGCGAAGGAACTGACCGAGAAGGGCCTGAGGGTCCTGATGCTGGAACGCGGACGCAACATCGAGCACGTCAAGGACTACGTCAACGCGATGAAGGAGCCGTGGGATTTCCCGCATCGCAACCGGCCTACACAGGCGATGAAGGCCGCCTTCCCGGTGCTGATGCGCGACTACGCGCTGGCCGAGAACCTGGAGGGCATGTGGGCCGACGAACAGGAATCGCCGTACATCGAGACCAAACGGTTCGACTGGTTCCGCGGCTACCATGTCGGCGGGCGTTCGCTGATGTGGGGCCGTCAGAGCTATCGCTTCTCCGACCTGGATTTTGAGGCGAACCTGAAGGACGGCATCGCCACCGACTGGCCGATCCGCTACGCCGACATCGCACCCTGGTACGACCATGTGGAAAAGTTCGCCGGCATCGCCGGTACGCGCGAAGGGCTGGACGTGCTGCCGGACGGCGAGTTCCTGCCGCCGATCCCATTGAACATCGTCGAGAAGGACGTGGCCGCGCGGATCAGGAAGGCCTTCGGCGGAACCCGGCACATGATCCACTCGCGCACGGCGAACATCACCAAGCCGATGCCCGAGCAGGGCCGCGTCAACTGCCAGTATCGCAACAAGTGCATCCTCGGCTGTCCCTTCGGTGCCTATTTCTCGACCCAGGCGGCGACACTGCCAGCGGCGATGAAGACCGGCAACCTGACCTTGCGGCCGTTCTCCATCGTCAAGGAAGTGCTTTACGACAAGGACCGCAAGCGAGCGCGGGGCGTGGAGATCATTGACGCAGAGACCGGCCAGACCTACCAGTACACGGCCAAGGTCATCTTCCTCAACGCCTCCTCCTTCAATTCGACCTGGCTGCTGATGAACTCGGCCACCGATGTGTGGGAGGGTGGGCTGGGCTCATCGTCGGGTGAGCTGGGACACAACGTGATGGACCATCATTTCGGCGCGGGTGCCTCCGGCCGGGTCGAAGGCTTCGAGGACAAGTACTACTTCGGCCGTCGTCCCTGCGGCTTCTACATTCCACGCTTCCGCAACGTGGCCGCTGACAAGCGCGGCTACCTGCGCGGCTTCGGCTACCAGGGCGGTGCCAGTCGCACGGGGTGGTCGCGCGAGATCGCCGAGCTGAACATCGGTGCCGACCTGAAGGAGGCGCTGACCGTGCCCGGTGACTGGCGCATCGGCATGACCGGCTTCGGCGAAATGCTGCCGCACCACGACAACACGATCCGCCTGGACCGGGACCGCAAGGACAAGTGGGGTCTGCCGGTGCTGGCGATGGATGTATCCATGCGCGCCAACGAACTGGCCATGCGCAAGGACATGGCCGCCGATGCCGCCGAGATGCTCGAGGCCGCCGGCGTCAAGGACGTGGAGATGCACGACAACGACTACGCCCCGGGCAAGGGCATCCATGAGATGGGGACCGCGCGCATGGGCCGTGACCGCAGGACGTCCGTGCTGAACCAGCACAACCAGGTCTGGGATGCGCCCAACGTCTATGTGACCGACGGTGCCTGCATGACCTCCAGCGCGTGCGTGAATCCTTCGTTGACCTACATGGCACTGACCGCGCGGGCTGCTGACCATGCCGTGCGCGAACTGAAAGCGGGGAACCTCTGATGGACCGCCGCGAACTGCTGAAGATGATCGTCGCCGCCACCGGCGCGGCGATGATCGGCCTGCCTGCGCTCGGTCAGGCACAGGCTCCCGCCGCAGGGGCGAAGACGCGCTTCTCCGACGCGGAGGTCGGCACGCTGGACGAGATCGCCGAGACCATCCTGCCGCGGACGAAAACGCCGGGGGCGAAAGACGCAGGCGCCGGTGCGTTCATGGCGACGTTCGTCAGCGACTGCTACACCGCCCGACAGCAGGCGACATTCCGCGCTGGCCTGGCCGATATCGACAAACGCGCCGGCGGCCGCTTCGTTTCACTTGCGCCGCAGGCCCGCACTGAACTGCTGCGCGCGCTGGATGCAGAGGCCAGGAAGCACGCGGTCGAGGTGACCGAAACCGGCACCGCCGAGGCAGGAGAACCGATGCCGCATTACTTCACGATGTTCAAGCAGCTCACCATCTTCGGTTTCTTTACCTCCAAGGTTGGCGCGACCGAAGTGCTGCGTTACGTCGCCGTGCCGGGCCGCTACGACGGCGACCTGGCCTATGTTCCCGGCACGCCCGCATGGGGGACCAGCTGATGGATCACGCCATGAAGATCGCGCCGCTATTGATCGCCGCCGGCGTGCTCGCCGCGGCACCGGCGTTCGCGCAGGCCAACACCGAGCCCACGCGCGACCCGGCAAAGACCGAGGTGTGGACGCCCGTGCCTGCAACCGTGGCCACGCCGCCGGGCAAGGCGCCGTCCGACGCCATCGTGCTGTTCGATGGCAAGGATGCCTCCGCCTGGGAGTCGGAGCAGGGTGGGCGTGTGCCCTGGACCGTCGCCGACGGCGCCATGACCATCGTGCCGGGCAGCAAGGGCATCCGCACCAAGCAGCGCTTCTGCGACATCCAGCTGCATGTCGAGTGGCGCACACCTGTCGAGACCAAGGGTTTCGACGGCCAGAACCGGGGCAACAGCGGCATCTTCCTGCAGGAACTCTATGAGCTGCAGGTGCTGGACAGCTACAACAACCCGACCTATGCCAACGGCCAGGCCGGCTCCATCTACAAGCAGGCCATGCCGCTGGTGAACGCCTCGCGCGCACCGGGGCAGTGGCAGGCCTACGACATCCTCTGGAAGGCACCGCGCTTCTCGCCGGGCGGCGGGCTCATCTCGCCCGCGCGCATCACCGTGCTGCACAACGGCGTGCTGGTGCAGGACGACACCGTGCTGGCGGGCAGGACCGAGTACATCGGCCCGCCCTCGTATTCACCGCATGCGTGCGCGCCGCTCTACCTGCAGGAACATGATTCCAAGGTCAGCTACCGCAATATCTGGGTGCGCGAGCTGTAACGCTGGCGGCCTATTTCGCCAGATAGCTGGTGATGTCGTCGATCTCCTGTTGCGACAGCTGGGAGAACGGCGGCATCAGTCCGCCGCCCTTCCTGATCTTGTCCTTGATCTGCGCGGCATCCAGGCGCTTGCCGATGTCGGTGAGCGCGGGGAATGCGCCCGGCATGCCGGCGCGATCGGCACCATGGCAGGCCGTGCAGTTCGCTGTGTAGAGCTTTGCGCCGGCTGCAGGGTCGTCCTTGGACCATGCCGTGGTTGCCAGCATCGCCGCACAGAGAATCACAGCCACTTTCAGCATCGTTTTCAATCAGGACTCCTTCGCGTACTAGCGCTGCGCGCTGGCTGGCAGGCGGGGGGACAGGTGTTCACGCAGGTAGTCCGCGCCGGTCTGGATGACCTTGGCCGGATCGCGTGGCTGGTCGTGCTCGAGGATGTACCAGTGCACGCCGGCCGCTGCGGCGGCTGGCAGGATCGCGCGCCAGTCCAGCACACCCTGGCCGACGGCCGCGAAGCCGCCCTCGTCTTCGGCCTGGCCCTTGGCTGCATTGTCCTTGGCGTGTACCGCGAACAGGTGGCCGCGGAACTTGCCGAGCATCACCGCCGGGTCCAGGCCCGCACGCGCGACCCAGGCCAGGTCCAGCTCGGTCTGCAGGTCCGGCCCGGCCGCTGCGAACAGCAGTTCCAGGCCGGTCCGGCCATTGAAGTCGACCAGTTCGAAGTCATGGTTGTGGTAGGCCAGGCGCATGCCCTTGGCCCGTACCTGCTTGGCGATCGCGCCCAGTTCCTTGCCCAGCGCGGTCCAGCCTGCGGCATCGGTCGGCCGATCCTTCGCGTCCAGGTAAGGCACCACCAGGGTGGTGTTGCCGATCGACCGGTTGAAGGCCACCACGCCGTCCAGGTCCTTGCGCAGCTCGGCCAGTTGCACGTGGGAGGAAATCGCCCTGATCGAATACCGGTCCAGCAACTGCTTGAGTTCGGCCGCGCTGACGCCCTGCGTGCCCACCGTTTCCACCGCATCCACGCCGGCGTCGTGGACGATCTTCAACTGCTGGTCGAGCGGGCCGGCGTTGCGCAGTGTGTACATCTGCACGGCGATGGGCTTGTGCGGGCTGGCGGCTTCGTGTGCCAGGACGGGCAGGGCAGCGAACAGCAGCAGGGCGAGGGTGGCAGTTCTGCGGGCAGGCGTGTTCATCATGAGATGCTCCCGGGGTTCAACCGATGGCGGTCCAGGCACGGGTCCTGGCCGAGGTGATGACGCGGTCGACGATCAGCGCCGAGCGCACGCCGTCTTCGAAGGTGGGCAGGCCATCCGGTCGCTCGCCTTCGATGGCGCGGTAGGTGTCGGCGACGAATGCCTCGAAGCAGTGGCCGTAGCCCTGCGCGTGCCCGGCCGGCAACAGCGATAGCCGGCGCTGTTCGGCACTGCCGGCGCCCGGCCCGCGCACGAAGACTTCCTCGCGCTGGTCGGGCTTGCCGATCCACAGCCGCTCGGCATCTTCCTGGTTGAACGCCACACTGGCCCTGGCACCATCAATCTCGAACCAGAGACGGTTGTGGCGTCCGGCCGATACCTGGCTGACCGTCAACGATGCCAGCGTCCCGGCGCCGGTACGGAACATCGCTGCGGCCACGTCCTCGCTGGTGACCGCCTGCATCGCGCCACCGGCCGCTGCTGTGGTGAAGCTCTGCCCGGTGTCGGTGCTGCGTTCGGCGATCACCGTGTCGAACGCCGCGCTGACCTCGGTGAAGCGCTCGCCGCTGACCCATTCCACCAGGTCACACCAGTGCGAGCCGATGTCGGCGAACACGCGCGAGGCGCCGCCCAGCGCCGGGTCCACGCGCCAGTTGTTGCTGGCCGGGTCCAGCAGCCAGTCCTGCAGGTAGCTGCCGTGGATGAGGTGCAACGGCCCCAGTTCGCCATGGGCGATGCGTGCGCGCGCCTCGCGGACCACCGGGTGATAGCGGTAGACGAAGGGCACCGTGGCGACCAGCGCGTTGGCGGTAGCCAACGCCGCCAGCGCCCGGGCGTCCTCCAGCGTGGTGGCCAGCGGCTTCTCGCAGACCACGTGCTTGCCGGCTTCCAGTGCGGCCTGTGCCATGGGGCGGTGCAGGTGGTTGGGCGTGCATACGTGCACGACCTGCACCTGTGGATCGGCGACCACCTCCTCGATGTCCCGATAGGCACGCGGGACACCCCACGCCTGCGCCACATCGCGTGCGCGCTGCGGAGAAGAGGCGGCCACGCCACGGATGTCGGCACCCGCCAGCAGCGCCGCGCGACGGTGCACGGCACCGATCATTCCTGTGCCGACGATGGCGATTCCAGGCTTTGGCATCAGGTAGGGTCCTCAGGGCGTGGAAGGTGCGGCCGCAACCACGGGCCGGTCGCGGAAAAGCAGCAGGAAGGCGATCAGCACAAGCAGCGCGACCCCTGCCGGGAACAGCCAGATCTGCTGCCAGTCCGGACCGGCTGCAGTGGTGAAGTGCTCCACCACCGCGCCGGACAGGAACGTACCGATCAGCATGCCCACGCCATACGTGGCCAGGGTGATGAATCCCTGCGCGCTGCTGCGCGCGGCCGGGCCGGCGTGCGCATCGGTGTAGATCTGGCCGGTGACGAAGAAGAAGTCGTAGCAGATGCCGTGCAGCACGATGCCGATCACCAGCAGCGAGAAGCCGCCGCCCGCATCGCCAAAGGCGAACATGACGTAACGCACGACCCATGCGGCCATGCCCACCGCCAGCATCGTCTTCACCCCCAGGCGCACGAACAGGAACGGCATGGCCAGCATCAGCAGGACTTCGGAGACCTGTCCCAGCGACTGCAGGCCCGCCGCGCCGCGCACGCCCAGATCGTTGAGATACGGGTTGGTGAAGTTGTAGTAGAACGCCAGCGGGATGCAGATCGCGATGGACGCAAGGAAGAACACCAGGTAGGAGCGTGACTTCAGCAGGCGCAGCGAATCCAGCCCCAGGATCTGTCCCAGGCCGGCGTCGCGCTGCCGTGCCAGCGGCGGGGTGTGCGGCAGGGTGAACGCATACAGGCCCAGCGCCAGCGACGCCATCGCCGCCATCCGGAAGGTCAGCTCGAGCCGATGCGCCTGTTCCCAGCCCAGCCAGCCGATCAGCACGCCTGCCACGATCCAGCCGACGCTGCCGGCCACCCGCACCAGCGGGAACTGTTTCTCGGGCGACTGCATGTGCCGCATCGCCACGCTGTTGGCCAGTGCCAGCGTCGGCATGAACAGCAGCATGTAGCCCATGACGCAGGCGGAGAACATGCTGAAGCTGGTTGCGGTGGACGCCAGCCACATCAGCACTGCGCCAGCCAGGTGCAGGACCGCAAGGATGCGCTGCGCCGCGAAGTAGCGGTCAGCGATCAAACCGACCAGGAAAGGCGCGACGATGGCACCGATGGACTGGCTGAGGAAGGCCGTCGCCACCTGGCTTGCGCTGGCCTGCAGCGGGCCCTGCACCAGATAGGTTCCCAGGGTGACGAACCATGCCCCCCAGATGAAGAACTGCAGAAACATCATCGCGCCCAAGCGCGACATGGTGTGCGTCATGGCTTGCCCTCCCAGGCAGTGATGTCTCAGATCCCGAGCATGCGGCGCAGTGATCCGGGATCGGTGCCGCTGTCGGCAAAGTCGTCGAAGGCGCGTTCGGTCACGCGGATGATGTGGTCGCGGATGAAGGCGGCTCCTTCCCGTGCACCGTCTTCCGGGTGCTTCAGGCAGCACTCCCATTCCAGCACTGCCCAGCCGGGAAAGTCGTACTGGGCGAATTTCGAGAAGATCGCCTTGAAGTCGATCTGCCCATCGCCGAGTGATCGGAATCGGCCCGGACGATCGATCCAGTCCTGGTAGCCGCCATACACGCCACTGCTGGCACTGGGGTGATATTCCGCGTCCTTGACGTGGAAGATGCCGATGCGATCGTGGTAACGGTCGATGAAGCCGAGGTAGTCCATCTGCTGCAGCAGCAGGTGGCTGGGGTCGTACAGGATTTTCGCGCGGGGATGGTGGTCCACCACGTCGAGGAAGCGCTCGAAGGTCGCGCCGTCATGCAGGTCCTCGCCGGGATGGATCTCGAAGCACAGGTCCACGCCGCAGGCGTCAAAGGCATCCAGGATCGGGCGCCAGCGTCGGCCGAGTTCGGCGAAGGCTTCGTCCACCAGCCCGGGTGGCCGCTGCGGCCAGGGATAGAAGTAAGGCCAGGCCAGTGCGCCGGAGAATGTGGCATGCGCGGTCAGCCCCAGGCGTTGGCTGGCCTTGGCGGCCAGCAGCAGCTGCTCCACCGCCCAGGCCTGGCGGGCGGCCGGATCGCCACGCTTGTCCGGCGGCGCGAATCCGTCGAACAGGCTGTCATAGGCCGGATGGACGGCAACCAGCTGCCCCTGCAGGTGGGTGGACAGCTCGGTGATCTGCAGGCCATGTCCGCCCAGCATGCCGCTGACATCGTCGCAGTACGCCTGGCTGCGCGCCGCCTCGGCCAGATCGAACAGGTGGGGCGCGCTGGTCGGCACTTGTACGCCAGAATAGCCCAGCCCCGCGGCCCATCCGGCCAGCGTGTCCAGCCGATCAAAGGGAGGTGTGTCGCCGATGAACTGCGCCAGGAACAGCGCTGGACCCTTGAGCGTCTTCACGTTGATTCGCCCTCGATGCAATCGATTGCATTATCCTAGCAGGGGCATTCGAAAGACCCGTTGTGCACTGCACAGCGAAAGGAAGAGGTAGCGCCATGGCCACCATCTACGACATCGCAAGGCACGTCGGCGTCTCCGCAGGCACGGTGTCGCGAGCGCTTTCCCGGCCGGACAAAGTGCTGCCGGCTACTCGCGCGCGCATCGAGCAGGCCGCTGCTGCGCTGGGCTACGTGCCCAACACGGTGGCCAGGACCCTCAAGACCCAGCGCAGCGGCAAGATCCTGGTCACCGTGCCGGACATCGCCAACCCGTTCTTCGCGCAGATCCTGCAGGGTGCGGAGGATGCGGCGCAGGCCGTTGGCTACGCCGTCCTGCTGGGCGACACCCAGAACCTGCCCGAGCGCGAGGAGCGCTATGCGCAGATGCTCCGGCGCAACGAGGCCGATGGTCTGATCGTGCTGGGGCATCGCCTGCCGCCGACGGCGCGCGAGATTGTCCAGCAACGAGGTACCGCTGCACCGGTGGTCAATGGCTGCGAGTTCGATCCCGCGCTGGGCATCCCCAGCGTCCACATCGACAACGCGGCCGCCGCGCGCGCTGTGATGGAGCACCTGTACGGACTGGGGCACGAGCGGATCGCTGTGGTGGGCGGACCGCCCGACAATCCCCTGCACACGCAACGGCTGGAAGGCGTGCGCGCCGCCGGCAGGGCGCGTGGCCGCCTGCGCCACCTCAGCGTCGTGCCGGGTGACTTTTCCGTGGAGTCCGGCCATGCGGCCGCGATGGCGCTGCTGCCGCCCGCAACCGCAACCACCGCGATCTTCTGCTTCAGCGACCAGATGGCGCTGGGTGCGTTGGCAGCCTGCCGGGATCTTGGCATCCGCGTGCCGGATGACGTCTCCATCGTCGGCTTCGACGACCTGGCGTCATCGCGTTACCTCACGCCTCCGTTGACGACCATCAGGCAACCGATGCGGGAGATCGGTGAGCGCGCGGTCAACCTGCTGCTCGCCATCATCGAACAGGTCGATGTACCGCTTCAGCAGACGCTGGATTTCAGCGTGATGCTGCGGGGTTCGACGGCCCCGCCCAAGGGTCGCTGAGGCAAGGGCAGGGCGGCGGGATGCCGCGCTTTGCCCGGCTCAGGGCTTGCCGCGCCTGGCGTCCACGCTGAAGCGGCCAGGCCCGCTGCAGGCCAGCAGCAGGAAGCCGCCGGCGATGGCCAGATTTTTCAGGAACATGATCTGCTGCACCGGGTCGGCGAGCTGGTGGTGGAAGATGAAGGCCGTGACCAGGCTGAAGGCGGCGAGCACCGCTGCCACTGCCCGGGTCTGGAAACCGAGCAGGATGCACAGGGCCGTGCCGATCTCGAACAGGATGGTCGGCCACAACAGGATGCCGGGAAGACCCATCGCGGCCATGTAGCCCTGTGTTGCCGCCGGGTCGGACAGCTTGCCCAGGCCCGATACCAGGAACAGCAGCATCAGCAACACGCGGGCGGCCAGCTTCGCAAGGGAGTGAAGTGATGTGTCCACGGCGACGTCCTCAGGGTGGGCAGGGCAGGGGATGATCAACAACCATGCAGGGCGGTATGCCCTTGCCCAACCGACCGGGCGCTGCAGCAGGAGCTCCTGTCCGGCCATCGAATCCCATCACGGGTGAAGTGGATGTTGAGAGCGATGGCGTCGGCAGCTTGGGCGACCTGCGCGGTGCGTCCTTGCCTCAGCGCCGCTCGTACCAGCCGCGTGATGCATTGACGATGCGCACCACCGACAGCATCACCGGCACTTCGATCAGCACGCCGACCACGGTCGCCAGTGCCGCGCCGGAATGCACGCCGAACAGGCCCACGGCGGTGGCCACGGCCAGTTCGAAGAAGTTGCTGGCGCCGATCAGCGCCGAGGGACCGGCCACGCAGTGGGCAACACCCAGGCGCCGGTTGAGCAGGTAGGCCAGCCCGGAGTTGAAGTAGACCTGGATCAGGATCGGCACCGCCAGGATGGCGATGACCAGCGGCTGCCGAACGATCTGCTCGCCCTGGAAGCCGAACAGCAGCACCAGCGTCAGCAGCAGGGCCAGCAGCGAGACCGGGCCCAGCGTCCGCAGCGCGGACTGCAGGCCAGCCTGGCCGCGACGGGCCAGCATCCAGCGCCGCAGCAGTGCGGCCACCAGCACCGGCGCGATGATGTACAGCGACACCGACAGCAGCAGCGTGTCCCATGGCACGCTGATTGCCGACAGGCCCAGCAGCAGCGCCACCACCGGTGCATAGGCCACCACCATGATCGCGTCGTTCAACGCCACCTGGCTGAGGGTGAAATTGGCATCGCCGCGGCACAGGTTGCTCCACACGAAGACCATCGCGGTGCAGGGCGCTGCTGCCAGCAGGATCAGCCCGGCGATGTAGCTGTCGATCTGCGCGGCAGGCAGCGCGTCGGCGAACACGTGGCGCAGGAAGAACCAACCCAGCAACGCCATCGAGAAAGGCTTGACTGCCCAGTTGATGAACAGCGTTATGCCGATGCCTTTCCAGTGCTGGCCGAGCTGGCGCATCGCACTGAAATCGACCCGCAGCAGCATCGGGATGATCATCAGCCAGATCAGCACCGCGATGGGCAGGTTGACCTTGGCCACCTCCGCCGCCGCCAGCGCAGCGAAAGGCTGCGGCAGCGCGTGGCCAAGCAGGGTGCCGGCCACGATGCACAGCGCCACCCACAGGGTCAGGTAACGCTCGAACAATCCCATCGGTGCTGGTGCGCTCACGCCTGGCCGTCCCCGGGCTGCACGAAGCCAATGCGATCCAGCGCATCTTTCAACGGCCCGCGGTCGGACCATGTGTCTGCGGGCAATGCCAGCAGGGCCAGCAACCGTGCCTTGACGATGGCGTGGGCCTGCGCGAACGCAGCCGCCTTGTCCTCCGCGCTGCCATCAACGGCGGCCGGATCAGGCAGGCCCCAGTGCGCGCGCACGAAATCGCCGAACACCACCGGGCATGCCTCGGCGGCCGCGGCATCGCAGACCGTGATCACCAGGTCCATCGGCGCGCCGCCGGCGAACTCGTCCCACGATTTGCTGCGCAGGCCTGCCGTTGCAATGCCCTCGGCCTGCAATTGCGCAAGTGCGAACGGATTGACCTCGCCGGTGGGCTGGCTGCCGGCGCTGAAGACCTCGAAGCGATGACCGGCCCACGCCCGCAGCGTGGCTTCGGCAAGGACGCTGCGGGCGGAATTGCCCGTGCACAGGAACAGGACGCGTTGGGTGGTCACGAAGCAGATCTCCGGTCAGCAGGCGCAATCAGGGGAGGTGGGGCTGCAGGCCGGATCGGGCGAGCCTGCGCAGCAGTTGTGGGTGAGGTAGTCGATCAGGCCGGTCATCGCGCTGAAGTTGGCGCGGTAGCAGACATTGCGGCCCTGGCTCTCGCTCTCGACCAGCCCGGCCTGCAGCAGCTCCTTCAGGTGGAAGCTGAGCGTGGCCGGCGGTACCTGCAGGGCGGCGGCGATGTCACCGGCCATGCGTCCGGACGGGCCGGCTTCGACCAGCAGCCGGAACGCGGCCAGGCGGGTGGCGTGGCCGAGGGCGGTAAGGGCGGTGATTGCATTCTTCGTTTCCATATTTCTAGAATAGTCGAATGAATGAATCCATCGCAAGCGCCACCCTTCCGAATCTGGTCGAAGCCTCGCTTCCCCAGCCCGACCCGACCCTGCTGGGCGCTGGCCGCGCACACCCGCCGCGGATCCTGCTGCTGTATGGCTCGCTGCGCCCGCAGTCGTTCAGCCGCAAGCTGGCGCTGGAGGCCGAGCGCCTGCTGCACCACCTCGGCTGCGAGACCCGGGTGTTCGATCCGCATGCGTTGCCCATGCTCGACAGCGTCGGCGCCGATCACCCTGAAGTGCAGCGCCTGCGCGCGTGGTCGCACTGGTCCGAAGGCCAGGTCTGGATCAGCCCGGAGCGCCACGGCACGGTCACCGGCGTGTTCAAGAACCAGATCGACTGGCTGCCGCTGGAAGACGGCAGCGTGCGCCCGACGCAGGGCAGGGCGCTGGCGGTGATGCAGGTCAGTGGCGGTTCGCAGTCGTTCAACACGGTCAACACGCTGCGCGTGCTGGGGCGGTGGATGCGCATGCTGACCATCCCCAACCAGTCTTCAGTGGCCAAGGCATGGCAGGAGTTCGACGAGAATGGGCGGATGAAACCCTCGGCGTACTACGACCGGGTGGTGGATGTGATGGAGGAACTGGTCAAGTTCACCCTGCTCACGCGGGATCGTGCGGACTACCTGGTGGATCGCTACAGCGAGCGCAAGGGAAATCAGGAGGCGGCCGCAATGGCGCGTGCGGCAGGGGCAGTGGCCGCACGTTGATGGCACGTTGATGGCACGCGGCGGCCGCAGGGACGCGCGCATGCGCGGGCGCATCACCTCAATCCACTACCATGGGCCACCCCACCAGGATGTGCCCCGATGTCCCTCGTCATCCCGACCCTGCCCAGGCCTCCCGCCGCACGCATCGCCGCCTGGCTGATGATGCTGCTGGGCATGTGGCTGGCACTGAAGCTTGGCCTGGTGGTGACCCTGCTGTCGGGGCTGCTGGTGTTCCAGCTGACCCATGTGCTGGCCTCCACCGTGGAAGGCAAGCTGCGTCCCGGCCGGGCGCGGGCGATCGCGGTGATCGTGCTGTCGGCGGTGATCATCAGCGTGCTGGTGCTGGCCGGTATCGGCGTGGCCTCGTTCTTCCGCAATGAGACCGGTGGCCCGGACGTGCTGCTGGCGCGGTTGATGGACATCCTCAACACCTCGCGCCACCAGGTGCCGGCCCTGCTGCAGCCCTACATTCCCGAGGATCTGACGGCGCTGCGCGCCGCCGTGAACGAATGGGCCGCCGAGCACCAGCGCCAGCTGGGCGTGGCCGGCACATCGGTGGTGCAGGTGGGCGTGCGGGTGCTGATCGGCATGGTGCTGGGTGCGATGATCGCGCTGTATGACGAACTGCCGCTGCCGAAGATGGGCCCGCTGGCGCAGGAACTGATCGGCCGCACCAGCCGCCTGGCCACGGCGTTCCGCCAGGTGGTGTTCGCGCAGGTGAAGATCTCGCTGCTCAACACCGTGTTCACCGCCATCTTCCTGCTGGGCGTGCTGCCGTTGTTCGGCGTGCACCTGCCGTTGTCGAAGACGCTGGTGCTGATCACCTTCCTGGCGGGCCTGCTGCCGGTGGTGGGCAACATCATCTCCAACACCATCATCGCCATCGTCGCGCTGTCGGTGTCGTTCTACGTGGCCGTGGCTGCGCTGCTGTACCTGGTGGTGATCCACAAGCTGGAGTACTTCCTCAACGCGCGCATCGTCGGCGGCGAGATCCAGGCGCGCGCCTGGGAGCTGCTGCTGGCCATGCTGGTGATGGAGGCGGCCTTCGGCCTGCCCGGGCTGGTAGCCGCGCCGGTGTTCTACGCCTACGTGAAGCGCGAACTGGTGGACCAGCGCTGGATCTGACCCGCCTTCACCCGGGCAGAGCGCTACACTGATCCGCACGCCAGGGGACACATCGATGGGCCGCAGGGCATCGCCAAACGGACTGCAGACCTGGCTCTGGATGCTCGGTGGCCTGTTCGTGCTGTGCACGCTGCCGCTGATGGCCATCGCGCTGGTGCAGGGCACGCAGCGTTACACCGAAGCCGAGGCCAACCTGGTCAGCCTGCAGCAACTGCAGCAGACCTTCGAACTGGCCAATCTGGTGTCGGCCGAGCGTGGACCGGCCAACAGCCTGCTCGGCGCCGACAGCACCGATGTGCAGGAGCAGCGCCGACTGGCCGCGCAGCTGGCGGTCGCACGGCAGCGGGTGGACGCAGCGACGCAGCACCTGCAGAGCGTGTTCCAGAACGACCCGCGGGTGGTGGACGAAACACCGCGCCTGCACGAAGCGCGGCGCCGGTTGCAGACTGCGCGCGCCGCGGTCGACCGGGTGGCCGCGCTGCCAAGAGGCGAGCGCTCGGCAGAGGAGGTGGAGCACGCGATCAACAACATGTTCGCGGTGTACGACCGGCTGCAGGCGCTGACCTCGGTGCAGATCAGCGATCTGGTCGCGGCTGATCGCGAAGCCGCGATTCCTGCCATGCAGGGGCAGATCCTGATCGACCTGCGCGAGCACGGTGGCCGCTTGGCATCCAACGTGATGGCGCCGCTGGCCGTGCCCGGCGCGTGGCGCGAGTCGCAGGTACGCGCCGCGCAGCAGACCGAGGGCCGCCTGTTGGAGCTGTGGCGATTGGCGGCCAGCCACGAATCGGTGTTCCGCAGCGAGCCGGCGCTGTCCCTGCACTGGGACATGGCGCGCCGGCAGTTCTTCGGCCAGTCGCTGCCGATGGTGGAACAGCTGATCGACGATGGCCGGCGCGGCGTACCGCCACCCTGGACGGCGGCCGAGTTCACCGCGCGCTACGTGCCCACCCTGCAATCGCTGGAAGCGCTGCGTGATGGCTACCTCGGCGTTTCGATCGCGCGCTTCCAGCACACCCGCAACAAGGAAGCGGTACGCCTGGCCGTGCTGGGTGCCACCGTGCTGGGTACGCTGCTGCTGCTTGCGCTGGCACTGCGCATCGCCCACGTGCAGATCCTGCGGCCGTTGCTGCAGGCGCAGGCGCAGGTGATCCAGATCGCCTCGGACACGCCGGGTGCAGAGCAGCATGCCACCCACCCGATGGCGGAAATGCAGCGCCTGTTCGATGCCATCGAGGTACTGCGGGCGAAGTCGCACCAGCGCTCGGCATTGACCCGTGAGCTGCGCGAGCTGGCCGATACCGATCAGCTGACCGGCCTGTTGAACCGGCGCTCGCTGGAGGAACGGGTACGACAGCGGCGTGCCGAGGGAAGCACGCAGGCGGTGGTGATTCTGCTGGACGTGGACCATTTCAAGGCGATCAACGATGGCCAGGGGCATGCGGCCGGCGATGACGTGCTGGTGCAGGTGGCGCAGTTGCTGCGCAGCCATCTGCGCCGCAACGACAGCATCGCCCGTTACGGCGGCGAGGAATTCCTGGTGCTGCTGGCCGATGGTGATCTGGCCAGTGGCCGGCGGTTGGCCGAGTCGCTGCGGGTGGCATTGCGTGCGCACGACATCGTGCTGGGCAGCCGTGACATCCTGCGGGTCACGGCCAGCTTCGGTGTTGCCCAGGGCGCGCTTGATCCGATCGGCTGGCACGCGCTGGTGCGTGCCGCCGACGCCGCCATGTACGAGGCCAAGGCGCTGGGCCGCGACCGGGTGCAGGTGTCCCCTGCTGGACGTGCGGCACGCTGAGGGCAGCCTCGTTCATCGGCAGCGCACGCGCTGCTGCCTAGACTGGCCACTCGCCCGTCCCAGGAGTACGCCATGACCCTGCGTTCCGTTGTGACTGCCACGCTGCTGGCGGGCCTGTTCGCTGGCTGCGCCAGCAGCACACCGCGGCCCGATCCGGGCGCCGATGCGCCACGTCATCCGTCGATCGCCGCTGATGCCAGCCCGGTGCCTGCCTTCACCGGCGGGGGCGCCGGCTGGTCCATCGAGATCGCCTCCACCGGCAAGGGCAACCACGATGCCACGCTCACCGTTGCTGGCCGCAGCAGCGCTGGAATGCTGCGCTACCTCGGCCAGCCGGCCGGTGCGCCCAGTTCGTTGACGGTACTCAACGGTGAGCTGGGCAAGCAGCCCACCATCGTCGAGATCAAGCGCGAGCCCTGCCGCAACGCCGAAGGCGTGGATACGTCGGCCAGCGTGCAGGTGACTGTCGAGGGCCAACCACAACGCCGCGGCTGCGGCTTCCTGGCCGTGTACTGACTGGCACACGCATGATCCACATCCCTGTGCTGGAGACACCGCGCCTGCGCCTGCGCGCGCAATGCCTGGATGACTTCCCGGTGTATGCCGCGTTCCTGGCGTCGCCCCGAGCGCGCGGCATGGGCGGGCCGTTCGCTGAGGTCGCCGCGTGGGGGCAGTTCTGCCACGACCTGGCCAGCTGGCATCTGTTCGGCCACGGCGCGTTGATGATCGAGCGCCGCGACACGGGCGAGTGCATCGGCCAGGTCGGCATCAACCATGGCCCGCTGTTTCCGGAACAGGAACTGGGCTGGTTGCTGTATGCCGGGCAGGAAGGGCAGGGTTTCGCCAGCGAAGCGGCGGCGGCGCTGCGTGATTGGGCGTTCGTGGTGCGCGGATTGCCGACGCTGGTGAGCTACATGGCAGCGAAAAACCACGCCTCGCAGGCAGTGGCGGTCCGCCTCGGCGGCGTGTTGGATGCGCAGGCGGTGCGCAGCGATCCGGATGACCTGGTGTTCCGCTATCCGCGCTGATGAGTGACGGTCACCGCGGCGCGGGGGCGCTGCACGCGGGAATGCCAACTGCGGCCACTGCGTGAAGAAGGCGCCAGCAGCCATCCACGTATCGGTCACCGCGTCGGGCAGACGCTGGACACCCATCTGTTGAAGGAACTGCCCATGACCACGCTCACCCTTCCCGAACTGGCCAAGAAGATGGCCGGCATCGATTTCACCATGCTGCAGACCCATGCCGGTGGCCAGATTGCTGGCCGCCCGATGAGCAACAACGGCGATGTGGACTACGACGGCGACAGCTGGTTCTTCACCATGGAAAACACCGACATGGTGCGCGAGATCAGCGCCGACCCGAACGTGGCGCTGGTCCTGACCGGCAGCAAGTCGCTGCTGGGCAAGCCACCGCTGTTCGTGCACGTGCAGGGCAGGGCGGCGCTGGTCCGCGATCGCGCCACGATGGCCCAGCATTGGGTGAAGGACCTGGAGCGGTGGTTCGAGCAGGGCGTGGATACGCCGGGTCTGGTGCTGATCCACGTACACGCCAGCCGCATCCATTACTGGGATGGCGAGGACGAAGGCGAGATCGTGGTCTGATCGCGGGGGCCGCACAGGGCCCCTGCACATTGCTGCCGCAGCTCAGGAATGTACAGGCGTGCCGGACCACGCGGCCAGTTCCGGTGCCAGCGCATGTTCAACGGCGCGGCGCAGCAGTGCCGGGGCCACGTAATGGCGATGGGCGCTGTCTATCATGGCCATGTAGAAGCGGCCAAACGCATTGAGCGTCTGCACGCGCGAGCCCAGGCTGATCTGGACCTGGCCGTCCTCGCAGAACTGCACGCGCACGCTGCTGCGGAAGCGGAGATGGCGGTCGTCTGCGCCGAGCAGCACTTCGGCACACCGGTCTTCCGCATCTACTCGGGCATCCAGCACCGGGAAACGTCCGCCGAACACGCGGCTGCGATCGGTGGACAGCAGCGACGACACCGGGCAGCCCAGCGGCGAAGTGCGCAGGCGCAGTGGTGCAACCAGACGATTGCGCAGGGCCATCAAGCGGCCGACGCCCGCCGGCGGGTTGCGCAGGAACCCGTCCAGTATGTCGGCCAGCAGGGCGGAGGCCGATCGATGGCGGGTCTGCCCGCCGTGCAGGGTCAGCGTGGTCGTGTCGTTGTAGTGACCGTGCGGCAGGGCGCTGGCGAGCATTCCCGCTGAAGGCGACGACGCGCTGCTGCAGACCGGGTACGCCGGCGTCGCCCGCTCCACGAATCCGCGCAGTGGCTCCAGGCTGAAGCGACGCAGCGGCCCCAGCAACGTGCGCGTCTGCACGCACAGGCGTGCGCGCAGGCTGGGCGCTGCCGCCTGCAGTGACAGTTGCAGCAACGGCGTGGCGGCAAGTGTGGTTGCGCTGGGCCAGTGCGCTGCTGGCAGCACGTCGGTCAGGCTGGGAATGTCCGCGGCGTTTGCCTGTGCCAGTGCGCGCGCCTGCGCGCTCATCGCCCCGGCCAGCTCATTGCTGTGGCACGAGAGCGCGAACAGGGCAGGGTGGGCCGGACTGTTCGAGGCGAACTGGTGCCAGGTGCCACCACCAAAGCGCACGGTGAACAGGCAATCGGGCGGGATGCGGACACGACGCAGCGACCGCAGGAAGTGCGAGGGATCGTCCGCCAGCTGCTGATCGGATGCGCTGGCAAACCGCAGCTCGGCACCGGCACTGCCGGCGATGGCGGTGAACATGCGCGGCCCGGCATGGCGGTGGAAGGGATGGCCGCCGGCACCCACCACGAAGCTGTACAGCGATGACGGATCGCCGTGCTGCAGGTGCATGCCACCCAGCCGTGCCGAGGGCTCGTCCAGCGCATCGATGAAGGCCGGGTGGTGACGTTGGCGCTGGCTGGCATCGCTTACCAGCGCATCGCCGGCACCGATGCCGAGCTGCGCGATCAGGGTGACTTCCACCGGGCCACCACCGTCGTGTGCCGGAAGCTGGATACTCGGGAACGAACGGCTGGTGCGGGTCGAACCGGGCATCGCAGTGCTCCTCAGCGGGCGGGTGTCTTGCGGCGTGCGCGCGCTTCGCGCTTCAGCGGGCCGCCGACCGGACAGACTTCGGCAGCCCAGGAAAACAGCGTGTTGGCCAGGCGGTCGGGCACCTGCCGGAAGTACACGAACTGGCCGCGCTTCTCGCGTTCGATCAGGCCAGCGTCTTCCAGGATGCGCAGGTGGCTGGAGAGTGCCGGCTTGCTGAAATCGAAGCGCTCGGCCAGCTCGCCGGCGCTGAGTTCGCCGGCGCTGAGGTAGGCCAGGATCTGCCGGCGTGCGGTGGAGGCCAGGGCTTCGAAGATGCGGTCCATGGTTGCAGTTAACTAATTCGTTAACTGATGTTCCCCCCTGGCGGCAGGTGATGTCAAGCGCAGGCGTGCCCGTTGCGTACTGCCTCCCGGCTTTGTCATCCTCCCCGCTGTTTTCCGTTCCGTGGAGTTCCGATGCGCCCTGCGCCCTGGCTGATCGCTGGCCTGCTGCTGCCGATCGTGGTGATGGCCCGGCCTGCGCGTGCGCCGAAGGCACCGGCGCAGGATCCCTTCAGCGAACTGTTCGACACTGCCTGCATGCAGCACATCGGCGCGCCGGCGCGGCTGCAGTCGCTGATGGATGCCAATGGCCTGACGCCGCTGCAGCCGGCCGAGGCCGCTACGCTGCTGCAGGGCCAGCCGGGCATGGCATGGATGGTGCCGTTGGCCAGTGGCCGCTACGCGGTCAGCTGGGCCGATGATGGCACCTGCACCGTGTATGCCGAGAAGGCCGACCCGGCGGTAGTGCAGAAGGGCTTCGCGCGGCTGATGCAGGCCGCACCGAAGCCGCTGCAGATCCGCTCGCTGCCCTCGCGCGGTCCATTGTCCGGCGACCAGGTGGCGATCCAGTACGGTTGGGCAACACCGGGCGAAAGCAAGCTGCGCGTGCGCTTCCGGCTGGTCACCCGGCAGGCCGCCGAGGCGGGGGTGCAGGCGATGGCCTCGGCCTCGCCGGGCGAGGCGATGCGCGAACAGGCCGCGCCGCCTGCACCGGCACCCGCCCGGTAGCGCTGCCGGAGTACACGCGATTCAGCCAACAGCCCGGAGATGTGATATATCGTTTATCGATAAATCCACCCCGGGGCGGCAGGGCCGCTCCACATCGGAGGCTGCTTGACCGCTCGTCCCGCCCGCGCCCTTCCTGCGCGCGGCTTGTTCACCCTGGCCCAGACCGCCGTGCAGGCGGTGCGCGCGATGTGCTGGCTGGGCATCCTGGCCGCGCTGCTGGCGGTGCCGCTGGTGGCCTACGACCGCAGCTGGCTGCTGGACAGCGTGCACGACGCGCAGGCCGCGGCCATGCACGGTTCGCATCTGTTCCTGCATTTCTGCGCGGGCCTGGCCGCCATCGTCGCGCTGCTGGTGCTGTGCCTGGTGTTCCTGCGCCACCTGGCGCGGCTGCTGCGTTCTGCGGCCAACGAACGCCCCTTCACCCATGCCAATGCCGTACGCCTGCAACGCATGGCCTGGCTGATGCTGGCGATGGAGGTGCTGTCCATCGTGATCGGTCTGTATGCCAGCTGGATGGGGCCGGACTTTGCGTGGATGGAAGTTGGCGGTGGCATGTCGATCACCGGCCTGGTGGCCGTGCTGATGCTGTTCGTGCTGGCGCGGGTGTTCACCGTTGGCGCAGCGATGCGCGACGATCTGGACGGTGTGATCTGATGGGCATGATCTGATGGCGATCGTCATCACCCTCGACCGCATGCTGCAGCAGCGCGGCATGACCTTGTCCGAGCTGGCCGGGCGCATTGACATCACCCTGGCCAACCTGTCGATCCTGAAGACCGGCAAGGCACGCGCGATCCGCTTTTCCACCCTCGATGCGATCTGCCGCGAACTGCAATGCAGCCCTGGCGACCTGCTCGGGCATGACCCTGCGCAGGCGCAGGATGCGGATTGAGCCTGGCCGCGCCGCACGCCTGCACCGCACCACTTTTCCCTTACTGACGAAACGGACCTGAAATGGAATGGTTGGCTGACCCCTCGATATGGATGGGCCTTGCAACCCTGGTCGTGCTGGAGATCGTTCTCGGCATCGACAACCTGGTGTTCATCGCGATCCTGGCCGACAAGCTGCCGCCGCACCAGCGCGACCGCGCGCGGGTGATCGGCCTGGCATTGGCGCTGCTGATGCGGCTGGTGCTGCTGGCTGCGTTGGCCTGGATCATGAAACTGACCGAACCACTGGTCACGCTGCTGGAGCACAGCTTCTCCGGCCGCGATCTGATCCTGCTCGGCGGCGGCCTGTTCCTGCTGTTCAAGGGCACCATGGAGCTGCACGAGCGGCTTGAAGGCCGCGAGCATCACGAGGACGGCAAGAAGGTCTATGCCAGCTTTGCGATGGTGGTGGCGCAGATCGTGGTGCTTGATGCGGTGTTCTCGCTGGATTCGGTGATCACCGCGGTCGGCATGGTCGACAACCTCGGCGTGATGTATGCGGCGGTGACCATCGCGATGGCGCTGATGCTGCTGGCCAGCAAGCCGCTGACCCGCTTCGTCAACAAGCACCCGACCGTGGTGGTGCTGTGCCTGGGCTTCCTGCTGATGATCGGTTTCAGCCTGGTGGCCGAGGGCCTGGGCTACAGGATTCCGAAGGGGTACCTGTACGCGGCCATCGCGTTCTCGATCCTGGTGGAAGCGTTCAACCAGTGGATACGTTTCAACCGCGAGCGCAACGAGCAGCGCCAGCCGTTCCGCCAGCGTACTGCCGATGCCGTGCTGCGGCTGCTGGGTGCGCGCCAGGCCAATGGCCACGATGAAGATGAAGCCGATGAGCGCGGCAGCACCGAAGAACGCCTGCAGCCCGCCGAGCACGAGATGATCCGCAGTGTGCTGGGCCTGGCCGACCGTCCGGTATCGAGCGTGATGACGGTGCGTGCCGACGTGCAGTGGATCGACATGGCGCGTGGTCACGACGATGTGGTCGCACGCCTGGTGGCGTCGCCGCATACGCGGATGCTGGTGGGCGAGGGCGACCTGGACAGCCTGCGTGGCGTGGTGCAGAGCCGTGACCTGCTGGCCGACCTGCTGCAGGGCAAGCCACTGCAACTGGAAGGCAACCTGCGCGAGCCGCAGTACGTGCTGTCCAGCGCCAGTGCGTTGCAGGCCCTGGAGCTGATCCGCCAGCACCCGGTGCCGTTGGCAGTGGCGGTGGACGAGTACGGCAGCGTGGAAGGCCTGGTAACGGCCAACGACCTGCTGGCGGCGATCGCCGGTGACCTGGCCGATACCCAGGACGAGCGCTATGGCGTGGTTGCACAGGGCGAGGACTGCTGGGACGCCGACGGCGCGCTGACCCTGGACGACCTGCAGCGACTGGCCGGCGTGTCGCTGCCGCGCAGCGCGGACTACATGACCATTTCCGGGCTGGTGCTGGAGCAACTGGGGCGCCTGCCCGACAT
This sequence comes from Stenotrophomonas sp. 2694, assembly GCF_040548715.1. Classification (NCBI taxonomy): domain Bacteria; kingdom Pseudomonadati; phylum Pseudomonadota; class Gammaproteobacteria; order Lysobacterales; family Lysobacteraceae; genus Stenotrophomonas; species Stenotrophomonas sp. 2694. The sequence goes on from NZ_JBEPSG010000002.1 coordinate 123,692, forward strand.
CGGCGACACGCTGGAGGTGGCCGGTATCCGCATCACCGTGCTGGCGATGGAGAAGCGGCGCATCACGCGGTTGCGGGTGGAACGCCTGCCGGAAGCATGACGATGTCGGGGCTGGGCCCATGCCCGGCTCTATCCATTGCCATCTTCTGCCGTCACCATGGCGGGCCTGTTCGCCGTTCTGGATTGTCGTAGTGCTGAGTACGATTGGTTTTCTGATGGGCCTGTATGTGGCCTGGCGCCTGTTCTGGCCGCTGCGCCTGCCTGTCTGGTCGAAGGTGGTGCTGTCGGTGCTGCTGGTGGGCATTGCCGTGCAGCTGCGCATCGTCGCCAGCTTCTGGGGCACGATGGCCTCCCCGGAAATTCCGAAGATGGCCATTGCCACGCTGGCCACCGGTTCCACCGCCGTGCTGCTGCTGGCCCTGGCGTTGCTGGTGCTGGACGCAGGCCTGTTGGCTGCGCGCCTGCTGCGCGCCCCGCGCGCCCTTTCCGTACTGCGCAGCAAGGCGCTGCGCCCGACTGCCGCGGTGCTGGCGCTGCTGCTCAGTGCCTTCGGTGTCAGCCAGGGCATGGCCGTACCCAAGCCACGGCAGATCGAGGTGGCCATCAGCGGCCTGCCGCAGGCCTTCGATGGCTACCGTGTGCTGCAGCTCACCGACATCCACGCCAGCCGCCTGCTGACCGGCGACTGGGTGCGCCAGGTCGTGGCTGCAAGCAACGCACTGCAACCGGATCTGGTGGTGATCACCGGCGACCTGATCGACGGCAGCGTGCAGGCGCGCCGCAACGATTACACCCCACTGGCGGACCTGCGTGCGCCGGACGGGGTGATCGCCATTACCGGCAACCACGAGTACTACGCGCAGTACAGCGAATGGATGCAGGCCTTCCGTGCACTGCACATGCAGGTGCTGGAAAACAGCCACACCCAGGTGCACCGTGGCGGGGCAGCACTGACCATCGCCGGCGTCACCGACCCGGTCGCCGCACGCTATGGCCTGCCGCTGCCCGACCTGGAGGCCGCCCTGACCGGTGCCGACCCCAGCGCACCGGTGATCCTGCTCGACCATCGGCCACGCAATGCACGCGAGGCCGCTGCACGCGGAGTGAAGCTGCAGCTGTCCGGGCACACCCATGGCGGACAGATCATCGGCATGGACCAGCTGGTGAAGCGCGCCAACGGCGGCTTCGTCTCCGGTCGCTACGCGGTGGATGGCATGACGCTGTACGTGAGCAACGGTGCCGGCCTGTGGGCCGGGTTCCCGGCCCGCATCGGCGTCCCGTCGGAGATTACGATGATCACCCTGCGCCGGGCGCCGTGATGCGGTGGGGTGTGGGATGGGGGATCGTGCAACGGCTCAGAGGATGAAGCCTCCATCGATGGTCAGGCTGCTGCCTGTCATGTAGCCCGCTTCCGGCCCCGCTACCCAACTGGCCAATGACGCGATCTCGGCAGGCTGGGCAATGCGGCCCAGGGGTACCCGCGCAGCAAGCTTTTCATCCAGCCCGGCGGTGATGTCGGTCGCAGTCGGGCCGGGTTGCAGGTTGTTGATGGTGATGCCGCTGGGGGCCAGCTCCAGCGCCAGCTCGCGCACCAGAGCGGCCACCGCCGCCTTGCTCATCGCATACAGGCTGCTGCCGGGCGAACCACTGCGCACGGCAGTGTTGCTGCCGATGGTGATGATGCGGCCACCGCCGGACAGATGCGGCAGGGCCGCCTGGATGGCCAGCGCCACGCCACGTATGTTCACCGCCAGCAGCTGGTCCAGCGTAGGCAGATCCACGCTGTCGATCGGTGTATGCCGGTACAGGCCGGCATTGACCACCAGCACATCCAACCCACCGAAGGCCTGCGCAGCGGCGGCCACGGCCCGGCGCAACGCATCGGCATCGCTGCTGTCAGCCTGGAAGGCGAGCGCGCGGCCACCGTGCGCGCGGATGGCATCAAGCGATGCCTGCGCCCCATCGGGGCGCGAGACGTGGGTGATGGCGACGTCATGGCCATCAACGGCCAAGCGTTGCGCAATGGCCGCACCGATGCCGCGTGAGCCGCCGATGACCAGTGCACGGCGGCGAGAGGAAGAGACTGTCATGTTCAAACTCCGGTTGGGGATGATCAGGCCGCTGGCAGGGAAGGACGGGCGTGGGCGCTGCGGCGCAGCGACTGAGCACGTTTGCCGATCCAGCGGACCACGAAGGCGGTGAACAGCAGTGCCGAAGGCACCGCATACCAGAAGTTCGTGGGTACACGTTTGAAGTACGAATAGGTGAACACCGCCGCGATGACCCACATGCCGGTGACGTGCAGTCGCCGCCAGGCGGTTGGACCCATGCGCCTGGCGATGCTCCGGTGCGAGGTGATGGCCAGCGCCAGGATGGCCACGTAACCCATCGTTCCGGGAAGATTGGCAAGGGCGGAGCGCGCTGGCCAGAACGCCGGATTGAGGATGCCGAACGCGGTGATGGCGAAGGCATGCAGCAGATGCGAGAACGCAAACGACAGGCCGATGATGCGGCGTTCGCGCATCAGGAAGCGGGTGGTCGGCCCGGGCAGCAGGGTGGCAAATGACGATGCCGTAAACGCGGCCAGGAACAGCAGGAACGACGTGCGGGCAGTGACCCGGATCGCTGCGCGGCTGCCCTCGGCCAGATCCGGTTGCAGAGCGAAGGCTGCCAGCGCAAAGGCGATCAGGACTGCGGCGATGGCCATGAACAGGCGCCAGCCATGCAGCAAGGAAGTGTTGGAAACAGCCATGGTCAGACCTCGAATCAGATAGGGGTAGTGCCGGCCGCTGGCCGGCAATCTCAGAACCCGGTCAGCGCGACCAGCACGCCGGCCGCGCACAGTTCGCCCAGCAAGGGCGCGGCCACCACGCGCAGTGCATCGGTGGCCACGCCATGCGCCTCAGCCAGCGCCTGCCGGGCGTCGTCCACGCGCGCACCCTCGTTGCCAAATGACGACAACAGCGCATATGCAAGCGGTGCCAGTTCCTCGACCTGCAGGCGGTCGTCCGCCAGGCGACGCAGCAGCAGAAGTGTCGGCTCGCTGGCGGGCGCATCGTCCAGTCCGGCGTCCTCATGCACCGGCCACTGGTAGCCCAGTACCCGCACCAGCGGCGACAGCGCCAGCACGTCGCTGCCCGCAGGCATGGAGTGCAACGAATGCCCGGCATCACGCGCTTCGATGTGCAGTGCCTGCTGCGTGCTCTCGTAGTGCGCCAGTTCCGCCGCCCAGCCGGGCAGCGCGAACGTGTCCTGCGCCGCCAGCCATGCAGCGAACTCGCTGGCGATCTGCGGGAACAGCGGGGTGTGGCAGTCGTGGTACGCGTAGTAGTGCTCGACCAGGCCACGCCAGCGCGCTTCGCCCAGTTGTTGATGCAGGCGCGGCAGGCTGCCGGCCAGCAGGTTGTCCAGGCTGTCGATGCACAGGCGGCGGTAGATCGCCAGCCGCCATGCCGCGATGCCATCGGGTGCGGGCATCGAGGGATCGCGCACATGGTCGGCCCAGCGCCGCTGCAACGTGGCCAGGGACTCAGCCATGGGCCACCTCCGGCAACTCGGCGTCGGCCTGGGCCCTGCGGATCTGTTGCACTTCAGCCAGCAGTTCGGCCAGCGGCGGGAAATTGAAGTCGCGCTCCAGCAGGGTGGGGCGCACGCCGACGTGCGCATAGGCCTGGCGTAGCAGGGCCCAGACCACACCCTTCACCGGCGCGCCGTGGGTGTCGATCTTGAAGCCGTCGTCCTCGTCGAAGTGGCCAGCCACATGCAGGGAGGCCACGCGGTGGGCCGGCACGCGGCGCAGGAAATCGAAGGCGTCGTAGCCATTGTTGCAGGCGTTGACGAAGACATTGTTGACGTCCAGCAGCAGGTCGCAGTCGGCTTCGGCAAGCACGGCAGTGATGAACTCGATCTCGCTCATGTCGGCAGCGGGCACTGCGTAGTAGGAGATGTTCTCCACCGCGATACGACGCCCCAGGCTGTCCTGCACCTGGGCGATGCGACCGGCAACGTGGCTTACGGCCTCGGCGGTGAACGGCAGCGGCAGCAGGTCATAGAGGTGGCCCCCGGCGGCGCAGTAACTCAGGTGTTCGCTGTACAGCTGTACCTGGTGCAGGTCGAGAAAAGCGCGGGTCTGTTGCAGCAGCGTGCGGTCCAGTGGGTCCGGGCCACCCAGTGACAGCGAAAGACCGTGGCAGGTCAGGCGGTGGCGCTCGCTCAGCTGGCGCAGCGCGGCACCGTGTGCACCGCCGACGCCGATCCAGTTGTCCGGCGAGCATTCGAGGAAGTCGATGGCATCGGCCGGCATCGCCAGAAGCTCATCGATCAGGCCTCGGCGCAGGCCGAGGCCCGCACTGGCGGTAGGCAAAGGCAGGGACATGGTGGGTACTCCGGGATGAGGTGCCGCCACAAGGGCGGCACCGGGTGCGGGCAATCAGTCGGCAACGCGCGAGAACAGGCCCTTCGGCATCGGCTTGCCATTGGCGGTATAGACGCTGCGCAGGTAGTCGTGCGCTTCCTGCTCGCTGATGTAACCGTCGTGGTCGGTGTCGATGCGGTCGAATTCGGCGGCACGTTTGGCGGCCACGGCATTGAACTCGGCACGCGACACCTTTCCGTCGTGGTCACGGTCGGTCCGGGCAAACGAGGCGTCGCCGCACTTGCCTTCGCCGCACTGGCCCTCGGCTACCTTGGCCTTGCCGGCGGGCTTGCTGGTGGTGGCCTTGTTGGCGCCGCACTTGCCTTCACCGCACTTGCCTTCGGCGGCGGCGCTCATGGCCACGGCACTGATCGCCAGCGGCTGGATCGCGGCAGCCTGGCCGGCCAGCAGCAGGCCGCCGGCCAGGGCGATGCCGATGGCGCCGATGCGCGGCAGACGGGAAGCAGAGGTGTTATTGGTCGAGACGGACATGGTGATGACTCCTTGGGATGTGCACGCAGGGCGTGCGGGATGGACGCCGCTGGAAGGCGACGGAATGCGATGCGAGGAAGGGTGGGAGAGGGCGGAAGCGGATCAGGCGCTGCGGCGACGGCGCAGGACATGGGCCAGCAACAACGCGGCGCCGAGCAGGGCACCGCCGAAGCCGACGCCGGGCAGTAGTGCGGCGACCGGCAGCAGCAGCGCGATCAGGCTGCTGCCCCAGCCGAGGCCGTCATCGTCTGCGGCGGCGTGTTGCGGGCTGGCAAGCAGACGGTCCAGGCTGAGTGATCCAGCACCGTTGAGGATCAGCGGCAGCAGCATGGCCAGGAACAGCAGCGGCAGCTTGAAGTTGCCGTAGCCCTGGTCGGTGATCGCATAGCCTCGCCAGAGTTCATCCAGACCGTTCCACTGGTCCGGCCAGTGCACGGCGGCGATGGCCACGATGGTGAGCACCCAGAAGATGTACGCCACCGAGCGCGTGGCCAGGCCCAGCAGCAGCATCACCGCGCCCACCAGTTCCAGCCAGGTGGCCAGCTGCCAGTTGAGCGAGGCGGGCAGGGTGGAGAAGGGGAACGGGAACCGGCCTTCCAGATCGGCGAACCAGTTCTGGCCGCCCAGCTTCTCGCGGCCGGATTCAAAGAATTCCCAGGCGAGCAGGGCGCGCAGGGCCAGCGGCGAAAGCCAGCGGCCGACGGCATCCAGGCGTGGGGTGTAGAGGGAGGAGGCGGTGCTGATCATGGGTGTGTCCTGCGGGCCGGTGGTCGATGGAGGCCATTTCGGGCCACGCAGGTATCGGCAACGTGTGCCGATGCCCGGGGTTTTGTCAGCGACTGTGGCTGCGGCAGGGGTTTCGTACAGTTGGATACAAAGACGCCGCATCGGGGGCGCATCGGCGCGTTGCGCGCCCGCGTGCGGGGAACGATATCCACCCGATGGCGCCGGGGCATGCCCAGCGGCCGAATGTATCCCACTGTAGGAACCCGCCGCCGCCCTACAGTCCGGTACAACTCGGCATCACAGCGAAACAGCAGCGATACACCGGCACGCGGAAATGGCCACTCCCAACACCGGAGTGCCACCCATGATCCGCACCACCCTGCTTGCCGCTGCCCTGGCCCTGGCCGGCGCCGCCACCCCCGCCTTCGCCGTGCAGGCCGATGCCGGCGCGCCGCCCACCATCATCCTGGTGCATGGCGCCTTCGCCGATGGCTCCAGCTGGAACAAGGTCATCGGCACCCTGCATGCCTGGAAGCTGCCGGCGGTGGCGGTACAGAATCCGCTCACCTCGCTGGCCGATGACGTTGCCGCTACCCGTCGCGCGATCGCTGCCGCGCCCGGCAAGGTGGTGCTGGTCGGCCACAGCTGGGGCGGCACGGTCATCACCGAAGCGGGCGACGATCCCAAGGTGCAGGCGCTGGTCTACGTGGCCGCGTTCGCACCGGATGTCGGCCAGTCCTCCGCGCAGCAGGGCGAAGGCTTCCCGGTCGGCCCCGGGCTGACCCGCCTGCAGGAGAAAGACGGTTACCTGACCCTGCCGGCCGATGCCATCGCCCAGGATTTCGCACCCGACGTGATGAAGAAGGCCGCCGCCCTGCTGTACAGCACGCAGGTGCCGTTGAAGGCCAGTGCGCTGGGTGAGGCCGTGACCACGGCGGCATGGCGCAGCAAGCCGAGCTGGTACGTGGTCAGCCGCGATGACCGCATGCTCTCGCCGCAGCTGCAGGTCGCCACCGCGCAGCGCATTGGCGCGCAGCTGCAGTCGATCGGCAGCAGCCATGTCTCGCTGCTCTCGCACCCCGCGCAGGTGGCCGACAGCATCCTGGAAGCTGCCGGTGTGAAGCCGGCCGAGCTGCCGCTGGCCGAGCAGGGGGGCTGAGCAATGGCCACGCTTCGTGCCTATACCGTGCCGCTGCTGCTGTCCCTGCTCGGCGCCGTTGCGCTGCTGCTTGCGTGGCCAAGCCCCGAAGCCGGTGCACAGACTGCCGAGGCCGCACCCGCTGCGGGATTCAGCGGCGGTGGGCCATGGCACAACAGCCCGCCGCTGACCCTGCAGCAGCTGCGCGGGCAGGTGGTGCTGGTCGAATTCTGGACCTACACCTGCAGCAACTGCCTCAACGTGGCGCCGTACGTTCACCAGTGGCATCGCCGATACGCGGAACAGGGCCTGCACGTGATCGGCGTGCACACCCCCGAATTCGCGTATGAAGGGCTGCCGGGAAACGTGCGCCGTGCGATCCACCGGCTGGATATCACCTGGCCGGTGGTGCAGGACAACCAGTACCGGATCTGGAACGCGTGGGGTAACCGTTTCTGGCCCGCGCTGTACCTGATCGACCGGCAGGGGCGGGTGGTCTACCGGCACTACGGTGAAGGCGACTATGCGCGTACCGAAAGCGAGATCCAGCGCCTGCTGGCCAGCCCCTGAGCCGCGCTACCATGGCCGCGTCGCGCGGCTTCGCCCCTGCCTCGATAGAGAATACGATGAACCACGTACCGCACATCCTTGTCGTCGACGATGACAGCGACATCCGCCAGATGCTGGCCGACTACCTGCAGCGCAACGGCCTGCGCGTCAGCCAGGCCGATGGTGGCCGCGCGATGCGCGCGCTGATGGACACCCATGCGGTGGACCTGGTGGTGCTGGATGTGATGATGCCCGGCGAGGATGGCTTGAGCCTGTGCCGCAACCTGCGGGCCGGCAAGCACCGCGCCGTGCCGGTGGTGCTGCTGACCGCCCGCGATGATGAGACCGACCGCATCATCGGCCTGGAAATGGGCGCCGATGATTACGTGACCAAACCGTTCTCCTCGCGCGAACTGCTGGCACGCATCAACGCGGTGATCCGCCGCACGCAGATGCTGCCGCCGAACCTGCAGGTGAGCGAAGCCGGCCGCCAGCTGGCATTCGGCGAATGGCGCCTGGATACCACCGCCCGCCACCTGCTGGACGCGCAGGACACCGCCTATCCGCTCAGCGGCGCCGAGTTCCGGCTGCTGCGCGTGTTCCTTGACCACGCCAACCGTGTGCTCAGCCGCGACCAGCTGCTCAGCCTCACCCAGGGCCGCGATGCGGAGCTGTTCGACCGCTCGATCGACCTGCTGGTCAGCCGCGTGCGCCAGCGCCTGGGCGACGATGCGCGTGAGCCGACCTACATCAAGACCGTGCGCAGCGAAGGCTATGTGTTCAGCGTGCCGGTGCAGTTGCTGGGGCCGGAGGAATGAACGCCGCGGCGCGCCGCCTGCCGTGGCCGCGCACGCTGTCGGCGCGGCTGCTGCTGTTGCTGCTGGGTGGGCTGACTCTGGCCCATGCGCTGTCGTTCGGCCTGCTGTTCTACGAGCGCTACCAGTCCACCCGCAGCATGATGCTGCGCAACCTCGACGAGGACGTAGCCGTGAGCGTGGCCTTGCTGGAGCGCTTGCCCGCCAGCGAGCGCGAAGCGTGGGTGCCGCGTCTGGAACGGCGAACCTACCGCTATCTGTTGCGCCCGGCCGCGGCCGGCCCTGCGCCGGAGACTGATCGTGCGCGACAGGTCACCAGCATCATCGATGACAGTCTGCGGCATCGATATCCGCTGCAGGCGCGGCAGGTCTCGCGTATGCCCGAGCGCTTCGAAGTGGAGCTGCGCCTGCACGACGGCACGCCGCTGACCATCGAGGTCACACCGTCCGGCCTGCCACTGGCACGCTGGTTACCGCTGGTGCTGATGGCGCAGCTGGCACTGCTGCTGCTGTGCGCATGGTTGGCGGTACGGCTGGCGATGCGGCCGTTGGCACAGCTGTCGCACGCGATGGAGCACCTGCAGCCCGGCCAGGACGGGCCGGCGCTGCCTGAAGACGGTCCAGCGGAGGTAGGCACCGCAGCAACGGCACTCAACGCACTGCAGGCCCGCATCCGGGGTCATGTCAGTGAACGCCTGCAGATCCTGGCGGCGATCTCGCACGATCTGCAGACGCCGATCACGCGGATGAAGCTGCGGGTGGAAACGCTGCCTGAAGACGCCACCCAGCAACGGCTGCTGGCCGACCTGGACCATCTGGGACAGCTGGTACGCGAAGGCGTGGCGTACGCGCGCAGCAGCCATGTGGCCAGTGGTGAGCCGGTGGCAATGGATCTGGCGGCATTCCTGTCCAGCGTGGTCGGCGATTACCAGGACGTGGGCAAGCCAGTCAGTGGTGGCGCCCCGAGCGGCCTGATCGTGCAGACGTGGCCGCAACCACTGCGGCGGGTGGTCGGCAATCTGGTCGACAACGCTTTGCGCTATGCCGGGAGCGCGGAGATTGATGCCGGTCGCGATGAGGTGGGCAGGGCGTGGATTCGGATTTCCGATCGTGGCCCCGGTATTCCCGAAGACCAGCTGCAGGCGGTGTTGGCGCCCTTCCATCGGCTGGAAAGCTCACGCAACCGGGATACCGGCGGTACCGGGCTCGGTCTGGCCATCGCCGTGCAGCTGGCGCAATCGCTCGGTGGTTCTCTACGGCTGCACAATCGCGAGGGCGGCGGTTTGCAGGCGCTGTTGCAGTTGCCGGCCTGAAGTCTGGCGGGGCAAGCCATCCACGCATGGCGTGGATCTACTGCATCGTCACCGCCTTCATGACACGCTGCGGCCATGAAGGAAAGCACGCAATGACCGCAGGACGGCAGCGCTCGATGTGGGTGGCCGGCCTGTCCACGGTGGTGGAGTGGTACGACTTCACCCTGTACCTGTACTTCGCCACGGTGCTGTCGCGGGTGTTCTTCGGCGGTGGCGAAGAGGCGATGCTGGTCACCCTGGCCGGCTTCGCGGTGTCCTACCTGATGCGTCCGCTCGGTGCGCTGTGCTTCGGCCACCTGGGTGACCGGCTCGGCCGGCGCTGGATGCTGCTGGCCTCGATGGCGTTGATGGCCGCGGCCATGCTGGCCACCGCGTTGCTGCCGACCGCGGCAACTGCCGGTGCGACTGCTGGCGTGCTGTTGCTGATCCTGCGCTGCGTGATGGCCTTCTCCGTGGGCGGCGAATACACCGGCGTGGTCGCCTATCTTCTGGAAAGCGCGCCGGCGCGACGACGTGGCCTGGTCACCTCGCTGGCCTCGGCGGCCAGCGAAGTGGGCGCGTTGCTGGCGGTGGCGATCTCCGCGCTCACCGTGGCCCTGCTGCCTGCGCCGCAGCTGGACAGCTGGGGCTGGCGGATCCCGTTCTTGTTCGGCGCGGCGCTGGCACTGGTGATCCTGATCGCGCGTTCGGGCATGCACGAATCGCCGGAGTTCGAACGGCAGCGGCGCGAAGGCAGCATTCCGGCTACGCCGCTGCGGCACGTGCTGCGCAACCATCCTGGTGCGGTGGCGCGCACGTTCGCGATTTCCGCACTGGGTTCGATCACCTACTACGTGGGCATTACGTATGTGCCGGCGTTCCTGCACGCGCAGGGGCACGATGAAGGTGATGCGCTGTGGCTGTCGACGATTGCGGCGGTGGCGGTGATCGCGATCACCCCGCTGTGCGGGGCGCTGTCCGATCGCTTCGGGCGGCGTCCGCTGCTGCTGGGGCTGACGGTGCTGGCAGCGCTGCTGCCGCTGTCGATGTTTGGCTGGATGGCCTCTGCTGCGCCGTTGGGCATCGTGCTGGCAGCGGTGAGCCTGGCCTGTGTGGCCGGCGGTATCAGTGCGGTGGCGGCACCGGCCACGGCCGAGCAGTTCCCCGGCGAGGGCCGGGTCAGTGGACTGGCGCTGGGGGTGACCATGGCCACCGCAGTGTTTGGCGGGGCGACGCCGTGGTTGGCGCAATGGTGGGTGGAACGCAGCGGTTGGGCGGCGGCGCCGGGGGCGATGATCGCGCTGGTGGCGGTGCTGGTGCTGCCGGTGCTGTGGACGCTGCCGGAGACCGTGCCGAAGACCCGCCCCGTGTCCCGGGGCGGGCAGTGAGCGCTTAGACCTTCAGGGTCTGCTCGATGTCGGCCAGCACCGCGGCCGCATCCACGCCGATGGCGATGGACTGCAGGACATGGCCGTCCCACACGCTTGGGCCGAAGCCCATGCCTTCCGGCTTGGGAATGGTCATGCCACGGGCGACGCCGTCGGTGGCCACGCGCACGCTGGCACGCTCGAACTGGAACAGCTCCGGGCGGGTCAGGGCGATGCAGGCGCAGCAGTCGTGCACGACCATGCCCTTGTGGCCGGCCTGCAGATAGAAGTCGACGTAGTCCTGCGACAGGGCGCGCACCAGTTCGGCATCGGCGCCGCCGATCGCGGCCAGCTTGTCCAGGCCGTCGCGGTTCATCTCGACGCGGGTGGTCACGTCCAGGCCGATCGCGGTGACCGGCCAGTGGGCGGTGAACACGATGTCGGCCGCTTCCGCGTCGCCCCAGATGTTGGCCTCGGCCGCCGGGGTGATGTTGCCGTTGACGTGGAACGCACCGCCCATCAGTACTACGCCACGCACCAGGCCGGCGATGTCCGGGGCCTGCTGCAGGGCCAGCGCCAGGTTGGTCATGCGGCCGACCGCCACCAGGGTCACTTCGCCCGGATGGGCGCGCACCAGGTCGATGATCAGCTGGTGCGCGGGACGGCTGTCGGCGGTTGCGTCCAGCGCTTCCGGCACCGGGTGGTTGCCCAGGCCGTTGTGGCCATGGATGTGCACCGGCCAGGCTTCCGGGGTGGCTTCGGGCTGCAGCGGGCCGTCGGCGCCGCGCGCGACCGGCGCGGACAGGCCCCAGGCCTGCTTCAGGTACAGCGCGTTGTGGGTGGTCGACTCCACCGAGGCATTGCCGAAGGTGGTGGTGACGCCGATCAGGTCGATCTGCGGGTGCTTGTGCAGGTACAGCAGCGCCAGCGCGTCGTCGACGCCCGGGTCGGTATCGAAAATGACTTTCAGCATGTTGTTGTTCTTCTTCTTCCGTGTGGTGCAGGGGGGCCGGCGGCCCCGAGGGCAGGCCGGCGCGCCCCACATTGTCCCATCTTCATGACAGGCAGGGCGAACCGGCGGCGGTGGTATCGTCTGCGGGCCCGAACCCGTCGCAAGGAGCTGCGCCATGCTGGCTGTGACCCTCGTCCTGATTGCCCTGGTGCTGGGGCTGAACCTGGTGGCCAGCTTCGTGGTGCTGGGCCGCGATGACCTTCCCGCCAGCAGCCGCGCCGGGCAGCTGCTGGTGGTGTGGCTGCTGCCGCTGGTCGGCGCGATCGTGTGCATGGCGATGGCTACCGCCGATGGTTCGCCCGCGCGCGCCGATGGCAGCGGCGGTGGACCGGCCGATTTCTCCGGGGGCTATTCCGGAGACAGCAACAGCCACCACAGCTACAGCAGTTCCGACTGCAGCAGTGGCGACAGCGGTGGGGGCGGAGACGGCGGCAGCTGCGGCGGCGGCGATTGAGGAGAGATTCCAGGTTGCCGGCCAGCGGCCGGCACTACCCGGACGTGACCTATCGAGGTTGCCGGCCAGAGGCCGGCACTACCGTGACCGGGCCTCGCCGGGATAGTGCCGGCCGCTGGCGGGCAATCCCATGAGCTCAGCTTCCGCCTTCGGTCGGCAACGGCGCAGGCACGTTCAACAATCCGCCGCTGGCCACATACGCAGCCAAGGCCTGGCCCTGGCTGAGCAGGTGGCGTTCCATCGTGCGTTCGGCGGCTGCAGCATCGCGCTGGCGGAAGCAGTCCATCAGTTCGCGGTGTTCGGCCAGCGACTGCGCGGTGCGGCCCGGCGCCAGCAGCTGGCGGCCGCGATGCATCTTCAGGATGCGGTGCAGGTCGTGGGTGATGCGGATCAGCCACGGGTTGCCGGCGTAATGCTGCACCGTCTCGTGGATGAGGTAGTTGTTGCGGTAGTACTCGGCGATGTTGCCCTCGGCGGCCGCCGCTTCCATCGCCGCGTGCAGGTCTTCCAGCTGCTGCACGCCTGCGTCGTCGATGTGCTTGACCGCTTCATGCGCACATCGGCCTTCCAGCATCGCCATCACCGGGAACAGCTGGTTGAGGTCTTCCAGGGTCAGCCGGGTAACCCGTGCGCCGCGGCCGGCATCGATCTGCACCAGGCCTTCGGCAGCGAGCAGCTTCAACGCTTCGCGCAGGGGCGTACGGCTGATGGCCAGTTCCTCGCACAGCGCCGGCTCGTCGATCCACTCGCCCGGCGGCAGGCGGTAGTCGTAGATCCGCTCGCGCACGTGTTCGGCCACCTCCTCATACAGAGGGGCGCGCTTCTTCGGAGGACGCGGAGCGGGAGCGATGGCCATGCGGAAAGTGTAACGCCAGGTAGTGCCGGCCGCTGGCCGGCAACCCGTGATCGTTCGGCGGATCCACGAGGTTGCCGGCCAGCGACCGGTACTACCGCAGGCATTTACATCCAGCCCGGCACCACGAACACCAGCCACGCCAGCAGCGGGCCAAATGCCACCACCAGGCCGCTGTAGACCAGGAAGCGGCGGAACAGCGTTTCGCGTTCTTCCTTCGCGGCCGAGGCCACCACCAGTGCGCCGTTGGTCGAGAACGGACTGACATCGACGATGGTGGAGGACACCGCCAGCGCGCAGATCACGCCTGCGGCACTGAGATGGCCCTGCATCAGGAATGGCACGGCCAGCGGAATGGTGGCACCCAGCACCGCCGCCGACGAGGCGAATGCGGAGACGATGCCGCCCACGTAGCAGACCAGCAGCGCGCCCAGCAGCGGGATGCCGATGCTGGAGACGCCGTGGCCGATGAAGTCCACGGCACCGGCATGTTCCAGCACGCCGATGTAGGTGACCACGCCGCAGATCAGCAGCACGGTGGACCAGCTGATGCCGTCCACCGCACCCTTCTGGCTCTGCGGCGACAGCAGGGCCAGCACCACTGCAACGGTGATCGAAACCAGGCCGACGTTGAGGTTGTAGATCAGCGCGGCCACACCCAGTCCGAGCAGGCCGATCAGGGTGAACAAGCGCTCGCGGGTCAGGCCCACCGCATCCAGTGCCACCGGATCGTTGGACAGGGTGCCACCACCGGCTGCGACCAGCGCACCATGGCCTTCGATGGCGAACTGCCGCGACGAAGCCTGCGGGCCACCGGCCATCGCCAGCTCCGCGTTGCCCACCGTGCCCGCAGCTGTGATCGAACCGCGACGCAGCAGCGCGATGCCTCCGAAGGCGAAGAAGCAGATCGTGGCCATCATGAAGTTGAAGCCGAGGCTGGTCAGGAACACCGCCATTTCGGTGACTTCCAGCCCGGCCTTCTGCACCACGCCATTGGTGATGCTGCCGTACACGCTGATCGGCGAGAAGCCACCCGCCTGCGCGCCATGGATCACCAGCAGGCCCATCATCAACGGATTGATGTTGTACTGCTTGGCAAAGCGCAGCGCGACCGGGCCGATGATCGCAACCGCGGCCGGGCCCAGCGCGCCGAAGGCGGTCAGCACGGCGGTGATCACGAACATCACCCACGGGATGGCCACGATATGGCCGCGTACCGCTTTCACCGCCCAGTGCACCAGCAGGTCGATGGTGCCGTTCTTCTGCGCGATCGCGAACAGGTAGGTGATGCCGACCAGGGTCAGGAACAGGTCGCCCGGGAAGCCGGCGAGAACCTCCTTGCCCCCCATGTCGACCCAGAGCCCGCCGACGATGAAGGCCAGTGCGAAGGCGACGGCGCCCATGTTGATCGGCATCGCGGTGGCGACGATGAACATGATCACCAGACCGATGATCGTTGCAATTTGTGGAGTCATGCGCCCTCCCAGACACCTGATTCGCGTGTTGCACGGATGGAAGCCCGCCATCCCGGGGTATGGCCTGTTACGTACTGCGCGTTACGTACTGCTCAAACCCGTTATTGAAGCCGCTGCAGCGCGCTGCGGACCCACGCCGCCGCGCCGTCCAGGCTCTGGAATTCCTCGATCGCGCGTACCTCGCAGCACGGATAGGCCGGTGCGATCATGCGTGCCAGTGCGTTGCCCGGGCCCAGCTGCAGGAACACCCGTGCGCCGCGCTCGAAGGCCTGGCGCATCACCTGTGCCCATTCGATGGTCTGTGTCAGCTGCGCGGACAGCGTGTGCACCACCGCTGCGGTGTCGCGCACCGGCCGTGCGTCGATGCCGGCCAGCAGCGGCAGGCGCGGCGCGTGCAACGTGGTGGCCTGCAGTGCGGCGGCGAACGGTGCGACCGCCGCCGACAGCAGTGGCGTATGCGCCGGCACATGTACCGGCAGCACGCGCACCTCGGCACCCTGTGCGTGCGCGGCAGCGGCCAGCGCACGCAGTGCCGGCAGCGTGCCGCCAACGATGAAATGATCTGTGCCGTTGGCAATCGCCACGTGCGTGCCGTGGATTTCGCACAATGTCTGCACCGTCTGTCGATCCAGCCCCAGCATCGCCTGCATTCCGGCATCGACCGGACTGACGGCGTCCATGAATCGTGCACGCTGCGCCGACAGGGACAGGCAGGTGGTCACGTCGAAACTATCGGCGATGGCATGTGCCGCCAGTTCGCCGATGCTGTACCCGGCCACCACGATCGGGTCCGGCACGGCGCCGCGCAGGGCATGCCAGTGCGCGATGCTGGCGGCGCACAGCAGCGGCTGCGCCTGTGCGTTGTCGAAGCGGTCGTCGGCGGCCGCGGCCGCGAACACATCGCGCCCCAGCGCGTCGCTCGCCGCATCCAGTACCGCGCGTGCAGCGGCCATGCCGCGCACATGGTCGAACATCGCCGGATGCTGCGCACCCTGTCCGGGGCAGAGCAGGGCCAGGCTCATGCGCCCTCCTGCTGCAGCAGGAACCAGGCGCAGGCCAGCAGATCGGCACTGCCACCCGGGCTGAGCCGACGCCTCACGAACGCATCGCCGATGGACTGCAGGCGCATGCGCCAGTCCGGCGCGAAGGCGCCACCGGCGGAAAGGAATGTGGCCGCTTGTTGTTGCGCCCAGCGCAGGCCCTCGGTACCGCCGCGATGCAGCAGGTTCAGATCGTCCACCTGTGCCACCAGCTGCATCAGCGTCTGGCACAACGCGGCGTCGCGCGGCAGGCCGCTGTCCAGCGCATGGCGCAGGGCAGGCAGGGCCAGCTCGCGCAGCACCGGGTAGCCGGCGGCAGCCTGTTCGCGTACGCCGCAGACCCCATGACGCGCACGTGCGCGCTGTCCCGGGCTGTGCGGGTCCAGCGGCGCAGCGATGAGTGCGTCATTCCACTGCTGAACCGCCAGGCACACCTGCGCGCCCGACACGGCATGGCCATGCACGCGCCTGCGCTCAGCGGCGGCGGCCACCAGCAGGCCAAGGCTGAAGATCGCACCGCGATGGGTGTTGATGCCGCCGGTGGCGGCCAGCATGGCCGCTTCAGCGGCAATACCGTGATCGCGCAGCACTGTGAAGGGGGCGCCCGCGGCACCGGCCCTGGCCACCGCCGTGAAGTAGTGGCGCAGGGCGAACAGACTGCGCAGGAAAGTGCCGGCATCCATGTCGTCATGGCTGCCGCTGTCGAACGGGGTGACCAGGCCCGGCTTCGGGGCGCACGCCAGTTCGGCGTGCAGGCTGGCAATGGCCAGCCGTCCCAGGCGTGCGCTGTCGACCACCGCGTCGCGTGCCAACAACGGCTTCGGGGCGGCGATCATGCGATCGCCTCGCGCGTGGCGAACAGTGCATCACGCGCTTCCAATGCGGCTCCATCAAGGCGTTTCACCAGCACCTGGCGACTGCGGCCGGCAAGTTCGCGCCAGTTCACCGCGCCACCATCTGGCAGGCACAGCTCGCCATCAAGGCGATGCGGATGGCGGGTCTGCCATGCCAGCAACTGCGCGATCAGCGCCTCGGCCTGTGCGGCATCGGTCACCTGCCACAGCAGGTCGATGTCCGAACGCTCATGTATATAGGGCAGGGCGGTCAGCCATTGCCAGGCGAAGGCGCCGAACACACGGGCCGGGGCCAGTGCCTGCAGGTCGTGGAGTGATTCCTGCCACGGCTGTGGAACACCTGCGTCGCCTGCTGCCAGCAGCTCGCTCAACGCCGGCGGAGCGCGCATGTGCGCGACGTCGCACAGCGGTACACGCAACGACACGCGCTGCTTGCCTTCGGCCGGTGGCAACGGAACGCCCAATCGCAGGCGCGTATCGGCATCATCCGCGGCACGACGCGCCACCACTGCAGGGAAGCCCTGCGCGAACCAGGCGGCAAGACGCGGCTCGTGCGCGGGCAGGTCGGCCCGCCAATCGGCATCGGCCGACAGCCAGACCAGCGTGTGCCGGGCCGGCCGCTCAGGCATTGCCCTGGCTCACAGCAGTGGCTACCGGCGCGGCCAGCGTACGGCCACCCCGTTCGGCGCCCAGTGCAGCGCGATGGTCACCGTCGACGGCTGCACGCAGTGCGTCCAGCAGGTGATGCGCCAGATCGCCATCCCACAGCGATTGCACTGCGCCCATCGACACGTAGTTCTCCACGCCCGGTGCGAACACCGGCGAGGTCAGGCTGAGCGCCTGCAGTTTTTCCAACGGTTGCTTGGTCACCCGTGCCATCGCGCGCAGATCCATCACCCGCACCTGCGCATCGGGCAGGGCATGGATGAGGTCGGCCATCAGCCCGAACGACAGGAAGCCGCCGCTGACCGATTCGCCGTAGACCAGCGTGACCAGGCGCGCGCCACGGCGGCGGGCCAGGTCCAGGGTCTGTGCGAGGTGGGCGAAGTAGCCGTTGATGCCCAGCAGTTCATCGCGGCGCGCCAGCCGCTGGCCGGCGGTATCGACCAGCATCACGATGGGACGCTGCGGATGAGCAGCGGTGCTGGCCAGCACGGTGTCGGCCAGCACCAGCGCGTGGTCCACACCGACTTCGATCCTGTCGGTGGTGCCGATCACCGTCACCTCACCGTCGTCGGTGGTCGCTGTGCCGGTCAGTACCGAATCGTTCACCGCGATGGTATGGCCACGCGGGAACAGTGCGTCCAGCAGCGAATTCAATGGCAGGCTCATGGCAGGCTCCGGTGCGCAGTGGCGGCAAGGAAGGCATCGGTTTCCAGCAGCGCCAGACGTTCCGGGTCGGCAATGCCCTGGCGTGCCCAGATCTGCAGGCCATCGTTGCAGTCGCCCCACGCCTGTACGCGCGCCTTCAACGCGGCGTGGCGTGCCTGCAGCGCGGCCAGTGCCGCGTCGGGGTCGGCACTGGTGGTGTCTGGCTGCAGCGCATCAGAGGCGGCCTTGGCGAATGCGCTGATCGCATCGGGCACCAGCACCTGCGCCTGGTCGATCAGGTAGCGGTGCTTGCCACCGGTCACCCGCCACACCAATGCGCGGTCGCGCGAATCGAATTCCTCCACGCCGCGCACGGTCTCGATCACTTCGGGGCCGGACAGCGACAGCCGTCCTTCCTCGGACATGATCACCGTACTGCAGCAGCGGGCGACGATGCCCATGCCACCGAAGGCGCCGTTGCCGCTGCCGATCAGCGCCACCACTGGCACCCCGGCGGCCCGCGCGTCGAGCGTGGCGCGCATGATTTCGGAAATGGCGATCAATCCCGCATTGGCTTCATGCAGGCGCACACCGCCGGTATCGAGCAGCAACAGCACGCCATCGGGATGGGTGTCCGCCGCGCGGCGCAGCAGGCCGGTCAACTTGGCGCCATGCACCTCACCCACGCCGCCGCCCATGAATTCACCCTGCTGTGCGGCCACCAGCACGTGCTTGCCGTGCAGGTGTCCCTCACCGACGACGATGCCATCGTCGAAGGCGGCCGGCTGGTCCAGCTGCGCCAGATGCGGGCTGATGGCGCGCTGGGCTGGGCCGAGAAATTCGCGGAACGATCCTGCATCAAGCAGCGCGGCGATGCGCGCGCGGGCATCGGCTTCGTAATAGCTGGTGCGCTGTGCGAGCGTCATGGCTGGCCTCCGGCAAGCAGGGTCTCGACGGCCTGGTCCAGGCGCAGGCTGACCACCGCCGGTGTAGCGCCAGCATCGTTGATCGACACGCGTACATCGCGCAGGGGATGACGCTGGGCGAAGTCGGCGATCACCGCCTGCCAGACCGTGCCGAAGCCCCGTGCAGCGGTGATGATGCGCACGGTCATCGCACCGTCCAGGTCGGCCGGTTCCAGCAGGATTTCCAGGTTGCCCGAGGCCAGTACGCCCACCAGCACCGCATCGGTGGGGAAGCGCACGGGCGTCGTGCCCGCGAATCGATAGTCGAGGGTTTCCATGGCGTGGCCCTTACCAGTTGCGGAAGCGCTTGGGCGGGTCGTACAGACCGCCGGACCAGCGCACCAGGTCTTTCACCGAACGCGCGGCAAGAAGATCGCGGCTGGCATCGCGCACGTTGATGCCGAGATCGTCCGGGCGGCGGATCACTCCGCGGTCGCGCAGGTTTTCCACCATGGCGCGGTCGCGTCCCCTGCCCACGGCGGTATAGCCGGCCACGCCGCGGATCGCCTGCTCGCGTTCTTCCGGGCTGCGGCACAGCAGCAGGTTGGCGATGCCTTCCTCGGTCAGCACATGGCTGACGTCGTCGCCGTAGATCATCACCGGCGGCAGCGGCATGCTCGCGCGCTCGGCCAGGTCCCAGGCATCGAGGCGGTCGACGAAGGCCGGCGCCATGTGCTCGCGGAAGGTTTCCACCATCTGCACCACCAGTTTGCGCCCGCGTGGCATCTCGCCGGGCCGCGCGGCCTGCTGGCCCGCCTTGATCCAGGCGTCGCTGGCGTGGCGGCGGCCGCGTGCATCCGAACCCATGTTGGGCGCACCACCAAAGCCGGCGATGCGGTCGCGCGTTGCGGTGGAGCTGTTGCCCTGCAGGTCGATCTGCAGGGTGGAGCCGATGAACATGTCGCAGGCATACAGCCCTGCGGTCTGCGAAAACGCGCGGTTGGAGCGCATCGAACCATCGGCGCCGGTGAAGAACACATCCCCGCGCGCGGCGATGTACTTCTCCATGCCCAGTTCCGACCCGAACGAGTGCACGGATTTGACGAAACCCGATTCGATGGCTGGAATCAGCGCCGGGTGCGGATTGAGTGCCCAGTGCTGGCAGATCTTTCCCTTCAGCCCCAGCGACTCGGCGTAGGTCGGCAGCAGCAGTTCGATTGCTGCGGTATCGAAACCGATGCCATGGTTGAGCCGGTTCACCCCGTACTCGGCGTAGATGCCCTTGATCGCCATCATCGCCATCAGCACCTGGATCTCGGAGATCTGTGCCGGATCGCGGGTGAACAGCGGTTCGATATGGTTCGGGCGCGGCGCCTGCACCACGAAGTTGACCCAGTCGGCAGGAATATCGACGCGGGGGAGGGTGTCGACGATCTCGTTGACCTGGGCGATGACGATGCCGCCACCGAATGCGGTGGCCTCCACGATCACCGGCGTGTCTTCGGTGTTGGGGCCGGTGTAGAGATTGCCGTGGCGGTCGGCAGCCTGCGCCGCGACCAGTGCCACACGCGGAGTGAGGTCGATGAAGTAGCGGCCGAACAGTTCCAGGTAGGTGTGGATGGCACCGATCTGGATGCGTCCTTCGGCCACCAGGTTGGCCAGCCGCACCGACTGCGGCCCGGAGAAGGAGAAGTCCAGCCTGGAGGCGATGCCGCGTTCGAACACATCCAGGTGCGAAGGCAGGGACAGCACCGACTGCACCATGTGCAGGTCATGCACCCGTGCCGGGTCGAGGTCGGCCAGCGTCTGGGCGAGGAAGTCGGCCTGCTTCTGGTTGTTGCCTTCCAGGCAGACCTTGTCGCCCGGCTCCAGCAGCGCGTGCAGCAGCTCGGCGACATCGCCAGCCGCCACCTCGTGGCCCCTGGCCCATGGCGCGGCGCGTTCCAGCCGCGCCTGGCGGCCCCGCTCCAGCGTGTCCCAACTCGGGTTCATCGACGGACTTCCGAATGGCGTTGGAATAATTACGCCATAATTATGGAGGGGTGTGCAACCCGCAGTGCAGCAAAGAAAAGGCCCGCGCGAAGGCGGGCCCATTCAGGTGGGCCACGACCGTGGGTCGTGGCGGAGCGTCAGAAGCGTGCCGACCAACGGTCGGCACCCACCCCAAACAGTGGGCACCCACCCTCAACAGTGGGCCCCCCCCCCAATGGTCGGCACCCACCATTTCCGGGTTGCTCAGAACTTCCAGCGCAGGCTGGCCGCCACGAAGCGCGGTTCGCCGTAGTTGTTGTAGTCCAGGTTGGCCCAGTAGGTCTTGTCCAGCGCATTACGCACGCTCAGCGTCGCCGTCCAGTTGTCGCTGATGCGGTAGTTGGCGTTGAACTGCACCAGCGCATACGCCGGCTGGTTCACCGTCACCGTGCCGCCGAGCGGGTAGGGGATGTTGTAGCCCTGCACCTTGCTCTGCCACTGCACGCCACCGCCGATGCTCAGGCGTTCCAGCGCGCCGCGCAGCTGCAGCTGGGTGTTGAGCTGCAGCAGGTCTTCGGCCGGATTGGCGTACAGCAGGTCGGTGGCCGCGCGGGTCACCTTGACGTGGGTATAGCCGGCATTGACCGTCCAGCCCGGCAGGATCTCGCCGTTGACGTCCACTTCCCAGCCGCGCGCCTTGGTGCCGTTGACGCCGATGTAGGCCGAGCTGCCGTCGCTCAACGAGCCCTCCGGCACGCTCATGTCGCGCACCGCGTAGTTGTCCTGCTTGGCTTCGAACACCGCCGCGTTGGCGGTCAGGCGACCGTCGAACCACTGCGTCTTCAGGCCCGCTTCCAGGTTGGAGCCCTGCACCGGCGCCAGCAGGTTCTCGTTGCGGTCCTTGTAGTTCTGCGGGTTGAAGATCTCGGTGTAGCTGGCATAGGCCGCCACGTTCGGGGTGATGTCGTACACCAGGCCCACGTACGGGGTGATTTCATCGCTCACCTTGTACGCGCCGCTGGTGGCGGTGTAGGCACCGGCCGCGTTGTAGGCGCGGGTCTGGGTCTGCCAGCGGCTCAGGCGTGCGCCGGCGATCAGCGCCAGCGGATCAGCCAGGCGCAGGCGGGTGGCCAGGTAGAAGCCGCTCTGCGTGGTCTTGGCCACGCGGCGCGCGCCGGTGAGGGTGTAGGTCACTTCGGAGATGTCGCCATCCCAGGTGTGCACGTTGGGAATGTAGTAGCAGCGCTCGCTGCCGCAACGAGCCCAGTCACGCGGGTAGTTCAGCGCAAGGGTGTTGGTGGTGCCTTCCAGGTCGGCCCACTGCGCGCCCACGGTCACGTCGTGCTGCTGGCCCCACAGGTTGAAGGTGCCGGTCAGGTAGGCGTCGACGTTGCGGCGGGTGTCTTCCGAATCGCCGGCGGCGGTGCGCAGGTAGATGCCCGCGCCGGTCACCGGGTCGGGATTGCCGGTGCCGTACAGGCGCATGTTCTGCACGTTGCCACGCGTGTAGGCGGTGTTGATCTTAAGCAGCCAGTTGTCACCGAAGCGCTGCTCTAGGTTGGCGAACACCGTGCTGGTCTCGCGCTGCCAGTAGCTCCACTTCGGTGCCAGGTTGGTCGAGCGCGGCAGATGGGCGAAGTTGCCCTGGCTGTCGAAGAACGGCACGGTGCCCCAGGTCGAGCCCACCGGGTTGTTGTCCTGGGTCTGGTAGCCGACGGTCACCGTGGTGCTGTCGGTCACATCGCCTTCCAGCACGGCCATGCCGGCCATCTTGTTCTCTTTGTAGCGGTCGTAATAGAAATCGCGATCGGTGTAGGCGGCGACCACGCGGCTGCGGAAGCGGCCGTCGGCGGTCAGTGGTGCGGTCACGTCCGCTTCCATGCGGCGGTAGTCCCAGCTGCCGGCACTGACCGAGAACGAAGCGTCGAACTCCTTGCCCGGGCGCTTGCGCAGCAGGTTCACCGTGGCCGACGGCACACCCGCGCCGCTGAGCAGGCCGTTGGCGCCGCGGATCACTTCCACCCGGTCATAGAAGGCGGTGTCGTATTCCTGGTTGGTCGAGCCGCTGTAGGTCGGAATGCCATCCACCTGGAAATCGGTGATGGCAAAACCACGCGCGTAGTACAGCGGGCGCTGGGTGTCATAGAAGGACACGCTGACGCCGGTGACATTGCGCATCACGTCGTTGAGGCTGAACAACGATTCGTCCTGCAGGCGCTGCAGGCCGATCACCGTCGACGACTGCGGTGTTTCCTGCAGGGTGATCGGCAGGCGGGTGGTGCTCGATGGCGGCGCGGACTGCTCGGCGCGCACGCTCACCCGGTCCAGGGTCTTGGCATCGGAGGCGTCGGCAGCGACCTCGGCCAATGCCGACGGCGCAGCCAGGGTGAGGCAGGACAGCAGGGCGGCGGGCAGCAGCGCACGGCGGGGCAGGCGGCTGGGGAAAATCTGGGTCATGGCGGGCTCAAAGCGTAGAGGCGGGGAAGGGGCGGCAACAGTCGTCCAGCACCCGGGGCGGCGGCTTCGGGCACGTCAGGTCCATCTGGGAGGGGCGCGGTCACTGCGCAGGACGCAAATGTAAATAATTCTTAACAACATTACAATTCGCGTCATTGCGCAGGGGCTTTCAGGCGCGCAGCAAGCGTCAGGGCGGGGTCGGATCCCATTGCCGCAGGCACTGGGCTCTGACCCTGCGAGGGGTCTCCCGGAATGGGTCAGAGCCCTCCCGTGCGGGAGGGATCCGCCCCGTCGCCGCGCGCAAACGCAGACGGCCACCCGAAGGTGGCCGTCCGCAGGCATCCGCCAAGCGCAGGCTTACAGCGCCTGCAGCTCTTCGTTGGCGTTGCGCTTTTCCTTGGCCGGGGCCGCCGCGGCCGTCGGTGCCAGTGCAGGCGTCGTACCTGCTTCCACCGGAACCTCCAGGTAGGGCAGGTGCAGGGTCTGGCTGGTCAACGTGCGGATCTCGTTGGTCAGCGCGGCACTCTCGTTGAGCTTGCGGCCGTACGAGGGAACGATCTCGCGCAGGCGGGCTTCCCAACCGGCCTTCATCTGTTCCGGGAAGGCCTTGGCCATCAGGTCCAGCATGATCGGCGGCGAGGTCGAAGCGCCCGGCGAGGCACCCAGCAGCGCAGCGAGGGTGTGGTCCTTGTCGGTCACGATCTCGGTACCGAACTGCAGCACCGCGCCCTTCAGCGGATCACGCTTGATGATCTGCACGCGCTGGCCGGCGGTGACCAGCTTCCAGTCGCCCGGCTTGGCATTGGGGAAGTACTTGACCAGTTCGGCCTGGCGATCGGCATCGTTCAGGCGCGCCTGGCCCATCAGGTACTGCACCAGGTCCAGGTTGTCCTTGCCCACTTCCAGCATCGGGCCGACGTTGTTGTGGTTGACCGACGAATACAGGTCCCACCACGAGCCGTGCTTGAGGAACTTGGTGCTGTACAGCGCGAACGGCCCGAACAGGACCACCGGCTTGCCATCCAGCTTGCGCGCATCCAGGTGCGGCACCGACATCGGCGGCGAACCCGTCTCGGCCATGCCATAGGCCTTCACGCCATGGCGCGAGGTCACGTCCTGGCCCTGGAAGGCGAGGAACTGGCCGCCCACCGGGAAGCCGGCGTAGTCCTTCGATTCCGGGATGCCCGACATCTGCAGCAGCTTCAGCGCCGCGCCACCGGCACCGATGAACACGAAGCGGGCGTGGGTGGTCGATTCGGTGCCGGCCTTGAGGTCCTTCACCGTCACGTTCCAGCTCTTGTCCGCGTTCTGCCGCAACGCGCTGACCTCGTGGTTGAGGTGCAGGCCGAAGTTCGGGCTGTGCTGCAGGCCGGCGGTCAGCTGGCGGGTGATGACGCCGAAGTTGACGTCGGTGCCCAGCGGCATCCACGTTGCGGCAACCTTCTGCTTCGGGTCGCGGCCTTCCATCAGCAGCGGTGCCCACTGCTTGATCTGCGCCGGGTCCTCGGAGTACTGCATGCCGTAGAACAGCGGATTCTTCACCAGCGCCTGCTGGCGCTTGTGCAGGTAGGCGATGTTGTCATCGCCCCAGACGAAGCTCATGTGCGGGGTCGGGTTGATGAAGTCGCTGGGCTGGCTCAGCCGCCCTTCCTTCACCTGGTGCGACCAGAACTGGCGCGAGACTTCGAACGATTCGGCGATGCCGACCGCGCGCTTGGTCTCGATGCTGCCATCGGGCAGTTCCGGGGTGTAGTTCAGTTCGGCGAATGCCGAGTGGCCGGTGCCGGCGTTGTTCCAGCCGTCCGAGCTTTCACCGGCGACGCCGTCGAGACGCTCGTAGACCTGGATGTTCCAGTCCGGCTGCAGTTCCTGCAGGTAGGTGGCCAGGGTGATGCTCATGATGCCGGCGCCGACCAGCACGACATCGACGGGCTTGTCGTTGTTCGCGGCGGGCACCGAGCGCTGGGTCAGCGGCCAGTACAGGAACAGCGCGGCCACCAGCAACAGCAGCACGAGCAGGGCGAGCAGGGCCTTGCCAAATTTCTTCATGGGGGCGGGATCGTTGGCGGGGAAGGGGGTCAGGATGCGCAAGAAACAGGGAAAGAGCGTGAAGAAACAACGCCTTGCAGCATTCCTGTGGCAATTTTAACCGCTTCCGGTCCGATTTTGATGCAACGCAGCATCCGACGGCTCGCGGCACCCTCACCCGGTAGCGCCGGGCCACGCCCGGCGATGCCCTCGATCACGCCAGCTCAAGGATCTCGTCACCGGCCTCATCGATCTCGCCGGTCGCCTTCCAGCCCAAGTGCCGGTAGAAGCCATGGGAACGCGAGCGCGGGTCGGCTGAGCAGGCCAGGAACAGGCGGCTGTGGCCGGCATCGCGGCTCAGGCTGACCACGTCCTGCAGCAGTTGCCGGCCGATGCCACGCTTCTCGAATTCCGGCAGCAGGGCCAGCACCAGCACCTCGCCGCTTTCGCGGTCGGCAAAGCAGTAGCCGGCCATCCGTTGGCCCTCCCAGGCGACGCGGCCAATCGAATCGCCATCGGCGATACCTGCGGCCCAGCTTTCTTCGGTGATGCCCAGCTCGGCCAGTTGCGCTGCACTGAAGGCGTTCTCGCGGGTACGCCCGCGCAGGTCGATGCAGGCGGCGGCGTCATCGGGACGGGCATTGCGGTAGTGGATCGTCATCTGGGAAACCTGCGGTCGAATGGAACCGGGCGATTCTGGCCGACGCCTATGGAGATTGGATGGAGACCGGCGGCGCTCCTCACTCACTGCCGATGGTGAAGTACTCCGCCGCGAAGTAGCCCAGTTGATAGGCCAGCGTCGCTGCGGCCAGCCCCAGTTGCGCGCGCGTGCTGCGCAGATGCCAGCCGAGTGCGGCGACGATGAGCATCAGCACCGTATGCAGGGGGTAGGCCTCGCCCAGCAGCCGCCATCGGCTTCCCCCTTTGATCGCGGTATCCACAAGATCCAGAAGGGTCAATATCGCGACCACCCCGAAGATCCAGCGTCGACGCTGCATCAGGTAGTTGCCGTAACTTCCGTACTCGCGCAGGTCTTCGGGAAACAGCAGCGCGCACAGCAGGAACCAGGTCGCGCAGTAGGTGATCACGAACAGATAGATTTCAAACGTCCAACGGTGTACCTCAACCAGGCGGAATTCCCACCACCAGAAGGTCACCAGCGATACCAGCGTCCACACCACCCAGCACAGGTGCAGCGCCGAACAGCCACGCCGCTGCGGGTGTTCGATGATCTGCGCCAACCCCTTCAGCAGGGTGGTGATGGACAGGCCGAGGATGATCCCCATCACCACGCGGATATGCAGGAATACCGGTTCGGTTTCCATCGGTCAGCCCCCTCGTCGGTTGCACCGATGCTTGCATGAAAAGGGGGCGGAGGGGATCAAGGCGTTTGTAGCACAAGCGACTTGATCCTCTCCGTCCCCTCTTCAGCGCCTGCGCTGCACCAGTGCCGAGGCGGCGTCCAGCACTGCCCGGGTCAGCAGCGCCATCGTCTGCACGTCGCCTTTCCAGTGCTGCCAGTACAGCGGCACGTCTTCCCACGCGCGCTGCCGCACGTAGACCAGGCGCCCGGCGTCCAGATGGCGCTTGACCAGCGGCAGCGGGTTCATCGTCCAGCCCAGCCCGCCCAGATTGGCCTGCACGAAGGCGCGGGTGGAAGGAATCCACCACGTCGGCGCGGTGCTGGGCAGGTCGGCGCCGGCCATGCGCCGGGCAAAGCGCGACTGCATGTCGTCCTTGCGGTTGAACACCAGCACCGGTGCCTGCGCCAGCGCCTGTGCGGTCACGCCCTTGGCGAAGTGCTGCTCGCGGAACTCCGGCGTACAGGTGGCGGCGTAGCGGATGCTGCCCAGCGCGTGGATCTGGCAGCCCTGCACCGGCTCGTCCAGGGTGGTCACGGCCCCCAGCACGGTGCCCTGGCGCAGCAGTTCGACGGTGTGGTCCTGGTCCTCCACCCGCAGGTCCAGGGTGGTGCCGGTGCCCTGCGCGAACTGCTGGGCGGCCTGTGGGAACCAGGTCTCCAGGCTGTCGTGGTTCACCGCTACGGGGATGCTGGCCTGCGGCAGGTCCTCGTCGGCCAGGCCCATCCGGTGCAGCGCGTCGTGCTCCAGCAGGGCGGTCTGCTCGGCCAGCTGCACCAGCAACTGGCCCTCGGCAGTCGCGGTCGCAGGCGTGCCGCGCTTGACCAGCAGGCGGCCGATGCGGTCTTCCAGTGCCTTGACCCGCTGCGAGATGGCCGAGGGGGTGACGTTGAGCGACTGCGCGGCACGGTCGAAGCTGCCTTCGCGGATCACCGCAGCCAGGGCCCGCAGCTGGGCATGGTCGATGCGCATGGCGATTAAGCTCCGCTAATGTTGGTTTAGTAAGTTTAGCTCGTCTTTTCTATGTTGCGGCGCGACAATGGCGCCCGTTCCGGTGCTGTCCGCCTTCGCGAGGCACCGCTCCCCCCAAGCAAGACAAGGTAGTGAATCCCATGTTCTCGGTCATCTCCGCCAGCACCGGCCTTGGTGCCTGGTTCAGTGGTGCGGCTACCGGCATCGGCCTGTTTGCCGTGGTCGGCGCCCAGAGCGCCTTCATCCTGCGCCAGGGCATCCTGCGCAAGCACATCGTGCCGGTGGTCGCCACCTGCGCGGCCATCGATGCAATCTTCATCTTCGCCAGCGTGGCCGGCCTGCGCACGCTCACCACCGCGCTGCCGTGGCTGACCACCGCCGTCCTCTGGACCGGTGTGGCCTTCCTGGCCTGGTATGCGATGAAGTCGGCACGCCGTGCGATCGCCGGTGGCGGTGGCATGGGCGAAGCCGACAGCGATGACGGCAGCCGTCGTGCGGTGCTGATGGCGGCAGTCGGCTTCTCGCTGATCAATCCGCACTTCTGGCTGGACATGATGGTGATCGGCTCCATCGCCGAGAACTTCGGCAATGCGCGCATGGCCTTCGCGGCCGGCGTGGTCACCGCCAGCTGCCTGTGGCTGACCGCGCAGGGCCTGGGCGCGCGCCTGCTTGCGCCGCTGTTCACCAAGCCCAGCACCTGGCGCGTGCTGGACGGCACCATCGCGGTGATCCTCAGCATCCTGGCCCTCACTCTGGCGGTGCGCGGGGTCCATTGACCCGGCGCACGCCCCCCGAACCCACGTCCTTACTCTCTCTCCAAGGTAGTGGCAACGACGGCACCGGCAACGGTGCCGTCGTTTTTTCTGCCCACTGGCGGCGCGCCCGCTTGCCTGCCTAGAATCGAGACTGCGGGCAGGGGGCCCGTTCTCAGGGGGAAGGATGCGCAGGATTGTGCTTGCCGCGCTGCTGTGCGCGGTGGTGGGCGGGACGTCGGCGGGTACCGGCGGGGTGGACCTGGACCGCTACCTGCGGCAGGAAGCATTCGCCGATATCAAGATTTCGCCGGGTGGCGAGTACGTGGCTGCCACGGTTCCGATCGAGGCGGGTACGGCGCTGGCGATCTACCGGATCGCCGACATGAAGATGGTCGGCACCTTCCGCCCACCCCGCAACAACCACGCCCATACCTTCGACTGGGTAAGCAATGAACGCCTGCTGGTGGGCATGGCGCAGAAGCTGGGTGTGCTGGATCGACCGGCGCCCACCGGCGAGCTGTTCGGCATCAACGCCAACGGCAAGGGGGGAGAACTGCTGGTCGGCTACCGCACCGCTGAAACCGGACTGGGCACCAACATCAAGGTCAAGCCTGCGGGAATGGTGGCGGCTTTCCTCACCGATGAGTTGAAGGACGACGATCGCAACGTGCTGGTGGCGGTCACTCCGTTCACCGACAACGCGGCCACCCAGATCGAACGCATGGACGTGAGCACGGGTCGCCGCAACGCGGTCGCGCGCGCGCCGATCGCGCAGGCCGCCTTCACTACCGACGCCCGGGGCGAAGTGCGCTTCGCTTACGGCGTCGGACCTGACCAGAAAAAGAAGCTGTATTACCGCGCCGGTGCCAGCAGCGAATGGATACTGCTGCACGATGAGGCCTTGAACCCGCGCAACGAAGCGGCCATCGGCTTCTCGGCCGACGGCCGCCTGGCCTATCTGCAGGTGGAGCAGGCCGAAGGCCCCGACGTGATCGTCAGCTGGGACCCGCAGAGCAACGAGCGGCGAACGGTTCTGCGTGATGAGATCGCCGACCCTGCACGCATCATCCACCGCCCCGGTACGCAGGTGCCGGTGGGCGCGCTGTTCATGGGCACTACCCCACGCACGCGCTTCTTCGATGAGACCTCGGAGGATGCCCGGCTTTATCGCAGCCTGGAAACCGCGCTGGGTGCTCCGGTATACATCACCTCCAGCACCCGCAACGGCAGCACTGTCCTGGTGGAATCCTGGTCGGGCCGCAATCCGGGTGATTTCTACCTGTATGACACGCTGGGCAAGCGCGCCCGGCACCTGATCAGCCGCAGCGACTGGATCGACCCGGCGCAGAGTGCCGACGTACGCGCCATCACCTTGCAGGCCCGCGACGGCCGCCCCCTGCATGGGTTCCTTACCGTGCCACCGGGGGGGCCGATGCGCGCGCTACCGATGGTGGTGGTGCCGCATGGCGGTCCGATCGGGGTCCTGGACGATGGCACGTACTCCACCGAGACGCAGATGCTGGCGGCCGCCGGCTATGCCGTGCTGCAGGTGAATTTCCGTGGCTCGGCCGGTTACGGGCGCGCACATGCGCAGGCTGCGCGCAAACAGTGGGGCGCGGCGATGCAGGATGATGTGACCGATGCCACGCGCTGGGCCATCGAGCAGGGAATTGCCGACCGTGAACGCATCTGCATCTATGGGGCCAGCTACGGCGCCTATGCGGCGCTGATGGGGACGGTGCGCGAGCCGGGTCTTTACCGTTGTGCGGCAGGTTACGTTGGCATCTACGACCTGCCCTTGATGTATGCGCGCGGGGATATCCAGAGTGACGAATCCGGGTTGATCTACCTGCGCGAGTGGCTGGGACGGCCCAAGGATCTTGTCGAACGCTCGCCGGTCAACCTGGCCGCGCAGGTTGGCGTGCCGGTGCTGCTGGCCGCCGGCCGCGAAGACCAGCGCGCACCGGTGGTGCATACCGAGCGGATGGAGGCGGCATTGAAGCAGGCCGGAACGCCTGTGCAGGCGCTGTACTACAAGAACGAAGGGCATGGGCTGTACAACCTGGCCAACCAGCGCGACTACTACGGCCACCTGCTGGGGTTCCTGTCGCGCAGTCTGGGCGGAGCAACGGCACAGGTGACGGCCGCTGGCAATGCGGAGAAGGCGCCCTGAGTCCGGCGATGGCGGCCTCGCCACTGGCGGAGCCATCGCTTGCCTGCCTAGAATCGGCGAATCTGGACAGGGTGTCCGGGCAGGAAGGGGGAAGGATGCGCAGGACTGTACTTGCCGCGCTGTTGTGCGCGGTGGTGGGCGGGACGTCGGCGGGTACCGGCGGGGTGGACCTGGAGAAGTACCTGAAAGCGGAGTCGTTTTCGAACGTCAAGCTCTCGCCCGGCGGCGACTACGTTGCCGGCACCGTACCGCTGGACGATTCCACCGCGCTGGTCATCCTGCGCACGTCCGACCGCAAGCCTGCCGGCGTGTTCCGCCCGCAGGACAAGAACCACGCCAACACCTTTGAATGGGTGAGCAACGAGCGCCTGCTGGTCGGCCTGGCCGAGAAGCTTGGAGTACTCGATACGCCGCAGCCCACCGGTGAACTGTACGGGGTCAACGTCGATGGCAAGGGCGGGGAACTGCTGGTCGGCTACCGCGTGCAGGGGCGCGGGTTGGGCACGCGCATCCAGCCGAAGAAGGTGGAGGACGTTGCGGCCTTCCTCACCGACGAACTGGCGGGCGACGACCGCAATGTGCTGATCGCGGTATGGCCCTTCGCCGAGGACCCCTACACCCGGGTCGAGCGGCTTGACGTGGTCAGTGGGCGTCGCGTGCGCGTTTCCGGTTCACCCGTGCAGCGCGCCGATTTCACTACCGATCATCAGGGTGAAGTGCGCTTCGCCCACGGCGCAGCGTCGGACAACGTCAACAAGCTCTACTACCGCGCCGGGACCAATGCGCAGTGGTCGCTGGTCAATGACGAGTCGCTGAGCCACCGGATAGAAACCGCAATCGGCTTCTCCGAAGATGGCGCGCTGGCCTATCTGCAGGTCGAGCAGCCCACCGGGCCCGATGCCATCGTCAGCTGGAACCCGCAGACCGGCCAACGGCGCGAGGTGCTGCGCGATGGCGTGGTCGATCCCTACGCGATCATCTTCCGCCCGGGCACCCGCGTGCCGGTGGGCGCGCTGTTTGCCGGCGATGCACCGCGTACGCGGTTCTTCGATGAGAAGGGGGCCGATGCCCGTCAGTACCGCAGCCTTGAAGCGGCGTTCGGCGGCCCGGTGTTCATCACCTCCAGTACCCGCGATGGCGGCAAGGTGGTGGTGCAGACGTGGTCGGGCAGCAATCCCGGGGATTTCTACCTGTTCGACACCCGCGCAAAGGCGGCCGAGCATCTGCTCAGCCGCAGCGAATGGATCGACCCGAAACTGGCCGCCACCGTGCGTCCGTTCTCGCTGAAGGCGCGCGACGGGCTGCCGCTGCACGGCTTCCTGACCCTGCCGCCGGGCAGCGAAGGGCGCAATCTGCCGTTGGTGGTGCTGCCGCACGGTGGCCCCATCGGCGTATTCGATGAGGGCAGCTACAGCAACGAGCCGCAGATGCTGGCAGCAGCAGGGTATGCCGTGTTGCAGGTCAACTTCCGTGGTTCGGCCAACTATGGCCGCGCGTTCACCCAGGCGGGTGCGAAGCAGTGGGGCGCGGCCATGCAGGACGATGTGACCGACGCCACCCGCTGGGCCATCGCAGAGGGCATCGCCGACAGCAACCGCATCTGCATCTATGGGGCCAGCTACGGTGCGTATGCCGCGATGATGGGGCCGATCCGCGAACCCGGACTGTACCAGTGCGCGGCCGGCTACGTCGGTGTGTACGACCTGCCGCTGATGTTCAGTGGTGAGGCACAGTTGAGCGATTCGGCCATGGCCTGGCAGCGCGAATGGGTAGGCGATCCGAAGACCCTGGGAGCCCGTTCGCCGGTGAACCTGGCCGCGCAGCTGAAAGTGCCGGTGTTCCTGGCCGCTGGCGGCGAAGACACGCGTGCGCCGATCAAGCACACCGAGCGCATGGAGGCAGCGCTGAAGGCGGCCGGCTCACCGGTGGAGAGCGTGTACTACCGCACCGAAGGGCACGGTTTCCACCGGCCTGAGCACCAGCGCGAGTACTACAGCAGGCTGCTGGCCTTCCTGTCACGCAGCCTGGGCGGCAGTACCGCCAGCACCAGCGCGAGCGCAGGCGCCGACAAGGCGCCGTAAGGCAGGCGAGCCGCGCGCCGCGGACCCGGTGCCGGGCAGGGGGATGCCCGGCTTCAAGGAGAACGTCATGAAACATGCAACGGTGCTGGCCGCATTGATGGCCATCTGCGGCGTGGATGGGGCGGAGGCTGCGGAGGTTTCGCTGGACGGCTACGTACGCCGCGCGGAGTTCAATGACATCCAGCTCTCGCCCACCGGCGAGTACCTGGCCATGACCTTGCCACTGGACGGCGCAACTGCCGTGGCGGTGCTGCGTACCGACACGATGGAACTGGTCGGCAATTTCCGGCCGCCACGCAACAATCACGCCGCCGAGGTCGACTGGGTGAGTGACACCCGCCTGCTCATCGGCCTGGCCGAGAAATGGGGGCCCCTGGACCAGCCACGGCCGACCGGCGAACTGTATGCCATCGATGCCAATGGCAAGCGCGGTGATCTGCTGGTCGGTTACCGCGCGCGCCCGGACGAGCCCGGCTTCGTGACCGGACGGGTGGCCGAGCAGGTGGCTGCATTCCTGGCCGATCCGCTGGCTGCCGACGAGCGCAACGTGTTGATCTCGCTGTGGCCATTTGCCAACGACACCAATACGCGGTTGGAACGGATGGATGTCATCACCGGGCGCCGCGTCCTGGTCTCGCGCTCGCCGGTGCAGCGCGCAACGTTCACCACCGACAATCAAGGTGAACTGCGCTTCGCCCACGGTGCCGCCGCCGACAACGTCAACAAGCTCTACTATCGCCAGGACCGCGATCAGTGGGCCCTGGTCAACGACGAAGGCAGCAGCCATCGCATCGAACGCCCGATCGGCTTCTCCGCCGATAATCGGCTGGCCTACCTGGTGGTGGAGCAGGCCCGCGGCCCCGATACGGTGGTCAGCTGGGATCCGGTCAGCGGAGAACGGCGTACGCTGCTGCAGGACGACACCGTCGACCCCACCCGCGTGGTCTACCAGCCCGGCACGCGCGTGCCGGTGGGTATCCAGTTCGTCGGCGCCGTCACGCGCACCGCCTTCTTCGATGAGCAGTCGCCGACCGCCAGCACCCAGCGCAGGCTTGAAAAGGCGTTTCCCGGGCAGGTGGTGAGCCTGCTCACCGGCACCCGCGACAACGCGCGCCTGCTGGTGAAGGTGAGCTCTGCGACCAATCCCGGCGACTATTTCCTGTACACCACCGCCACCCGCAACGCCGCGTTCCTCACCAGCCGCCATCGCTGGTTCGATCGTGACGGCGGTGCCAGCGTTCGCCCGGTCACCCTGGCTGCACGGGACGGCCTGCCGCTGCATGGCTTCCTGACCCTGCCCAGGGGCAGTGATGGCCACAACCTGCCGATGGTGGTGGTCCCGCATGGTGGCCCGATCGGCGTGTTCGATGACGGTGGTTTCGAGCGCGAGAACCAGTTGCTGGCCGACGCCGGCTACGCGGTGCTGCAGGTCAACTTCCGCGGCTCGGGCAACTACGGCCGTGCACATACCCAGGCCGCTGCCCGGCAATGGGGCCGCGCGATGCAGGACGATGTGACCGACGCCACCCGCTGGGCGATCAGCCAAGGCATCGCCGACAGCGCACGCATCTGCATCTACGGTGCCAGCTACGGTGCGTACTCGGCCATGATGGGCGCTGTGCGCGAGCCGGGGCTGTACCGCTGCGCGGCAGGCTATGTGGGGGTGTACGACCTGCCGTTGATGTTCAAACGCGGCGACATCCAGGATCGCGCCTCCGGCGTGACCTATCTGCAGGAGTGGCTGGGTGATCCGGCCACGCTGGCGGCGGTGTCGCCGGTGAATCTTGCGGCGAGCATCAAGGTGCCCGTGCTGCTGGCCGCTGGTCGCGAAGATCTGCGTGCCCCGGTGCAGCACACCGAACGCATGGAAGCGGCATTGAAACAGGCCGGCGTGCCCGTGGAAGCGCTGTATTACCCGCGCGAGGGCCATGGCCTGTACGCCGAGGCCAACCAGCGCGACTACTACAGCCGATTGCTTGCCTTCCTGTCACGCAGCCTGGGCGGTAGCACGGCTGCCGCCGCGACGTCTTCCGACAAGGACAAGGCGCCTTGAGCTGACGGCGACGGGCGCATAGGCGCCCGTCGCCCAGTACTTCAGCGGAAGCGGTAGTCGAACTGAAGGTCAGCGCGGACATCGCTTTCACCCCACTGGCGCAGGCTGGACAGCTGCGCGCCGAAGCCCAGGTTCGATGCCTGGTAGTTCAGGCCCAGCTGCAGCCTGTGGTCGACGCCGCTGCGGCGTACGCCGGGCAGGGTGAAGGTATTGCCCGATGCGCCCAGCAGGTGCGCAGAGCGCGCCTGCTCGCGCAGTGCCATCGGTCGGCTGGCTGCCACGTCGGCCTGAAGGTGCCACTGCGCGCCGAGCGAGCGCTGGAACGCGCTGCCCACTTCCAGCTGCACGCCCTGCAGGCGGCCAGCGGCCACCGCCAAGCCGAAGCCGTTGGCGTGCTGTTCGTGGAAGGCGCCTTCACGCTGGTCGAAGGCGCTGGCCTTGATGCGCGGTTGCCACTGCACCTTGCCCAGTGCAGACGTCATGTCGAGCGTGGTGGCCAGCATCGTCCTGCCGATGCGGCGCTGGCTGTGCGCGGTCTCGCGGGTCTGGCCCCAGTCGAGCTGGCGCTGACCCTGCAACTGGTGTTGCTCATGGCCAAGCTGGTGGCGCAGCTGCAGCGCTCCCCACTGCTGGGCCAGACCGATGCCGGCGAACTGCGAGTGCAGCCGATCCTGCCCGCTCCCTGCGGACAGGTCAGCCGACAGTGCAGCCGTGGCCAACTGCAGAATCTGGCCGCCGCGCAGCTGCAGCGCCACCTGCATCGCACCGCCATCGCCGCGCACACCGGCCGCATTGGCCTGCCCGCCACCGAAGGCCAGTGCGCGCGACTGCCCGGCCGGTTGCGCCGCCAACTGCGACCACAGTGCATCGGCATTGCTGGCCACGCGCAGCGCACTGCCTACCAGACTGGCACCGGACAGCTGCTGCAGCGCGTTCTGGAAGGTGTGCTGGTCGGCCACTTCCAGGCTGTGGAACAGCGCATCGTTGCGGTATGCGTTCTCCAGCGCCGAGGCGATCTGCTGCTGGTCATCGCCGGCCAGTTCGCGGTAGTCGCGGCGCTGCATGGTCACATCCACGTTGCCCTGCGCATCACGCTCGGCCTGTGCGTGCCAGACCACGCTGGCACTGCGGATGTTCTGCTCGCCGCCTTCGGCGCCGCTGACCACATCGCGCAGCACGACGTGCGAAGCGTCGGTGCCGCGGGTAAAGCCGGTGTCTACGGCAACGTCGTGCAGCTGTCCGCCGTCATGCAGCACCAGCTGGCCCGCGCTGCCGTCGGCGTTCGTGCCGACCGTGTAGCCGCGGATGCCACGCGGCGCCTGCCAGCCAAGATCATCGCCCGGGCGGTCGGCGGCGGCCGAGTCCGCGTCGGCATGCACGCCGCTGCCCTGGCCGTAGACGTTCACCACGCCATTGTTGATCAGCCGCCCGCTGCCACCCGGGGCGATCTGGAAGGCAAACGAATCGGCGGCATGGATGTTGATCACGCCGCCGCGCCGGTTGTTCAGCGTTGCGCTGCCATCGGACTGCATGGCCACCATGCCGCGGCCCTGGTTGTCGGTGGCCGTGCCCAGATTGATCACGCCATCGTTGACAAGGGTGGCGCCGCGCGCTCCGCGCATCGCCACCGCGCCGTCGCCGGTGACGGTCAATGTGCCCTGGTTGAACAAGGTGGCGTACGCGCCTTCGGCGTGCAGCAGGGCACTGTTGCGTGCCGAACTCTGGATGCTGGCGCCGTTGCGGTTGACGGCGTGGCTGGCTTGGCTGTCCGCCACCAGGCGAAGCACGCTGCCATGGTCGCCGTCGAGCTGGATATAGCCGCGGTTGTCGAGCACATCGATCGCATCGCGATCGGTACCCCACGCACCGGTCACTGCATCGAACAGCGCACTGCCGGCGGCCAGGTCGCGCGCCAGGATGCGGCCTTCATTCTCCACTTCGGCACGGTCGCGCAGGGCGAAGCTGGTGCCACTGATATCGAGCACGCCATTGCGGCCGTTGTCCAGGTCCGACTCCTGTGTGAAAGACCATTGGCCCCCCTGTACGTGCAGGACACTGTTGTTGTCGATCTCGGCTTCACCTGCTGCCTGCACGCGCGCGCCGATGAAGTCGGCCCGGCTGAAGTTCTCCAGGCTTCCATCGCCGGCGAGCTCGAGGGCGCCCTCGATGCGCAGCGCGCCATGGTTGTCCAGGTCCGCATCGCCATCGATGCGCAGGGCGCTGGTGTTTCCGACGGTCAGGCTGCCGGTATTGCGCAGTTCGCCTTCGCCTACCAGGTGCAGCGTGCCTGCCAGCAACTGCAGTTGCCCCTCGTTGCGGGCGCGCCCGGCGATACGGGTGGTGACCGGCTGATGCCAGTTCACCTGGGTGCCTGCAGCCGACAGCACCTGGTTGTTGCCGAACTGGCCGCCTTCCTGGCCGGGCGGCGCCGTGCCCCCGCCACCGCTGCCACCCTCACTGCCGCCACCGCCACCGCCACCGCCACCGGCTGCCGCAGCACCCAGGCCCACGGCCGCCAGGCCGCCCCACCACCAGCCGGAAATGCCGGTGTCGGAAGTGCAATGAACCTGGTCGGTGTCCTTGCAGGTGTCGGACGCGCTGTCCGCCATGGCCGGAACCGGGGCGAGCAGACAGGTCGAGATCAGCAGGGCCAGCGGGGTGCGGGCCAGAGGGGAAGAGCGCATGTGGGGAGGAGGGGGAGTCGAGGGAGGGCGCATCCTGCCTCCCCCTTCGCCTGCCGCACATGCAATTTGTACGAAAGTGCTGTCGCTTCCGTCGTAGCAATAGTGATTGACGCTGGGTGATGACGCTATTGGTCCTATTTCACCCCATGCATCATCCGCTTCAACAGCGGCGCAGCGATGAAGGCCAGCAACGCGCAGCCCAGGCCGATCCACATCAGCAGCCAGAACAGGTGCGCATAGGCACCGGCGGCCGCGGCCATGTCCAGCGTTTCGCCTTCAGGTACGTCGATCGCCGCCAGCTTGCCGAACAGCGCGGCCAGTGTTTCGGAGAAGGCCGTCGCCAGGAACCAGGTGCCCATCATCAGGCTCATCACCCGTGGCACCGCCAGCTGGGTGACCGCCGACAGGCCGACCGGCGACAGGCACATCTCGCCGCTGGCCAGCAGGAAGTAGGCCAGCACCAGCCACCAGACGCTGGCCATCTCGCCGGTGGCACCAACGTGCTGCGCGGCCAGCGCCAGCGGTACGAACGACAACGCACCGATCACCAGGCCCCAGGCCGACTTCACCGGCTTGCCCGGTTCCCAGCCACGGCGGTCCATCCAGGTCCACAACGCGGCGAAGGCCGGCGCCAGCAGCACCAGGAACAGACCGCCGAGGTAGGTCAGCGAACCGGCGGTCTGCGGGATCACCAGGCAGTCGCGCACCAGCAGCACCAGCATCAACGCAACGATGGCGATGAAGAACGTACGCGGGGCGGACGAGCCGGGGCGACGCTCGGACAGGCGCGCGCTGACCACGAAGCCCAGCGGTGCCAGCAGCAGCGAGAGGATCGACCACGGAAGCGGCGAGCCTTCGCGGATCACCAGCGCCGGCACGATGTCCTTGGTCAGCAGGCGGTCGGTGAAGGTCACCCACGAGCCATACGACTGCTCGTACATCGTGAAGAACACCAGCGCCATGAAGATCAGCACCATCAGCGCGATCATCTGCTGGCGCTGCACCGGCGTGCACTGGGTGCCGGTGAACCAGGCGAACCAGACCAGCACACCGCCCAGCACCACCAGCATCAGCATCAGCGCCAGGCTGATTTCACCGCCAAGCGCGAAGGCACCGTTGCCGGCCGCCCACATCAGCCAGGCCACCGGCAGCACGCCGATCACCGCGCACAGGTAGATCAGCCATTCGCGCGGCAGGCCCAGCACCTTCTGCTTCAAGGTCGCCGGTTGCGGCGGCTCGGCGTGGCCCTGCAGGTATTTCTGGCCCCACAGGAACATCGCCAGGCCGGCCAGCATGCCGATGCCGGCCGCACCGAAGCCGTACTTCCAACCGTAGACCTCGCCCAGGAAACCGCACACCAGCGAAGAGAACAGGGCGCCCAGGTTGATGCCGGCATAGAACAGCGAGAAGCCCGAATCGCGGCGCGGATCGTCCTGCGGATAGAGCTTGCCGACGATGGTGGAGATGTTCGGCTTGAGGAAGCCGACGCCCATGATGATCAGCGCCAGCGACAGGTAGGTCACGGCCAATGCCGAGGTGTCGCGCACTACTTCGCCATTGACCCGGTATGCGGCGTGGCCCTCGAAGGCCATGCCGAGGTGGCCCAGCACCAGCAGGATGCCGCCGAACAGCACCGCCCGGCGCATGCCCAGCCAGCGGTCGGCCAACATGCCGCCGAACACCGGGATGCAGTACACCAGCCCGCCGTACGCGCCGAGCAGGTCCAGCCCGGCCTTGTCGCCGAACAGGTGGTACTTGGTGAGGTACAGCAGCAGCAGCGCCTTCATGCCGTAGAAGGAGAAGCGCTCCCACATTTCGGTGAAGAAGCAGACGTAGACGCCCTTGGGATGGCCCAGGAAGTCGTCGGAAGCGATAGCAGTGGAATTCATCGCGGAATTATAGGCGTGCGCTGCAGGCGCGCGCCGGGCAGCACCGGGCCATGCCCGGCGGTCCTGCGTAACGCCGGGCATGGCCCGGCGCTACCGTTCACAGGTACCGCAGCCAGGCCAGGTCGCGTCGTCGTGCCTTGAACCGCGCGAACGCCCGCGTCGGCGGGTACAGCACCACCGCCAATGCACAGGCCACCAGCAGCAGGCCGGCCACCGAGTCCAGTGCATACAGGCAACCGTGGGTCGGGCCCCAGGTCTTCAGGGCCGCCAGGTACAGCAGCTTCAGCACGTACAGGTGCAGCAGATAGAAGAACATCGGCGCTGCGCCGATATCGGCCAGCGGCTGCAGCGCACGCGCCAGCGGCGGCCACTCGTACAGCCGCAACAGCAGCAGGCCCACGCCCAGGGTCAGCAGCAGGAACTGCAGCGAGGGCGGGTACTTGGTGATGTTGAACACGCTCATCCACGTGCGCAGCGTGGTCTGCTGGTACTGCCACGGCGTGTCGCCATAGCCGTTGGCGAAGCGCAGCAGGGCGAAGGCGGCCAGTGCGCCCAGCCCGGACCACAGCAGCCGCTGCCGGCGCTGCTGCGGGTCGCTGCCGGCAGCGAACCACGGCGCCATCAGGTAGCCCAGCGCGATCACCCCGATCCACGGCAGCACGGGATAGGAGGTACGCAAGCTCAACGGCCCAGCCTCGATCCAGTCGCGCTGGTGCAGCACCTTCCACAGCACCGCCAGAGCGCCGTCGCCCTGCACCCGTACGCCGTCCAGCAGGTTGTGGCCGACCACCAGCGTCACCGCCAGAACGGCCAGCAGCGGCCGCGGCAGCCACAGCAGGCCGGCCAGCGCGATCATGCTCAGGCCGATCGCCCAGATCACCTGCAGGTACACCGTCTCCGGCGGCCACTGGAAGGTCCAGGCGACGTTGACCAGGGTCAGTTCCAGCACCACCAGGAACAGGCCGCGCTTGAGCAGGAAAGCCGCAATGGCACGGCGCGGATCGGCATGGCGCTGGCCGTACAGCCAGGCCGACAGCCCGGTCAGCAGCACGAACACCGGCGCGCACAGGTGGGCCAGCAGGCGGCAGGCGAACAGGGCAGGGGACACGGTCGCCGCGTCCATCGGATCGCTGACCTGATGCTGCAGGAAGAACGTCTCGCGCACGTGGTCGAGCAGCATCAGCAGCATCACGGTGCCGCGCAGCTGGTCGATGGAGGCCAGCCGGGAGGAGAGAGGGGCCACGGGCGCTCAGGTCAATGGCGTGACAGGATATAACATAACAATAAACTGTTTCCAGCACGTGCTGACCGATGTCGGCGAGCGCGCGCGTCGGCTCAGGGCAGGCAGACCGCAGGACTCCAGCCTAGAGCGTCGTCGTAGCGGACCTGGATCGCGTGCAGGCTGCCGTCGGCGTTCGCCTTCAGGCAGAATCGGGCGCTGTAGAACTGGGTGGCGCCGGTCCTGGTGGCCGACATCGAGACGTCGTACAGGCGTCCAGGCTGCAGCGGCATGGACGTTTGTCTTGCAACGGCGTTGGCTGGTACTTCTCCGTAGAGCACGCAGGCTCCGGGTGGAAGCGGGAGTGACGCGGGATAGGCAAACTCGAAAGACCATTGCTGCCGCAGCGGTGGAGTAATCGCGTCATACACCTCCACACCAAACACCTGCGGAGTCTCACCGATACGCTTGCGCTCTTTCTTGGGAAGCCCGAAACAGGGTTTGCCAGCGTGGTCGGTGACCTCGATCGCGCCAACGCGACTCCAGGCAGATGCGTGATCGCAAAGCGGCATCAGGCAGAACAGGGTCGCGATGGCCATGACTGGCGATGTGATCGGGCGGATCCGAAGTGCATTGTTCATAGGGCGGCTCAGCGTCATGCTGCAGATCGTGAACACGATGCATGGGCAGTTGAGACACTTCAAACTGTGTCGCCTGGAGCGCTGCGGTGGCGGCTGGCCTGGCCCATGCAGGGCAAGGAAACCGCGAGACCCGCTAGCTCCCTGGAATGTGCCTGATGCGCTTGATGCGTTGGCCGAGTTTGGCCAAAAGCGACTATCTCACTGGCCGCCCGACCGCACCCCTCCCGAACCGCACTGGACTTGCTGCCCCCTGAACGCTAGCGTGACAGGGATTTTTTGCCAGCAGGGGCTTTCATGAACCATGACGCTGCGCCCAAGCAGCTCACTTTCCGCGCGGTGGTCCTGGCCATCGTGCTGGCGGTGGTGCTGTCGGCCGCAAACGCCTACCTCGGTCTGTTCGCAGGCCTGACCATCGCCACCGCGATTCCCGCCGCGGTCATTTCCATGGGCGTGCTGCGCCTGTTGGGTGGCGGTTCGATCCTTGAGAACAACATCGTGCAGACCGGCGCCTCGGCCGGTTCGTCGATCGCCGCCGGTGTGATCTTCACCATCCCCGCGCTGGTGATCATGGGCTACTGGCCGGACTTCAAGTACTGGTGGGTGCTGGGCATCGCCGGTCTCGGTGGCCTGCTGGGCGTGCTGTTCTCGGTGCCGCTGCGCCGTTCGATGATCGTCGAAGATCCGCTTCCGTTCCCCGAAGGCAAGGCTGCGGCCGAAGTGCTCAAGGCCGGTGAGAACCCCGGCCCGGGCCTGAAGATCCTCGGCCTGTCGGCGGTGATCGGTGCGTTCGTGAAGCTGGCCGCGGAAAGCGGCATGCGCCTGATCCCGGACGCCTGGGCCACCTCGGCCTATGTCGGCAGCTCCAAGGTCACCGCCTTCATCGGCACCAACCTGTCGCCCGCACTGCTGGGCGTGGGGTACATCGTCGGCCTCAACGTCGGCATCGTGGTGGTGTCCGGCTCGATCCTGACCTGGCACATCGCCATCCCGATCTACCAGGCGTTCTTCATGAACACCGATCCGGCGCTGGCCGCCTCGATCGCCACCGCCTCGTCCACCGAAGCGGCGTTCGCCATCTGGGGCGCGAAGATGCGCTACCTCGGTGTCGGCGCGATGCTGATCGGCGGCATCTGGACCCTGATCTCGCTGCGCAAGTCGCTGCTCAACGGCGTCAAGAGTGGCTTTGCGGCCGCGCGCAAGAGCGGTGGCCCGGTGCTGGCGCACACCGAGCGCGACCTGCCGATGAAGTGGATGCTGGTGGCCTTGGTGGTGTTCACCCTGCCGCTGCTGGCGCTGTACCAGGCCATCGTCGGCCAGTGGCACGTGTCGATCCCGATGACCCTCATCATGATCGTCGCCGGCTTCCTGTTCGTTTCGGTGTCGGCCTACCTGGCCGGCCTGATCGGTTCGTCCAACAACCCGGTCTCGGGCAT
Organism: Stenotrophomonas sp. 2694; assembly: GCF_040548715.1. NCBI lineage: Bacteria > Pseudomonadati > Pseudomonadota > Gammaproteobacteria > Lysobacterales > Lysobacteraceae > Stenotrophomonas > Stenotrophomonas sp. 2694. The sequence continues at coordinate 166,106 of NZ_JBEPSG010000002.1, forward strand.
CACCATCTCCACCATCCTGTTCGCTTCGGCGGTGCTGGTGCTGCTGCTGGGCAAGGATGGCCTGCAGCCGGTCGGTGCCTTCGGTGCGCCGCTGGGTGCGGTGGCCGCGATCATGATCGGCGCGGTGGTGTGCTGTGCCGCCGCCGTCGGTGGCGACAACCTGCAGGACCTCAAGGCCGGCTACATCGTCGGTGCCACCCCGTGGAAGCAGCAGCTGATGCTGGGCATCGGCGCGTTCTCGTGCGCGCTGATCATGGCCCCGGTGCTGAACCTGCTGGCCACCGCCTACGGCATCGGCGTCAAGTCCGAGCTGCACCCGAATGCGCTGGCCGCACCGCAGGCCAACCTGATGGCGTCGGTGGCCAAGGGCCTGTTCGGTGGCGAGCTGCCGTGGACCTTCATCGGCATCGGTGCCGTGGTCGGTGCCGCCATCATCGCGTTCGACAGCTGGCTGAAGTCGCGCAACTCGCGTTTCCGCGTGCCGGTGCTGGCCGCGGCGATCGGCATCTACCTGCCGCTGGAACTGATGGTGCCGATCTTCCTCGGTGGTCTGATCTCCTACCTGGTCGAGCGCTTCCACAAGGTGCGCGCCGATGACGAAGAGGGCCGCGACCGCGTGCACAAGCCGGGCGTGCTGTTCGCTGCCGGCCTGATCACCGGCGAGGCGCTGATGGGTATCGCCATCGCCGTGCCGATCGTGGTCAGCAGCCGTGCCGACGTGCTGGCCGTGCCGTTCCACCTGCCGGCCGCGCAGTGGATCGGCCTGGCCGTGCTGTTCCTGGTCGGCTGGCTGATCTACCGCACCGGCAAGCGCGCCGTGGCATGACGCCCACGGGGTCGGATCCCTTCCCGCAGGGAAGGGCTCTGACCCCATGCTGGCAGCGTCTGGGGTCAGAGCCGATTCCCATGGAATCGGATCCGACCCCGACCTCCGACAAACCGCGCTACGGCGCGGTTTGCTTTTTCTGGCGGCAGCTCAGCCACGGCCATGACCGATGGCCTTGGCAGGCCCGGCCGCGCAGGCCTACCATCGGTTTTTTGCCGTCCTGCGGAGACCCCGATGAAACTGCTTCATGCCCTGTTGCCACTGAGCCTGCTGGCTGCCCTGCCCAGCGTCGCCGCTGCCCGTGGCCTGGAAGTCCGCGACATGGTGGCCATGGACCGCGTCTCCGCGCCGGTATTGACCGCCGACGGCGGCACCGTGGTGTTCGCCAAGCGCAGCACCGATGCCAACCTCAAGGCCAGCACCGCACTGTTCGCGCGCAACCTGCGCACCCGCGACGCGGCACCGCCGAAGCAGATCACGCCGGCTGGCTGGAACGTCAACTCTGCATCGCTGTCGGCCGATGGCCAGACCGTGTACTTCCTCAGCGCCAGGAACGGCAGCCAGCAGCTGTACGCACAGCCGATCAGTGGCGGCGCCCCGCGCCAGCTGACCGACTTCCCGGTGGACGTGGACAGCTACCACGTGTCGCCGCAGGACGACCGCGTGCTGTTCAGCGCCGGCGTGTTCCAGGCCTGTGCCTCGGACCTGGCCTGCACCGAAAAGAAGCTGAAGGACGTGGAAGGCGCCAAGGCCAGCGGCAAGGTCTTCGATTCGCTGTTCGTGCGCCACTGGGATACCTGGAACGACGGCCGCCGCAACACCCTGTTCGTCGCCCCGTTGCCGGCAGCCAAGGCCGGTGCGGTCAAGGGCGCTTCGGCGCTGAGCGCGACCATCGACGGCGACGCTCCGTCCAAGCCGTTCGGTGGCAATGACGATTTCGCCTGGTCGCCGGATGGCAGCAGCGTGGTCGCCAGCATCCGCGTGGCCGGCAAGCAGGAGCCGTGGTCGACCAACTTCGACCTGTACCGCTTCGATGCTGCGGGCAAGCAGGCGCCGGTCAACCTGACCGCGTCCAACCCGGCCTGGGATGCCGGCCCGGTGTTCAGCGGCGACGGCAAGACCCTGTTCTACCGCGCGATGAAGCGCCCGGGCTTCGAGGCGGACCGCTTCGGCCTGATGGCGATGGACCTGGCCAGCGGCAAGACGCGCGAGATCGCGCCGCAGTGGGACCGTTCGGCCGGCGGCATCACCCTGTCCGCCGACGGCGCCAGCATCTACACCACCGCCGACGACCTCGGCGAACACCCGCTGTTCCAGATCGACGTGGCCAGCGGCAAGGCCACCAAGCTGATCGGCGATGGCAGCGTCACCGCCGTCGACGTGGCCGGCAACAGCGTGGCCATCACCCGCAACAGCCTGAAGAGCAACGACCAGGTGCTGGTCGGCCTGCTGCCGGCCGCTGGCGAGCCGATCGGCGCGCTGCGCGCACTGACCCCGGCCGCTGGCGAAGTGCTGAAGGATGTGAGCTTCGGCGACTACGAGCAGTTCGAGTTCAAGGGCTGGAACAACGACACCGTGCACGGCTATGTGGTCAAGCCGCACAACTACCAGGAAGGCAAGTCCTACCCGGTTGCGTTCCTGATCCATGGCGGCCCGCAGGGCAGCTTCGGCAATGGCTGGAGCTACCGCTGGAACCCGCAGACGTACGCAGGCCAGGGCTACGCTGTGGTGATGATCGACTTCCACGGCTCCACCGGTTACGGCCAGGCCTTCACCGATGCGATCAGCCAGCACTGGGGTGACCGTCCGCTGGAAGACCTGCAGAAGGGCTGGAGCGCGGCGCTGAAGAAGTACGACTTCCTCAACGGTGACAAGGCCTGCGCACTGGGCGCCAGCTACGGCGGCTTCATGGTCAACTGGATCGCCGGCAACTGGAACAGCCCGTTCAAGTGCCTGGTCAACCATGACGGTGTGTTCGACCAGCGCATGATGGGCTATGCCACCGAAGAACTGTGGTTCACCGAGTGGGAGCAGGGCGGCACGCCGTACCAGAAGGCGGCGAACTACGAGAAGTTCAACCCGGTCAACCACGTGGCTGACTGGAAGAAGCCGATCCTGGTGATCCACGGCCAGCAGGACTTCCGCATTCCGGTCGAGCAGGGCCTGGCTGCCTTCACCGCGGCCCAGCGCCAGGGCATCGAGTCGAAGTTCCTGTACTTCCCGGACGAGAACCACTGGGTGCTGAAGCCGAACAACAGCATCCTGTGGCATGACACCGTCAACGCCTGGCTGAAGCAGCACATCGGCGAGTAAGCGATGCCGGCGCCGCCCTTGTGGCGGCGCGCGGCTTTCCGGTAGTGCCGGCCGCTGGCCGGCAACTGCACGTTGCGACCTACCTACATGGGGTTGCCGGCCAGCGGCCGGCACTACCAGGATGCCTGCATGCCCTCGACTGCCCTGATCCAGAACGACATCGTCGTCTTCGGCCTGATCGCCGCCACCCTTGGCGCCGTGTTCTGGACCGCTTCGCGCGAGCAGGGCCTGTGGAAGCGCTTCTATACCTTCGTGCCGGCGCTGCTGCTGTGCTATCTGCTGCCGGGCATCTACAACACGTTCGGCCTGATCGACGGGCAGAACACCAAGCTGTACAACCCGGTCGCGCGTGACATCCTGCTGCCGGCGGCGCTGATCCTGCTGACTCTGGCGGTCGACATCAAGGGCATCCTGCGGCTGGGGCCCAAGCTGGTGCTGATGTACCTGGGCGCCTCGGCCAGCATCATGCTGGGTGCCGTGGTCGCGTTCCTGGTGATGCGTGCGATCCATCCCGATACCGTCGCCGGTGATACCTGGGCCGGCATGGCGGCGCTGGCCGGCAGCTGGATCGGCGGCGGTGCCAACATGCTGGCCATGCGCGAAGTGTTCGATGTCAACGCGACCACGTTCGGCCAGTTCGCGGTGGTCGATGTGGGTGTTGGCTACGTGTGGATGGCGGCGTTGATCTTCATGGCTGGGCGCGCGGCGAAGATCGATGCGCGCAGCGGTGCCGATACCTCCGCCATCGACGAGCTGAAGGAGCGCATCGCACGCTTCCAGGCCGAGCACGAGCGGATTCCCAGCCTGACCGATCTGATGCTGATCGTGGCCGTGGCCTTCGGTGGCGTCGGCCTGGCCCATGCCATCGGCGCGCCGCTGGCGGCGTGGTTCAAGGTCCACGTCAGCTGGGCATCGCAGTTCAGCCTGGATGCGCCGTTCGTGTGGGTGGTGGTGCTGTCGACCACGCTCGGCCTGGGCCTCAGCTTCACCCGTGCACGTACGCTGGAAGGCGCGGGCGCCTCGCGCCTGGGCTCGCTGCTGCTGTACTTCCTGATCGCCTGCATCGGCATGCAGATGGATCTGCTGGCGTTGCTGGATCGCCCGTGGCTGTTCCTGCTCGGCATCATCTGGATCAGCGTGCACATCGTGCTGCTGTGGTGCCTGGGCAAGCTGTTGAAGGTGCCGTTCTTCTACTTCGCCATCGGTTCGCAGTCGAACATCGGCGGCCCGGCCTCGGCACCGGTGGTGGCCGCTGCGTTCCATCCGGCGTTGGCGCCGGTAGGCGTGCTGCTGGGCACGATGGGCTATGCCACCGGCACCTATCTGGCGTATGTGGTCGGCATCACCCTGCGCGCGCTGGCCACGTGACCCACGGTAGCGCCGGGCCATGCCGGCGAACCGCATCGCGGCGGATGTGCATGCCGCCGGGCATGGCCCGGCGCTACCGATGCGTTATGCCACCGGCAAGCCGCGTTCGATCAGCCAGGCCTTTGCGTCTTCGGCGTCCTGTTCAAACCACGCCTTCGTCGACCCCAACCGATACGTATACCCCCACGCATCCATGTCGGCCATCAGCCGCTCACTGCCGACACCGGGAAGGTGCCCGGCCAGCACGATCTGCAGGTAGCAGGTGGCGTCTTCTTCGGGCACCGAATCGGTGGCGTCGGTATGCACCTGCGCGCGCCGCTCCGGTGGCAGCACGATCAGGTGGCAGGCTTCGTGCAGCATCGAATGCACCGGCGTGTCATCGCGCACGTAGACGTCGCTGGCGATGATGCCCGCCTCGGGCTCGCCCCAGTAACTGCCCGGGATCGGCTCGCCGGCCGCAACGTGATGCAGGCGCAGCTCATGTGCAGCGAGCAGGCGCTGGGCATCGGCGAAGGCGATGTCGCCGACGCGGGTAACGTTCGGTTCGGGCGTGGTATCAGTCATGCGGGTCAGGCAGCCCCGCCCATGCAGGCACGGGCGGGGCAGGGGGGTCAGGGTTTGTCCGGGCCTTCAGGCAGCGCCACGGAGATGTCCAGCACGTCGTGCTGGCCATCCTTGACCAGGTCCACCTTCACTGCATCGACGTCGATGTTGACGTACTTCTTGATCACTTCCAGCAGCTCGCGCTGCAGCAGCGGCAGGTAGTCGGGACCGCCACGGTGGCTGCGCTCCTGCGCGATGATGATCTGCAGGCGGTTCTTGGCGGTTTCGGCGGTGGTCTTCTTCGCTTTGAGGAAATCAAACAGGCCCATGCTTACCCTCCGAACAGCTTGCTGAAGAAGCCCTTCTTCTCGACGTTGGTGAAGCGCATCGGGCGTTCTTCGCCGAGGATGCGTGCGACGGCGTCGTCATAGGCCTGGCCGGCAGCGGATTCGCCATCCAGGATGACCGGCTCGCCCTTGTTGGAGGCATTGAGCACGTCGCCCGATTCGGGGATCACGCCGATCGCCTTCAGGCCAAGGACCTCCTCGACGTCGGCGATGCTGAGCATCTCGCCGCTTTCCACGCGCACCGGGGTGTAGCGGGTCAGCAGCAGGAAGGCCGGCACGTCCTGGCCGGATTCGGCCTTGTGGGTCTTCGAATCGAGCAGGCCGATGATGCGGTCCGAGTCGCGTACCGAGGACACTTCCGGGTTCACCACCACCACCGCACGGTCGGCGAAGTACATCGCCAGGAAGGCGCCCTTCTCGATGCCGGCCGGGGAGTCGCAGATGATGTAGTCGAAGCCGTCGGCAGCCAGGTCCTTCAGGACCTTGCCCACGCCTTCCTGGGTCAGTGCATCCTTGTCGCGGGTCTGCGAGGCAGCCAGCACGAACAGGTTGTCGAAGCGCTTGTCCTTGATCAGGGCCTGCTTGAGGGTGGCTTCGCCGTGCACGACATTCACGAAGTCGTACACCACGCGGCGTTCGCAGCCCATGATCAGGTCGAGGTTGCGCAGGCCGACGTCGAAGTCGATCACCGCCACCTTCTTGCCACGCCTTGCCAGGCCGCAGGCCAGGCTTGCGCTGGAAGTGGTCTTGCCGACGCCGCCCTTGCCGGAGGTGACTACGATGATTTCAGCCAAAGGACTTCTCCTGATGATTCTGTTTGAGGTGCTGCATCAGTCCAGCGCAGCGATCTTGATCTGGTCCTGTTCCAGCCACACCTGCACGGCCTTGCCGCGCAGGGTTTCCGGTACATCGTCCAGTACCTTGTAGTGGCCTGCAATGGCGACCAGTTCCGCATGGAAATCACGGCAGAAAATGCGTGCCGCGGTGTTGCCCTGGGCCCCTGCCAGCGCACGGCCGCGCAGGGTTCCGTAGATATGGATGCTGCCATCGGCGATGACCTCGGCGCCGGCGCCGACGGTGGCCATCACGGTCAGGTCGCAGTTTTCCGCATACAGCTGCTGCCCCGAACGCACGTTGCCCAGCTGCATGCGGCCCGGCTGTGGCGCGGCGGCATCGGCAGCCTTGCCCATCGGCGTGGCCGGAGCCGGAGCCGGCGCGGCCTTCGCTTCGGCGCGTGCGGCACGGCGCGGTTCCGGTGCGGGTGCCGGCGGCGGGGCAGGTTCTGCCTCGGCGCGCTCGTACTGGGCGCGGAACTTGGCCAGCAGCGGCAGGCCGAGCTGCTGCGAGAGCAGGTCGACCGCACTGGTGCCATAGGCCAATGCCACCGGCAGTACGCCAGCACCGCGCAGGCCATCGACCAGCGCCTGCGCCGTTGCCACGTCGGGCACCTGGCTGAGGCCGCCGAAGTCCAGAATCACCGCTGCACGGCCGAACAGCTTCGGCGCGCGGCTTACCCGCTCCTGCATTTCCTGCACGAGTCGTTCAACATCGAGGGTGCGGATGCGCAGGTTGGCGATGCCCACCTGGCCGATCTTCAGTTCACCGGCCTGTTCGTAATCGAAATTCACTGCCACGCTCAGGTCCCCGTCGACCGCTGTGCCTGCGCCGGCAGCTGCCGGTCGCGCGCCCATGCAACATCAGGCAGCTTGCCGCCATAGGTTTCATTCACCCACGGGAAGCTGCACAGTTCCTTGGCCAGCATGCTGGCGCGCACGTCCACCTGCGGCATGGTGTTCTGGCCCAGCTCGCGGAAGCCGAAGCTGCCGTGGAACAGCAGGGCGGCATCGGCGCCGTGGTCCAGGAACACTTCACAGGTCATCTGCGGGTAGCGCAGCTCGGCGAAGCTCTGGGCGTCGGCATAGAACGCACGGCCGACGCCACCACCGCGACGGCGGCTGGCGACCACGATGCGGTCGATATAGAAGAAGGGGGTGTCCAGGTGCTGCTTGAACCAGGCGAAATTGCTGCTGTCGTGCTGGCTGTCGCTGCCGAAGCCGATCAGGAAGCCGGCCAGGTTGCCGTCGCGCTCGGCGACGCGGAAATATTCAGCGGTTGCATAGAACAGGCGCAGGCGCTCGGCATCCAGGGGAAGGATGGCCAGGCCAGCATTGTTGTTCAAAGCCAGGACGGAATCGAGCTCGTGCTCGCGCACGTCGCGGATGACAATCGACATTGTGACTCCGTGGGGTAACGCGGTTGGTCCCATGTACGGACCCTGCGCATGATTATTGCATGCCCGGGGTGGGCTGCGGCATGAACAGGGGACCGCACCGAACATGACTTTATGCCCTTGGGCCCTGACGCGCACAGGCTACGATGGGCCATGCTGGCCCGACTCAACCACAATGCGATGCTGCGCTACTCCGGGTTGTTCACCTGGGGCACCGTCGGCCTTTGGCTTGCGATCTACCTGATCGATCCGGTGTCGCTGACACTGGAAAGCCTGGACGGCGAGGCCGGCTTCCGGATCATTCCCTGGGCCTCGGCCTACCTGGCCTTCGGCTTCGTGTACTGGGTGCTGACGCGCTCGCTGGGCGAAAGCCGGCCCGGCTTCTTCGACCATGCCGCGCTGATCCTGCTGACGGCCTGCGCGATCGGCGTGAGCTATTTCTCCGGCACCGCACTGGGCAGCATCCTGCTGATGGTGGTGGCCGGCCTGCTGCCCTGGCTGCTGGGCCCGCGCATCGGGGTGGTGTGGCTGGTGGCCAGCAACCTGGCCGTGCTGCCGGTCTACATCCAGCCGCTGGGCTTCCCGCCGGTCATCGCCGTGCTGCAGGCCGTCGGCTACATGGGTTTTTCCAGCTTCGTGTTCGTGATCGCGCTGGTTGCGCGCCGCCAGGCCGAGGCGCGCGAGGAGCAGCGCCGGCTGAATGCCGAACTGCGCGCCACCCGTGCGCTGCTGGCCGAAAGCGCGCGGGTGAACGAGCGCACCCGCATTTCGCGTGAACTGCATGACCTGCTGGGTCATCAGCTGACCGCGCTGACCCTGAACCTGGAAGTGGCCGGCCACCTCGCCGAGGGCCAGGCGCTGGAGCACGTGAAGCGCTCACATGCCCTGGCCAAGCTGCTGCTGGGCAACGTGCGCGAGGTGGTCAGCCAGCTGCGCGAGACCGGCGCCATCGACCTGGCCGCTGCGCTGCGTCCGCTGACCGAGCACGTGCCGTCGCTGGACATCCAGCTGGAGATCGAGGAGCCGCTGAACGTGGAAGACCCGCAGCGGGCCCACGTGCTGCTGCGCTGCACCCAGGAGATCATCACCAACACGGTGCGCCATGCCGGCGCCCGCCACCTGTGGCTGCGGGTGTACCGTGAGGTCCCGGACCAGGTCGTGGTGGAGGCCCGCGACGACGGTGTCGGGGCGGAAACGGTCAATGTGGGCAATGGTTTGCGCGGCATGCGCGAACGCCTGCAACAATGTGGAGGCCAGCTGCAGGTGGAGACCCGCCCCGGCGAAGGCTTCCGGCTGCGGGCGACGGTACCGGCAACGGTGCTGGCGGCCCTTACCCAGGTTCCTGAAGGAGTGCGTTGATGATTCGCGTCTGCCTGGTCGACGACCAAACCCTGGTGCGGCAGGGGATCCGCTCGCTGCTGGCGCTCGACGACGGCATCGAAGTGGTGGCCGAGGCCGCCGATGGCCGCCAGGCGGTCGAGCTGATCCCGCAGATCCGCCCGGACGTGGTCCTGATGGACATGCGCATGCCGGTGATGTCCGGGCTGGAGGCGCTGCAGGTGCTGTCACGGCAGGAACAGCTGCCCCCGACCATCATCCTGACCACCTTCGACGATGACCAGCTGGTGCTGGCCGGGCTCAAGGCCGGTGCCAAGGGCTACCTGCTCAAGGACGTGACCCTGGCGCAGCTGGTCGGGGCGATCCGCACGGTGGCCGATGGCGGTTCACTGGTGCAGCCGGCGGTGACCCAGCGGCTGCTGTCCGGGCTGGAGCACATGCGCAACGACTTCGTCAGCCTGGACCGGCCCGACCCGCTGACCGACCGTGAGACCGAGATCCTGCGGCTGATGGCCAGCGGTTTCTCCAACAAGGAGATCGCCAATTCGCTGGGGGTCGCCGAGGGCACGATCAAGAACCATGTGTCCAACATCCTTTCCAAACTGGGCGTACGTGACCGTACGCGTGCAGTCCTGAAAGCGTTTGAACTCCAGTTGGTGTGAGGAAAATCCTTTAGCGACAAAGACTTGGCACGCAGTCTGGGCCCGGATTCAGGGTTGCCCCCCACTTGCCCCCTACATGCCGGGTACGCGGATGCGTTACCCTTCGAATTCTTTGTGCATACAAATGCGCAGCCGGCACGGAAACCGGTGCGCCAATCCCGATAACCAATGCCCGCGAAGCCTGCTAGGATTGGCGCTTCGCTTCAATCAACCCGGCCGTGGGATCGGCCCCGGAGACTCTCTGAATGACCCGTATTATCGAGTTCCTGATCGCCTTGGGGATCGTGGCTGGCCTGTTCGTCATCATTGGCGTCTGTCTGCCGGGCGAGCGTCACATCACCGAAAGCATCGAGACCAACCGCAAGATGACGATCGTGTACGACACGGTCAGCAGTCTGCGCCGCTTCAAGGACTGGAACCCGCTGGTACTGCGCGATCCCGCCGTTGAACTGAAGCTGTCCGGCCCGGCCTCCGGCGTCGGTGCCACTCTCGACTACACCTCCAAGGACCTGGGCACCGGTTCCTGGAAGGTGACCGAAGCCGAAGAGAACAAGCGTGTTGTTATCGCCATCGACGACGCCTCCAAGGGTCACGACAAGGTCAGCACCTTCACCCTGGAGCCGACCGGCAAGGGCGGTCGCAACGTCAAGATCACCCAGGACTACTCGGTGAAGTATGGCTTTGACCTGTTCGGTCGCTACGCAGGCCTGTATGTCAGCCGCCAGATCGGCGATGACATCAAGATGGGTCTGTCGCGCCTGGCGAACATGCTGGCCACCGTGCCGAATGTCGACTACCGCACCTCCGAAGCCCCGCTGACCGATCTGGGCATCGTCGATGTCCCGGCCGAAGACCTGCTGGTCGTCACCGCCGGTAATGTCGACCGTGGCCAGGATTCCATCACCAAGTCCATCAAGGACAACCAGGAGTGGATCAAGCGCGTGATCGAGGCCAATGGCCTGGAAGCCGCCGGTCCGCTGCGTATCATCACCACCGATTTCGGTGCTGAGAAGTACGCCTTCGACATCGCCCAGCCGGTGAAGAAGAAGGGTGCCGAAGGCGTGCCGGCCGAACAGCTGACCGTCAAGATCGACGGTGGCGCTCCGGTCAAGTACGTCCGCGTTGCTCCGCACCGTTCGGCGCATGCGGCCTACACCGGTCACATGGCAGGCCTGGACGTTGCCCGCAGCGCCCTGCGCGCCTGGGCCGTGACCTCGGGTAACGAAGTCATCGACCGTCCGTACGAAACCTGGAAGGACGGCGTGGACAAGTCGTTCACCCCGGAAGCGACGTACGACATCTACTGGGCCGTCAAGTAAGCCTCGGCTGACCCATGTAGTGCTGGACACGAAAACGCGCCGCTTCCTGCGGCGCGTTTTTTTTCATCCCGAGCCCGGTGTCGGGCGCGGCGCGTTTTTTTTCATCCCGAGCCCGGTGTCGGGCATTGCGCAAGGAGCTGTCATGTTCAATTCCGAACGACGCGCGCGTAAACCGTCGTTGCTGGCCTGCCTGGGGGCGCTGCTGGCAGCGGCCTCGATCGGTCTCTCGGCCTATGCCGCGCATGGCGTGTCCGATCCGCTGGCGCAGCAGCACCTGAACATGGCGGCGTTGTACGCCTTTGCCCATGGAGCGGTACTGGCCGCCCTCGGCCCCCGCGCGCAGGGCGCGATCGCGCATCTGGCGTTGTACGTGTTGCTGCTGGGCGTGCTGCTGTTCTCCGGCAGCCTGGTGGGCGGTGCGCTGTGGCAGTGGCCGACCCGGCTGGCGCCGGTAGGTGGCACCACGCTGATGGCCGGGTGGGTACTGCTGGCGATCAACGCGCTGCGGCGCTAGCCGCAACGCCCAAGCACTGGTAGCGCCGGGCCACGCCCGAGGTCGAGCGCAGCGACCCGCGTCTGCCTTTGCTTTTTTGTTTGTTCAATTCCGTGGCGGACGCACGCGGAAACTGTCCGTGGCCGGGAGGGTGGGCGGCGCAGGGGCGTAAGCGCCATGGATGGCGCGCCCGAGCTTACATGGACGTACTTGCAGCGGCCCCTGCGCCGCCCACCCTCCTGGCCAGCCCGAGGACCGCAGTCGAGCAGCTGCCACGAGGGGCTCAGCCGTTGGCCGGTTTCCAGCACCAGTGCCACGGTTCGTAGACGATCCCATGCGGGTTGTCGCGCGGATAGCTCAGATGGAACCCGTGCGCCGCGGCATTGGCCTGCAGCCACGCAAACGCAGCCGTCGCCTCGAAGGTCTCCTCTGCCGGCGCATCCCCCGGTGTGCCGATGTCCAGCGCGTGACCACTGTGGTGTTCGCTGAAGCCAGGGGCGGCATTGACCTTCAGGATCTGCGGCACGCTCTGCCCGCGCGCCAGCTTGCGTTCGAAAATGCCGAGCTGATACGCATGGCTGCGGAAGCCGGAGATCGCGTCCAGTGCAATTCCATCCCGGGCGGCATGCAGGCGCATCCGTCGCCAGCCCTGCGCGGCACCGCGGCGCAGCCACAACAGGCGGGCAAAGCGATCACGTCCGGCCCAGTGCAGCACGCACGGCTCGGCTTCCAGTGCCAGCCCGCTGTCGTGCGCATAGCGCTGTGCATCCAGGCCCAGCTGCTGCAGGCACTGTTGCAGGCCAACCAGCGGCAGCCACTGGTCTTCCAGTGCAGCGCCGAACGGTCGTGACCGTGCGCCATCCAGCAGGGCCAGCGCGTCCTCCACGCCGGGCTCGCGTGGCAGGCGCGGCACCAGCGAGTGCACACCGTGCGCCAGTACTGCCGCCAGGTAGCGGCCATCGCGCTTGCGCCGCAGTACCCATTGCGCGCGGGCCAGCAGACGGGCGTCGAGATTGCTGCGCGCGCGCAGCAGCGGTGCAGGCCACAGTTCGACGGTCTCGGTATTGATCAACAGCGGAGTGGTGCGGTGCATCGATCCAGCTTACTGCCGTGGCGCCGTGCCGGCCACCTTGCGCAGCGCCTCGAGCAGGGCCTGCGGGCGCTCCAGGCTGAGCAGCAGGGTGCTGCCGCCGCGCACCGGAATCACCAGCGTGCGTGCGCGGTCGGTGACCAGGGCAAAGCCCTTGCCGCCGCCCTGCAGGCGGAAGTGCCCGGAGTAGAAGCCGGGCATGCTGTAGCCGTTGGTCTTGAAACGGATGCCATAGCGGCGATCACGGCTCAGGTCGACCACCTCGGCCTGGTCCAGCAGCAGGTCGGCCACCGGCGTGCGGCGACGGTACAAGGTTGAACGCACGTCCAGCACGTTGCCTGCCAGCTCCACCCGGCGACGGAAGAACGCCCAGCCCAGGCCGATGCCCATCAGCACGATCACCGCCAGGCTCCATGCCGCGCTGCCGCCCATCAGGAAGAACGGCGGCGACAGGGTGACCTCCATCCAGGGAGCCTCGCTGCGATTGTCGTGCAGCTGTGCCCACATGCCCACGCCCAGTACCGCCAGCAGTGGCAGCAGCACCCACAGCACCCGCAGCGAAGAACTCTCGGCAACCTCGAAGGGGCGTGCATCACTGCCGCTCATCGCTGCGCCTCCACCCAACGCGCAACGTCATCGATCAGCTGCCCATCCACGTGGCCCGGCTGCGCGTATTCCTTCAATGAACTGGGGCCGCTGCCGGCGATGCCGATGTGGTTGAGGGCAGGGTAGGCCTTCCATTGCACGTCCCGGCGATCGGCCAGGGCTTTTTTCCACAGTGCCCAATCCGTTTCCGGTACCTGGAAGTCGCGGCCCCCGTGCAGCATCAGCAGTGGCTTTTTCAGCGCAACCGCGTCGCCGCGTGCGTTCACCGCTTCGATGCTTTTCCAGAACGTCTGCGGCACGCCCAGTGGCAGTTCGCTGGCTGGCACAAGAGTTTCGCTGCGGGCCGCGGCGATCTGCGCGTCGAGCTTGTCCAGGAACGCTTGCTCCGGGGCGCTGATCGAGCCGTCCAGCGACAGCAGGTAGCGGTTCTGCTCCGGCAGCAGTTCAAGCAATGTGCGCGCCGGCGCGGCCCACAGGATCGCGCCGCGCGCCTGTGGCCAGCGGCTGGCGATGCGCGGGGCGAGCATGCCGCCCTGGCTGTGGCCGAGCACGAAGATCCGCTTGCCGTCGATGCGTGGGTCCGCCGCCAACGCGCTCAACGCTGCGATGGCATCGTCGGTGGTCTCGTCATCAACGTTGAAGCTGCCGCTCTGGAAGTCCTGGGGGCGGGCATGGGTGCGCTTGTCGTAGCGCAGCACGGCGATGCCCTGGGCGGCCAAGCCGCGGGCGATGTCCAGGAACGGACGGTTGCCACCGATGGTTTCGTCGCGATCCTGTGGGCCGGAGCCATGCACCAGCACTACGGCCGGGAACGGTCCTTTGCCCTTGGGCAGGGACAAGGTGCCGGGCAGCGCACCGCGTGCCTGTGGCACGCTGAAATCGGCTTCGCTGTAGTTCGCGTCGGCCGGCGGTGGCGCTGCCTTGGCGGCCGGGGCCGGGCGCAGCAGCAGGCCCGCTACTTTGTCCTGCCCGTTCACCGCCACCTGCGCGATCACCGCGCCACTGGCGAACTGCAACGGTACTTCCACCAGGTGCAGGCCCTGCTGCTCACTGCTGTGCGCCGGGCCGCGCTGCTTCAGTTCACCCAGCGACTGCCACAGGCCCTGCAGCTTGTCGGCAGGCACGGCCGCGGCCATCTGCGGTGTCAGCATGGCCTCGGCATCGGCGGTGCGCCCTGCCTGCAGGTGATCGAGCAGGCGTGCTGCGACCTGCTGCGGTTCGCCAGCGGATGCACTGGCGGACAACAGGGCAAGGGAAACAGCAAGCAACGAGCGGCGTGCGCTCATGGTTACAGCTCCTTCTTGAAGACCAGCAGGGCCGGGCGCATTGGCGCCGGGACGATGATGTTGACCAGTTCCCAGCCCAGCTGGCCCTGGCGGCTGAGTTCGGCCTGGATGTCATCGGCCTTCTGCAGGCCCATCATGGATGTCTTGACCTCGACGGTCAGGTAGCTCCAGCGCTTGCTCATTCCTTGTCCTCCGGCGATGGCTTGGGTTTCGGCAGGCGGCCTGCCTTGCGCAGTGCGTCGCGCAGCACGTATTCGATCTGTGCGTTGAGGCTGCGCAGTTCATCGTCCGCCCAGCGCTGTGCGGCCGCCAGGACCTCGGCGTTGATGCGCAGCGGATAGGCTTTTTTCTCGCTCATGCAGACTCCTGGCGGGGCGGTGGGGCGCCCCGTTGCGAGGGTGGCTCAGTACAGCGAGCCGGTGTTGACGACCGGCTGCGTGCCGCGGTCCGAGCACAGCACGGTCAACAGGTTGCTGACCATGTGCGCCTTGCGCTCCTCGTCCAGCTGCACCACGCCGTTTTTCTGCAGCTCGGCCAGCGCCATCTCGACCATGCCGACCGCACCGGCGACGATGCGCGTGCGTGCGGCGATGACCGCGTTGGCCTGCTGCCGCTGCAGCATCGCCTGGGCGATTTCAGCGGCGTAGGCGAGGTGGCTGATGCGCGCATCGATCACCTGCACGCCGGCATCGGCCAGGCGCTCGGCCAGTTCGTTCTTCAGGTGCTGGGAGATCTCGCTGGCATGGCTGCGCAGCGCCAGCTGGCCGTCCTCGTGCTGGTCATAGGGGTAGCTGGTAGCCATCGCGCGCAGCGCCGATTCGGACTGGATGTGCACGAAGCTCTCGTAGTCGTCCACGTTGTAGACCGCTTCGGAGGCGTCGACCACCTGCCAGACGATCACCGCAGCGATCTCGATCGGGCTGCCGTCCAGCTCGTTGACCTTCAGCTTGCCGCTCTCGAAATTGCGCACGCGCTGGCTCACGCGGCGCTTGCTGAAGAAGGGGTTGTTCCAGCGCAGGCCGTTGTCCTTGACGGTGCCGACGTACTTGCCGAACAGGCTGACCACCGCCGCCTGGTTGGGCTGCACGGTGTACAGACCGGCCAGCGCGACCAGCGCCAGCGCAGCGATCAGCAGGCCGGCCAGAATCAGCAGCACGTTGGGCGAGCCGGTGCTGGCCTTCGCCGCGACCCCGGCCACGAACAGGGCGCCGCCGGCGAGGGCTACGACCAGGGACCCGGCGAGCGCGCCCAGGCCGTTGAGGGAGGACAGCGACTTCTCTTTCATGGCGGTACGTCCTTGAGGGTTCGAATTGAAGATATCAAAGTGATATCACATTCGGGCTACCGTTCGTCGGCTGGGCGTGCCCAGGCACTGCGGCTGGACCGGCTAGAATGCCCACCCGCCTTCACATCGCTGCTGGAACCCGCCATGGCCAAGCTTGGAACCCCGTTGTCCCCCTCCGCCACCCGTGTGCTGCTGCTGGGCTCGGGCGAACTTGGCAAGGAAGTGGCCATCGAACTGCAGCGACTGGGCGTGGAAGTGATCGCTGCCGACCGTTACGCCGATGCCCCGGCCATGCAGGTGGCACATCGTTCGCACGTGATCGACATGCTGGACGCGATGGCCCTGCGCCAGTTGATCGCCCAGGAGCAGCCGCACCTGGTGGTGCCCGAGATCGAGGCGATCCATACCGAGACCCTGGTGCAGCTGGAGCAGGAGCAGGGCCTGCGGGTGATCCCGACCGCGCGTGCTGCGCGCCTGACCATGGACCGTGAGGGCATCCGCCGCCTGGCCGCCGAGACGCTGGGCCTGCCGACCTCGCCGTACCGCTTTGTCGACACCGAGGCCGAGTACCGCGCCGCCGTGGCGGCGATCGGCCTGCCGTGCGTGGTCAAGCCGGTGATGTCGTCCTCGGGCAAGGGCCAGAGCACGCTGCGCAGCGAGGCGGACATCGCCCCGGCATGGGAATACGCGCAGACCGGTGGCCGTGCCGGCGCCGGCCGCTGCATCGTCGAGGGTTTCATCGACTTCGATTACGAGATCACCCTGCTGACCGTACGCCACGCCGCCGGGACTTCGTTCTGCGCGCCGATCGGCCACCTGCAGAAGGAGGGCGACTATCGCGAAAGCTGGCAGCCGCAACCGATGTCGGACAAGGCGCTGGCGCGTGCCGAGGAGATCTCGCGCGCGATCACCGATGATCTCGGTGGCTGGGGGCTGTTCGGCGTCGAACTGTTCGTGAAGGGCGACCAGGTGTGGTTCAGCGAAGTATCACCGCGTCCGCACGATACCGGCCTGGTGACGCTGGTGTCGCAGGAGCTGAGCGAGTTCGCGCTGCATGCGCGGGCCATCCTCGGCCTGCCGATCCCGGTGATCCGCCAGAGTGGCCCATCGGCCTCGTGCGCGCTGCTGGCGCATGGCGAAGGCGTGCCGTACTTCAACAACGTGGCTGCCGCACTGCAGGTGCCGGACACCGCCGTGCGCCTGTTCGGCAAGCCGAGCGTGCATGGCCACCGCCGCGTGGGCGTGACCCTGGCGCGCGCGGACTCCATCGACGAAGCACGCGCCATCGCGCGTGACGCCGCCGAAGCGATCGGCGTCGAGCTGCGCTCGTAAAACGGAGCGACGACCAACGGTCGTCGCCTACCGAATTTGATGGGCACCGACCGTTGGTTGGTACAGATTTCCGGTGGGTACCGACCGTTGGTCGGTACCCCATCAACCCCGGTTACGGCTTCACATCCACCCATACCAGGTGGTGGTCGCTGCCATCGGCGATCTTCGCTTCGGCACTCTCATTGGCCGGCCAGAACACGCCGCTGCCGAGGTACTCGAAACCGGTCGAGGGCAGCACGTAGTCCAGGCGCATGGTGCCGGACTTCGGGCCGAAATCGCCGGTGGCATGGAACGGTGCACCCTTGCGGGTGATGCCCTTGGCCGCATAGGCCAGGCTGGTCTGCTCGGCGCCGATGCTGCGTGGGGTGGGGTAGCGCAGCACGCGGGCGTTCTCGATCAGTTCGACGATCGCCTCGTGGCGGCCATCGCCATCGACCGGATCATTGTTGAGGTCGCCAAGGATGACAAAACGCGCATCCTGGGCCAGGCCGCCGCACTGGCCCTTGTCGTCGCACAGCCACGGCTTGTCACCCTTTGACAGGTATTCCTGCCACAGGCGCAGTTCGTCATGGTTGCGCGCGGCGTTGCGCTTTTCCGGGCCATCGAACACCGGCGGCGTCGGGTGCGAGACCAGCGCGTGGACCACGCCGGCCGGGGTCTTCACCGGTACATCCCAGTGCGACTTCGACGACAGCCGCAGCTGCGACCAGACGGTGTCGTTGTAGAAGCTCTTGCCGGTGCGCGGATCGACCGGGCGGATCGCGCCGGGCATCGCACTCCACTTCAGCAGCTGGAAGCTGCGCACCTTGGCTTCGTCGATCGGGTAGCGCGACAGCACCAGCATGCCGTACTGGCCCGGGTGCAGGCCGTAGCCCCAGGCGTCGTTGCCGCGACCGCGGCCTTCGCCGCCGACCACGCCGTTGTTGTCCAGGTCCAGGCCACTGGGCACGCCGGTGTTCACCGGCGCCAGGTAGCGGTAGGCGAAGTGCAGCGGCTTGCCGCCACCGGGCTGGGCCACTTCCAGGTAGCGCTTCTGGAACAGGTCGGCGGCACGATGAGCGTCATCGAAGTCGAACTCGTTCAGCAGCACCAGGTCAGGGCGCGCCTGCTGCAGTACCGCGGCGATCTTGCGCGCATGTTCGCTGTCGCCTTCCAGTTCGGCGATCAGGCCGCCGGCTTCGTCCGAATACAGCGAGGTGTTGTAGGTGGCCAGGCGCAGCGCTGCAGACGGTTTTTCGGTCATCGCGGGGGACGTGGCGAAGGCGGGAGCGGCGGCGCCACAGAGCAGGGCCAGGCCGAGAATCAGGGGTTTGGCGTTCATGGGCCATATTGTGCACCTGGCCCGGTGTCAGTGGTTTGTCAGCGTCCGTCCAGTTCGTCATCGAAATCATGCCAGCGGCGGCCATCGTAGGCCTCCAGCGGGCGATAGCGCCGCTTGTAGTCCATCTTCTGGTGCTCACGTATCCAGTAGCCCAGGTACAGGTGGGGCAGGCCCTCGCGGCGGGCCCACTCCAGCTGCTGCAGGATCGCGAACGTGCCCAGCCCGCGCGCGGCATGGGCGGGGTCGAAGAAGGTATAGACCGCCGACAGGCCGTGCTCGGTCACATCGGTTACTGCCACGCCCAGCAGCTGGCTGGGCTGCCCGTCGTGGCCGGGCAGGCGCATTTCCATGAAGCGCGTATGCGACCAGCTGCCGATCAGGAACTGTTCGAACTCGTGCGGGCCGTGGTCGTCCATGCCGCCCTTGGCATGACGATGCACCAGGTAGCGGTGGTACAGCTCGAACAGATCCTCGCGTGGCATGGCCGCGGTGATGCGCACTTCCAGATCGGTATTGCGGGCGGCGCAGCGGCGCTGGCTGCGATCCGGGGCGAAGCGGGCCACCGGAATGCGCACAGCGACGCAGGCGTGGCAGTTCGCACAATGCGGGCGATAGACCAGATCACCGCTGCGTCGGAAGCCCCAGCTCAGGGCCAGCGGGTACAGCCCGCCGAGGCGACGGTCCTGCGGGTCCAGCACCAGGTCGCGTGCAACCCGGTCCGGCCAGTACCCGCAGGGGTGCTCGCCGGTCTGGAACAGTCGCAGTTCGTCGTCTCTGTCGCCGTGTCTCGCCATGGGCACAGCATAGCTCCAGCCTGTCGCAATGGCGGCGACTGTCCGCCGGATGAATGGAATGGGCGGCTGCGTCAACCGAGGTCGTGGTCAGGCGTTGTTGTCCTCCGAGGGTGAGGTGTTCACCCCGATGCCAATCCCATTCCCAGGAGTGACCCCATGATCCGTACCCCCCTGCTGCTGGCCCTGCTGCTCGGCACCTCCGCGACCGGTATTGCCTTGGCTGCCGACACCCCGGCTGCACCGGCGCAGCGTTCGGCCAAGCTGGATACCAATGGCGACGGCGTCATCGACCGCAGCGAAGCGGCGGCCAACCCGCGCCTGGCCGCAAAGTTCGACGAGCTGGACAAGAACAAGGACGGCAAGCTCTCGCGTGATGAGCTGCCGCGCTGGAAGCATGGCCGCCACGATGGTCGCGGCGGCGAGCGCTGGGCCAAGCTGGACACGAACAAGGATGGCCGCATCAGCCGTGACGAAGCCAAGGCCGATCCGCGCCTGGCCGAGCGTTTCGACCAGCTCGACCTCAACAAGGATGGCTACCTGGACAAGGCCGACCGCGAGCTGCGCATGAAGCAGCATCGTGACGCCTGGTTCGCCGCAGCCGATACCAACAAGGATGGCCAGCTGAGCAAGGCGGAGTTCGACGCCGCCAAGGGCCCGATGCATGGTGGCCCGCGCCACGGCGGCCCGCGTGACGGCGCCGCGCCGAAGCCGCAGCGCTGATTTTCAGTGCAGTGATCGACGACAACGCCGGCGCACTGCCGGCGTTGTCCGTTACAGGCGGCCGCTGAGCGTCATCGTGTAGGCCAGGGCACCGATGACGATCAGGTTCACCGCCATCATGCCGGTCAGGCCGTACATGGATTCGTACTTCCAGTTGATCCCGTTACGCCCACGCCGGGCTGCATCACGCGCGAGCAGCGGCGCCATGATTCGCCGCAGCGTCACCAGGCACTGGTAGTTGACCACCACCAGGCCCAGTGCCAGCACCAGCAGCTGCGCCCACATCGGCGCCTGCAGCAGCACGGTGAACAGGATGGCCAGGCACCAGCCCAGGCTGGTGCCGGTGCTGAGGTTGACGAAGCGGCGGACCTGGACCTGCTCGGCACCGGTCTCTGCGTAGGACAGCAGGAAACGCCCTCCGAGATAGCTGCCGAGCGCGCCACCGACGACGCCACCGATGATCGCGGCCCAGCTTGACGCAGGCAGCATCTGCAGCTGGCCCAGCGTGGCGGTCAACGAGCCGAGCGCGGTGCCGCCGGCAGCGCTGGCGCCACCGAGGCCGAGCTTGCTGCCACCCACGCCGACGCCGGTTCCCAGCAGGATCGCCGCGCTGGCGGTGCCGGGCGCGGCGATCATCACCATCGACACCACCGCCGTTGCGAACGCTGCACTCGGTGCGCTGCTGCGTGCGAATTCGCCGAAGCGCTGCAGCAGGCCCTCGCGCACCTGCGCACGGGCACGTGACAGGCGCTTGCGTACCGCCGCGTCGCTCAGCCCGAGCAGGTCGGCCACCTGCTGCGAATGCTGGCCCTCGCGGTAATACAACAGCAGGACTTCGCGGCTGTCGGCGGGCAGGGCAGAGATGATGTCTTCGGCAGCGATTTCCTCTTCCAGCCGCTGCAGGCGATCGGCCACGCCCGGGGTCGGATCCGCAGCCATGGTCAGCGCCACTTCGGCAGCCTCGCCGCTCAGCGGTCGGCCACGTTGTGCGCGCAGCCAGTCGCGGGCGAGGTTGCGGGTGATCTGCCGCAGCCAAGGCAGGAAGCTGCTCGCGCTGCGCAGCTGGTGCAGCTGCTGCCAGCCCTTCACGAACGCTTCCTGGGCGATGTCCTCGCTGGCCTGGCGGTCGCCGGTGATGGCCAGGGCGATGGCGGTGACCGTGTTCTGGCAGGCCAGCACGATGCGGCCATAGGCATGCTGGCAACCGCTGCTGGCGGCCGGCAGTTCGCGTTCCAGGGTTTCGTCGATGCTTGCGGCGAAGATCGTCATGGCGGCGGGCTCCTGCAGGGATTGTGTCCCATGACGGAGGCGCGCGCCGAATGTGACCGGTTCGCGTCCCGGTAGCGCCGGGCCATGCCCGGCGGCGTTTCTGTCAGGCCGCTGCGCTCGCCGGGCATGGCCCGGCGCTACCTGCGCGTTACGTGGACGGCTGGATGCGGACCCGCACTTCCTCTTCTTCCGGCGGTGCCGGCGCGGTCGGCTGTGCTTGCTGCGGCTGTGCCTGCGGGGCGGGCACCGGCGCGGTTGGGGCAGGGGCACCGCGATGGCGCAGGCCGATCACCAGCGCCACCCCGGCGATCACCACCAGCAGGGCAATGCGGATGCGCCAGGCCCAGCCACGACCACCGGCACTTTCCTGCACATCATCGCGGAAGGCGAATTCGGCGGTCGGGTGGTCACGACGGGTGGTGTCGAGCAGGCGGGCGTCGCGCAGGATTTCGCGCGCACGCGGCTGGTCGTCGGCGCGCACGACCCACACCGCAGGGTAGGCGCCTGCATTGCCCAGGTCGGTATAGCTGAACTGACCCCGGCGACGGGTCTTGTACGAGCGTCCGTTGGTGACCTTCACCTGGATGTCGTGGCTGCGCAGGAGCTCGGCCACGCCTTCCACGGTTTCCACGCGCTGGCTGCTGAAAATCTGACGCATCGGTCAATCCTTGGCCGGCACGGCGGCCGCTGCTGCCTGGTCCGGAACCACGCGGATCAAGCCTTCCTGGGCGGTGCTGGCAACCAGCACGCCATCACGGGTGAAGAACTGGCCGCGGGCCAGGCCGCGCGAATCCTGCGCACTGGGGCTGTCCAGCGAGTACAGCAGCCAATCGTCGGCGCGGAACGGGCGGTGGAACCAGATCGCGTGGTCCAGCGAGGCCATCTGCACGTGCGGATGGTAGTAGCTGATGCCGTGCGGGAAGGTCGCCGTGCCCAGCAGGTGGAAGTCCGACGCGTAGGCCAGCAGTGCCTGGTGCAGCTCGGGAGCATCGCCCACGCGCTCGCTCAGGCGCAGCCAGACCTGGTGGTAGGGCGGGCGCTTGGGCGGGTTCAGTTCATCGCGGGGATACACATGGCGGAACTCGAACGGACCGCCGCGCGAGAGCCAGCGCTGCACCTTGATCGGCAGGCGCTCAAGCACCTCCGCGGGCAACGGCCGGTTCGGTTCGATGTCTTCCGGTTGCGGCACTTCGGGCATCTTGTGCTGGTGCTCGGCACCGGATTCGGCCTGCTGGAACGAGGCCGCGCAGAAGAAGATCACCTTGCCATGCTGGATGGCGGTCACCCGGCGCACCGAGAAGCTGCCACCGTCGCGGGTACGGTCGACGTCGTAGACGATCGGATGGTCGATGTTGCCGGCGCGGAGGAAATAGGCGTGCAGCGAGTGCACATGGCGACCATTGTCGACCGTGGCCTGCGCGGCCGCCAGGGCCTGGCCCAGCACCTGCCCGCCGAACACGTACTTGGTACCGATGTCGCGGCTCTGGCCGCGGAACAGGTTGTCCTCCAGCCGCTCCAGGGTGAGCAGATCGATCAGCTCGGAGACGACGGGTTCGGGCATGTCGTTCAAGGGGGCGGCCACAGCGATGAAAGAGGGGTCGATTATACCGGTGTAGGCCGGATGCCCCATCTTCGGTAGTGCCGGCCGCTGGCCGGCATCCGCAGGCGTCCCGGCAGGATCGCCAGGCTGCCGGCCAGCGGCCGGCACTACCGTTTACTTGCCGAGACGCGCCGCCAGTGCCTGCAGTGCGTTCTGCGCATCCGGGGCGAACCAGGCCTCGACGAAGCGCTCGAGCTGGATCAGGTCCGGATGCAGGGCGTCGTGCAGCTCGGCGCGGGCGATGGCACGGGTCAGCAGCATCGGCTGCCGCGGCTGCTTCAGCAGGTCCTGCAGCCAGGCCACCGCACGGGCCGCCACCAGTTCGCCATCCACCAGTTCGTCGACCAGGCCGATCTGCAGCGCCTGTTCGGCCGGTACCAGCGCGCCGGTGGCCAGCAGCACGCTGGAGCGGTGCGCGCCCACCGCACGGCGCAACAGGCGCTGGATGCCTTCCGGTGCGATCAGGCCGACCTGCACTTCGTTCAGGCCGATGGCATACGGGCGCGCCGGATCGGCACTGCGTGCCATCACCCGGTAGTCGCAGCACAGGGCCAGCACGCAGCCGCCCGCCGGTGCATGGCCGGTGATCGCCGCAACCACCGGGATGCGGCTCTCGGCCAGCGTGCGTACCGCGCCGAAGAACGCGTTCCAGGTGTCCAGCAGCTTGTGCTTGTCATCGCCATGCGAGAGCAGGTGCGGCACGTCCATGCCGCCGGTGAAGATGCGCTCGCTGCCGGACAGCACGATGCCGTGCGCGTCCTCGGCCATCGCCAGTTCGATGGCATGGATCAACTGCCGGCACAGCTCGGTGTCCAGTGCATTGACCGGCGGCCGCGCCAGCCGCAGTTCGCGGATGGGGCCATGGTTGATCACCTCGATGAGCGTCGTCATGCTGCGGGTCTCGTTGCGAAGAAGGAACCTGGCCGATGATAACCAAACCATTCGTTGGCGTACTGTTGATGATGTGTGCGGGCGCAGCATCGGCGGCGGCCGCGGTGCCGGAGTGCGTCACCGTCTCGCAGGGCTGGGTACGTCTGCCGCCCAGCCCGACGGCGACG
Source organism: Stenotrophomonas sp. 2694 (assembly GCF_040548715.1). Classification (NCBI taxonomy): domain Bacteria; kingdom Pseudomonadati; phylum Pseudomonadota; class Gammaproteobacteria; order Lysobacterales; family Lysobacteraceae; genus Stenotrophomonas; species Stenotrophomonas sp. 2694. The sequence goes on from NZ_JBEPSG010000002.1 coordinate 189,906, forward strand.
CCCATGACTGCCGGCTATGGCGTGATCCGTAACGGCTGCTCCACCGCGGTGACCATCATCGGTGCGCGCAGTGCGAGTTTCGGTGATGTGTCGTTGCACGAGACCCGGATCGTCGACGGGGTCAGCCGCATGCGTGCCGTCGAGCGCCTGCCATTGGCGCCGGGCGAACGCGCCGTGCTCAAGCCCGGCGGCCTGCACCTGATGTTGATGGACGGCAGGCGCGCATTGGAGGAGGGGCAGCCTGTGTGGCTGCAGGTGCAACTGGAGGGTGGTACCGAAGTCAGCACGGCCCTGATAGTGCGCAAGGCCGCGCCGTAACGCGGCGCTCGTTCCGCCGGGCATGGCCCGGCGCTACCCAGGCATCACTGCCGAATCGACATCGGTAGCGCCGGGCCATGCCCGGCGAGCGCGCAGCGCGGTGGGGCTTACGACCAGTCGTACGAGAACAGCACCGTGCGGCTTTCCGGCTCGTACAGCATCACGATCGCATCGGCACCGGTTGCACACCAGTTGTAGCCGGCCACTTCGGCCACGGCGAAGAACTTGTGGCCATCGCGGGTGATGATCGCGAGCTCGGCATCGTCCGGCGCATGCCGGTCGTCGGCAGCCTCGGTGAACGCCAGCGCGAAGGCGGCCGGAATCTCCGCGGTTTCGATCCAGTTGCCGGTCGAGATCTGCCCGCCCAGCACATCGAGGTACGCCTGCTCGCCGGGCTCGCCGTCGCCATAGCGCGAATAGCTGGCCAGGCGTCCATGCTGCTGGAAGTACGCACGTGCCTTGCTGTAGCTCTCACGCATCTCAGCGATGTGCTTCAGCGCGTGCTTGTCCTGCACCTGGTCGCCGATGAAGTAGCCCTCCTCACCGAGGAAACGCATGCGGTTGTCGCTGGTCAGTTCAAAGGCGATCCAGTTGGTGCCGGTGAACGCGTTGTGGTGTTCTTCGGTGGTTTCACCGATGCAGCCGTCGTAGGGCTCGATCGGGCACAGCATCGTGGCCACGCTGCCGGCCAGTTCCGGGCGCAGCACGCCGAGGTCGATTTTCAGCAGCGGCAGCAGATGCTGGCCAAGCCAGGCCTGGTCATCGGGGAATACGTCGGCGGGGAAGGGGACCATGCCGGGCAGCAGGTCGCGCAGTTCAGTCTGGTGGATCATGTCAGTCCTTTGATGTGGAACGTTAGCGCCGGGCCATGCCCGGTGGGGAGAGTGCCGGCCAGCGGCCGGCACTACCTTCAGGTGGATGCGCTGCGGATCGCGTCCGGCAGCGGCGCGCTCTTGCCGGTCTGCGTGTCCATCCAGACCACCACCACGTTGCCGTCCGAATACAGCTTCGACTCGTCCTGCTGGTCGACGATGCGATGGCCGATGGTCACGCTGCTGTTGCCCAGGCGTTCGACGAACAGCTCGACCAGGATGTCGTTGGGCCACACGATCGGCAACCGGTAGTTGACGTTGGTGGCAGCCACCACCGGTGCGATGCGGTCGGTCATCGACACGCCTTCCACGCCCAGCATCCAACGCACGCGTGCCTCTTCCAGGTAGGAGATGTACTTGGCGTTGTTGACGTGGCCCATGCTGTCCATGTCACGCCAGCGCACGCTGATCGGAATGCGGGCCAGGATCTTGTGTTCGCTGCTCATCAGGCGTCCTTCTTCTTCTTGGTGCCGGCCGTGGCGGTCTTGCTGGCCTTGCCGGTGCTCTTGGCGGCGGCTGCCTTCTTCGCCGGCTTCTCGGGCTTCACCTTGCGCGGCGGGCGCGCATCGGGCTTGTTGGCCACAGCGGCGGGCTGGTCAGGTCGCGCAGTAGTGGACGGCAGCATCCGTGCGAGGAACTGGCCGGTATACGAATCCGGGCACGCGGCCACGTCTTCCGGCGTGCCGGTCACCAGGATGGTGCCGCCGCGATGACCGCCTTCCGGACCCAGGTCGACGATCCAGTCCGCGGTCTTGATGACGTCCAGGTTGTGCTCGATCACCACCACCGTGTTGCCCTCGTCGCGCAGCTTGTGCAGCACGCCGAGCAGCGCCTCGATGTCGTGGAAGTGCAGACCGGTGGTCGGCTCGTCGAGGATGTACAGGGTGCGGCCGGTATCGCGGCGCGACAGTTCCTTGGACAGCTTCACGCGCTGCGCTTCACCACCGGACAGCGTGGTCGCGCTCTGCCCCAGCTTGATGTAGCTCAGGCCGACATCGACCAGGGTCTCCAGCTTGCGGGCGATGGACGGGACCGGTTCGAACAGCTTCAGCGCATCTTCGACGGTCATTTCCAGCACGTCGTTGATGTTGAAGCCCTTGTACAGGATCTCCAGCGTTTCGCGGTTGTAGCGCTTGCCATGGCAGACGTCGCACGGCACGTACACGTCGGGCAGGAAGTGCATCTCGACCTTGATCAGGCCATCGCCCTGGCAGGCCTCGCAGCGGCCGCCACGCACGTTGAAACTGAAGCGTCCCGGCGAATAGCCGCGCGCACGCGATTCGGGCACCTGTGCGAACAGCTCGCGCAGCGGAGTGAACAAGCCGGTGTAGGTGGCCGGGTTCGAGCGCGGGGTGCGGCCGATCGGCGACTGGTCGATGTCCACCACCTTGTCGAACAGGTCCAGGCCATCGATCTCCTTGTACGGCGCGATCGGGTGCGAGGCGCCGTTGATCTCGTTGGCAGCCAGCGAGAACAGGGTGTCGTTGATCAGGGTTGACTTGCCCGAGCCGGACACGCCGGTCACGCAGGTCAGCAGCCCTGCCGGAATGGCCAGGTCCACGCCCTTCAGGTTGTTGCCGGTGGCGCCACGCAGATGCAGCGTCATCTTCGGGTTCGGCTTGTGCCGGCGCGCCGGGATCTTGATCGCGCGCTTGCCCGACAGGTACTGGCCGGTCAGCGAACGCGGTGCATCCAGGAGGTCCTGCAGGCTGCCCTGGCCGACGATCTCGCCGCCATGCACGCCCGCGCCGGGACCGATGTCCAGCACGTAGTCGGCCAGTCGGATCGCGTCTTCGTCATGCTCGACCACGATCACCGTGTTGCCAAGGTCGCGCAGGCGGGTGAGGGTGCCCAGCAGGCGCTCGTTGTCGCGCTGGTGCAGGCCGATGGACGGCTCATCGAGCACGTACATCACGCCCACCAGACCAGCACCGATCTGGCTGGCCAGACGGATGCGCTGTGCCTCGCCACCGGACAGGGTGTCGGCCTTGCGCTCCAGGGTCAGGTAATCCAGGCCGACGTCGACCAGGAAGCCGAGGCGTTCGCCGATCTCCTTGACGATCTTCGCAGCGATCTCGCCACGCCAGCCCGGCAGGCTGAGTTCGCTGAAGAACTTCAGGGCTTCATCGATCGGCAGCACCACCAGTTCCGGCAGCGGGCGGTCGGCCACGAACACGTTGCGTGCGGCCTTGTTCAGGCGCGCGCCGTTGCACTCGGGGCAGGCATGTTCGCTGATGTACTTGCCCAGCTCTTCCTGCACCGCCGCCGATTCGGTTTCCTTGTAGCGGCGTTCGAGGTTGGGAATGATGCCTTCGAAGCGGTGCTTGCGCTGGGTGCGGCCACCGGCCTCGGTGAAGTAGGTGAAGGTGATCGCGTCCTCGCCACTGCCGTACAGCACGGCCTGCTGCACCTTTGCCGGCAGCGAGTTCCACGCCGCGTCGGTGTCGAACTTGTAGTGCTTGGCCAGCGAGGCGATCAGCTGGAAGTAATAGGCATTGCGGCGATCCCAACCACGCACGGCACCGGCCGCCAGCGACAGCTCCGGATGCACCACCACGCGCGAGGGGTCGAAGAACTCGGCCATGCCCAGCCCGTCGCAGCCGGGGCAGGCGCCCATCGGTGCGTTGAACGAGAACAGGCGCGGCTCCAGTTCCGGCAGCGAGTAGTCGCAGACCGGGCAGGAATACTTGGACGAGAACAGGGTAGGGGTTGCCGCGGCATCGTCCAGCGACTGCACCGACGCCATGCCATCACCCAGCTTCAGGGCGGTTTCGAAGCTCTCGGCCAGGCGCTGCTTGATGTCTTCGCGCGGGCGGAAGCGATCGATCACCGCTTCGATGGTGTGCTTCTGGCGCAGCGCCAGCGGCGGCACCGCGTCGATTTCGTACAGTTCGCCATCCACGCGTACACGCACGAAGCCCTGCGCGCGCAGCTGGTCGAACACCTGCGCGTGCTCGCCCTTGCGGTCGCGGATCACCGGTGCCAGCAGCATGTAGCGCTGTTCCGGGTCCAGCGTCAGCATATGGTCGACCATCTGGCTGACCGTCTGCGCTTCCAGCGGATAGCCGTGGTCGGGGCAACGCGGCGTGCCGACGCGTGCATACAGCAGGCGCAGGTAGTCGTAGATCTCGGTGATGGTGCCGACCGTCGAGCGCGGGTTGTGCGAGGTCGACTTCTGCTCGATCGAGATCGCCGGCGACAGGCCTTCGATATGGTCCAGGTCCGGCTTTTCCATCACGCTCAGGAACTGCCGCGCGTACGCCGACAGGGACTCGACGTAACGCCGCTGACCCTCGGCATAGATGGTGTCGAACGCCAGCGACGACTTGCCCGAGCCGGACAGGCCGGTGATCACGATCAGTTTGTCGCGGGGCAGGTCGAGGTCGATGTTCTTGAGGTTGTGCGTCCGCGCGCCGCGGATGCGGATGAAATCCATCGCCATGGGGAATCCGGTTGTGGGGGCGTGGCTGGGCCGCCGGGCCAGCGATAGGGCGGCAATCGGTCAGCCTACCGAGGTGACCAGATGGGGGCAATGGGCGACAATGCCAGCCCGGTGTCTCACCCGGTGAGACCGCCTGTCAGGCAGGGGTCAGATCCCTTTTCACCGTGTGAAAAGGGATCTGACCCCTGCTTGGGGGCCCCCGGGCCGTTCAGGGGGTTGACTTGACCCGTCCGGGCCCCTCTGCGTACAATCCCGCTCCTGTCCGCCCTCGACGGCGGCAGTCCATAGACCACAATAACTACAGAGGAAGTCTGGTCATGTACGCAGTACTGGTCACCGGCGGTAAGCAATACCGCGTGGCGCAGGGCGAAAAGCTCCGCATTGAAAAGCTCGAAGTCGAAGTCGGCAGCGAGATCAAGTTCGACAACATCCTGCTGCTCGGCGACAGCGATGGCATCAAGATCGGCGACGCCCTGAGCGGCGCTGCGGTCACCGCCACCGTCCTGTCCCAGGGTCGTGCTGACAAGGTCCGGATCATCAAGTTCCGTCGCCGTAAGCACCACATGAAGCGCCAGGGTCACCGTCAGTACTACACCGAAATCGAGATCACCGGCATTGCCGGTGGCAGCAAGTAAGGAGATAGGTCATGGCACATAAAAAAGGCGTAGGCTCTTCGCGCAACGGTCGCGACTCCAACCCGAAGTACCTCGGCGTCAAGATCTTCGGCGGCCAGGCCATCGAAGCAGGCAACATCATCGTGCGTCAGCGCGGCACCCAGTTCCACCCGGGTACCGGCGTCGGCCTCGGCCGTGACCACACCCTGTTCGCCCTGACGGACGGCAAGGTGGAGTTCACCGTGAAGGGCCCGAAGAAGCGTCGCACCGTCAGCGTCGTCTCGGTCGAAGCCTGATAAGGCTGCGTCCGGCGGCCCATGCCTCGGCATGGCCGTGCTGGATGAAGAGCTCGCTGCATGAAGAGCCCCGCTTCGGCGGGGCTTTTCGTTGGAATCAATGGTAAAACGGGCATCGCCCGGTTGTCGGCCAGTGGCCGGCACTACATCAAGGTGGCGGCGTGCATGCCGCGCCCATCGCAGGCATCGAAACAATGAAACTGGTAGACGAAGCAGAAATCGAAGTGTTCGCCGGCAACGGCGGCAACGGCTGCATTGGCTTCCGTCGCGAGAAGTTCATTCCGCTCGGCGGCCCGGACGGCGGCGACGGCGGTGCGGGCGGCAGCGTGTGGATCCGCGCCGACGAAAACCTCAACACCCTGGTCGACTTCCGCCATGACCGCATCTTCAAGGCGCAGCGCGGCGAGAACGGCATGGGTCGCCAGGCCTATGGCAAGGGCGGCGAAGACATGGTCATCACCGTGCCGGTCGGCACCGTGATCATCAACGTGGCCACCGATGAAATCATCGGCGACCTGACCCAGCATGGTGATCGCCTGCTGGTGGCCAAGGGCGGCCGCGGCGGCCTGGGCAACATGCATTTCAAGAGCTCCACCAACCGCTCGCCGCGCCAGGCGCTGCCGGGTGAGCCGGGTGAGGAGCGCACGCTGAAGCTGGAGCTGAAGCTGCTGGCCGATGTCGGCCTGCTGGGCTTCCCCAACGCCGGCAAGAGCACCCTGATCCGCGCCGTCTCTGCGGCAACGCCGAAGGTGGCCGATTACCCGTTCACGACGCTGTACCCGAACCTGGGTGTGGTGAAGGTGGAAAACTACCGCAGCTTCGTGATCGCCGATATTCCGGGCCTGATCGAAGGTGCTGCCGACGGTGCCGGCCTGGGCGCGCAGTTCCTGCGCCACCTGCAGCGCACCCGCCTGCTGCTGCATCTCGTCGACATTTCGCCGATGGAAGGTGGTGTGGAAGGTGTGTCGCCGGTCGAGCAGGTGCGTGCCATCGAGCGCGAACTGGAAAAGCACGATCCGGAGCTGCTGGCCAAGCCGCGCTGGCTGGTGCTGAACAAGGCCGACCTGATGTTCGAGGACGAGGCCAAGGCCGCTGCCGAGAAGATCGTCGCCGAGCTGGGCTGGAAGGAGCCGTGGTTCCTGGTGTCCGCACTGGGTCGCGAAGGCACCTTCCCGATCATGAGCCGGATCATGGCGTTCTTCGATCGCCAGAAGGAAGACGAGCTCGAGGCGGCACGCAACGCGCAGTAATGCCGTTGTGGTTCCCGCGAAAAACCCGGCTTCGGCCGGGTTTTTTGTTGGCGGCCGAATGGGGTCGGATCCCTTTTCTGCGGGAAAAGGGATCTGACCCCGGGCATCGCAAGATTGCAGGCAACAAAAAACCCGGCCGAGGCCGGGCTTTTGCGTGCTGCCGGAGCCGGGGCTCCAGCAACCAACCGGATCAGGCGGCCTGGAGGGCCTTGATGCGGTCGTTCAGGCGGCTCTTGTGGCGAGCAGCCTTGTTCTTGTGGATCAGGCCACGCGCGCTGAAACGATCCAGGATCGGCTGGGCAACGGCGAAGGCGGCTTGAGCGCCGGCGGCATCGTTGGCGTCCAGCGCCTTGATCACTTTCTTGACAGCGGTGCGCAGCATCGAGCGCTGAGCCACGTTGCGCGCGTTGCGCACGACGGTCTGCTTGGCGCGCTTCTTGGCGGACTTGATATTGGCCACGGTGGTGGTTTCCTGAAAAATCGGTGTTATGGGAACAGCAAGCTAGCTAGTATGATGGCGTAAGAAATGTACGTCAAGTCGATTGTCAAGAGGGACGTTGAGTGAGTTCACCCAAGATGTTGCGGGGCCTGCTGTCGTTCAGCAGCATGACCATGGTCTCGCGGGTTCTCGGCCTGGTCCGGGACCAGGTAGTGACCTCGACCTTCGGCACCAACGCCATCACCGATGCTTTCTGGGTCGCCTTCAGGATACCCAATTTCCTGCGCCGGCTGTTCGCCGAGGGTTCCTTTGCCACCGCATTCGTGCCGGTGTTCACCGAGGTGAAGGAAACCCGCAGCCACGCCGAGCTGCGTGAACTGATGGCCCGCACCGCCGGCACCCTGGGCGGCGTGCTGATGCTGGTCACCGCGCTGGCGCTGATCTTCGCGCCGCAGCTGGCGTCGGTCTTCTCCAGTGGGGTGGACACCGACCCGGCCAAGCAGGGCCTGCTGATAGACCTGTTCCGCCTGACCTTCCCGTTCCTGCTGTTCGTCTCGCTGACCGCCCTGGCCGGCGGTGCGCTGAACAGTTTCCAGCGCTTCGCGATGCCGGCGCTGACGCCGGTCATCCTCAACCTGTGCATGATCGCCGGCGCGCTGTGGCTGGCGCCGCGGCTGGGTGGCACCCCGGAAAAGCAGATCCTCGCCCTGGGCTGGGCGGTACTCGCCGCCGGCCTGCTGCAGCTGCTGTTCCAGTTGCCTTCGTTGAAGGGCATCGACCTGCTGACCCTGCCGCGCTGGGGCTGGAACCATCCGGGCGTGCGCAAGGTGATGACGCTGATGGTGCCGACCCTGTTCGGCTCGTCGGTGGCGCAGATCAACCTGCTGCTGGACACCGTCATCGCCGCCAAGCTGACCGATGGCTCGCAGTCCTGGCTGTCGCTGGCCGATCGCTTCCTGGAACTGCCGCTGGGCGTGTTCGGCGTGGCCCTGGGCACGGTGATCCTGCCGGCGCTGGCCCGGCACCACGTCAGCACCGACCGCGAAGGCTTCTCGCGCTCGCTGGACTGGGGCCTGCGCATGACCCTGCTGATCTCGGTGCCGGCCATGCTCGGCCTGCTGCTGCTGGCCGAACCGCTGATCTCCACGATCTTCCAGCACGGCCAGTTCACCGCCTTCGACACCCGCATGACGGCGCTGTCGGTGTACGGCCTGAGCTTCGGCCTGCCGGCGTTCGCGCTGCTGAAGGTGGTGCTGCCGGCGTTCTACGCGCGCCAGGACACCAGGACGCCGGTGCGCGCCGGTGTCGCCGCGCTGGTGGCCAACATGGTGTTCAACTTCGCCCTGCTGGCGGTGCTGTACCAGGTGATGGTGCCCGATGAGCTGAAGGCGCAGGGGGTGATGGCGGCGCTGGGCAAGCAGCCCGGCCTGCACCTGGCGCTGGGCATCGCCAGCGCGCTGTCCAGTTACCTGAATCTGGGGCTGCTCTGGTACTGGCTGGGCAAGACCGATGTCTACCAGCGGCGTCCGGGCTGGGGCGGCTACCTGCTGCGCCTGTTGCTGGCGTGCACGGCGATGGTCGGCGTGCTGCTGGCCCTGCTGTACTGGCTGCCGGGCTTCTCGTCGATGGGCGTGTGGGAACGGATCGGCGCGCTCGGCCTGCTGGTCGGCGGTGGCGGGCTGACCTATCTGCTGGCGATGGTGGCGATGGGCTTCCGTCCGCGCGACCTGCGTGGGCATTGATCGTGGCTCCCGGCGGCTATACTTCAGGGTTACACCATTGAAGGGGCGGGCTTCGGCCGGCCGGAACGAGAGTTGATGAGCAGGCTGTTCAGAAGCGTCGAGGGCGGGGAGCTGTTCCCCAACGGAAGCGTGGTCTGCATCGGTGCATTCGACGGCCTCCACCTGGGCCATCGTGCGCTGGTGCGGCACGCGGTCGCGCGTGCGCGCGCCTTGGGTGTGGCTGCGGTGGCGGTGGCCTTCGAGCCCTTGCCGCGTGAGTTCTTCGCCCAGGGTACGCCGCCGCCGCGGTTGACCCTGGCACGCAGCAAGGTCGAGATCCTGCACGAACTGGGCGTTGATGCGATCGGCCTGCTGCGCTTCGACGCGGCGATGGCGGCGATGCCCGCCGAAACCTTCGTGCGCCAGCTGCTGGCGCAGCGCCTGAACGCCCGCGAGGTCTGGATCGGGCCGGAGTTCTGTTTCGGCAACCGTCGCCGTGGCGATCTGGCCCTGCTGCAGGCGCTGGGCGCCGAGCTCGGTTTCAGCGCCGGCGAGATCGAAGCGGTCGACCTGCATGGTGACCGCATCTCCAGCACCCGTATCCGCCAGCTGCTGCAGGAAGGCGACTTCGCCCGCGTCGGCGACCTGCTCGGTCGCCCGTACTCGATCAGCGGGCGGGTCGTGCGCGGGCGCCAGCTCGGCCGTACGCTGGGCTTCCCCACCGCCAACCTGCGTTTCCCGAAGACCCCGGCACTGTCGGGCATCTACGCGACCTGGGTGCACGGGGTGTTCGACCAGCCGTGGCCGTCGGTGTCCAGTTTCGGCACCCGGCCGACCGTGGACGGCGTGGAGCCGCTGCTGGAAGCGCACCTGTTCGATTTCCAGGGCGACCTGTACGGGCGCCACATCGAAGTCGAATTCGTTGCCAAACTGCGTGACGAAGAGAAATTCAACGATCTGGCGGCGCTGACCGACCAGATGCACCGCGACGCCGAACAGGCGCGTGCCATCCTTTCCGAACATAGATTGCGAGCCACTGCGTGAGCCAGGACTACAAGACCACCCTCAACCTGCCGGCCACCGAATTCCCGATGCGCGGCGACCTGCCCAAGCGCGAGCCGGGCATTCTGGCGCGCTGGGAAGAGCAGGGGCTCTACCAGCAGCTGCGCGACAACGCCGCCGGCCGCCCGCTGTTCGTGCTGCATGACGGCCCGCCGTACGCCAATGCGCGTATCCACCTGGGCCATGCGGTCAACAAGATCCTCAAGGACATCATCGTCAAGTCGCGCTACCTGGCCGGCTTCGATGCACCCTACGTGCCGGGCTGGGACTGCCATGGCCTGCCGATCGAAATCGCGGTGGAAAAGAAGTGGGGCAAGGTCGGGGTGAAGCTCGATGCGGTCGCGTTCCGGCAGAAGTGCCGCGAGTTCGCCGAGGAGCAGATCGACATCCAGCGCGCCGACTTCAAGCGCCTGGGCGTCACCGGCGACTGGGACAACCCGTACAAGACGCTGAGCTTCGATTTCGAGGCCAACGAGATCCGCGCGCTGTCCAAGGTCATCGCCAACGGCCACCTGCTGCGCGGCGCCAAGCCGGTGTACTGGTGCTTCGATTGCGGTTCGGCGCTGGCCGAGGCCGAGATCGAATACCAGGAAAAGACCTCGCCGGCGATCGACGTGGCCTACACCGCGCGCGATGCGCAGGCCGTGGCGCAGGCGTTCGGCGTAAGCGTGCCGGCCGACGTGGAAGTGGCCGTGCCGATCTGGACCACCACCCCGTGGACGCTGCCGGCCTCGCTGGCGGTATCGCTGGGCGCGGACATCCGCTACGTGCTGGCCGAAGGCCCGGCGCACAACGGCAAGCGCCGTTGGCTGGTGCTGGCCGCTGCACTGGCCGAGCGCTCGCTGCAGCGCTACGGCGTGGACGCGGTGGTGCTGCACGGTGAGGCCGAAGGTTCGGCGCTGGAAAACCAGCTGCTGATCCATCCGTTCTACCCGGAGCGCGAGATCCTCGTGCTCAACGGCGAACACGTGTCCGACGAGGACGGTACCGGTGCGGTGCATACCGCCCCCGGCCACGGCCAGGAAGACTATGTGGTCAGCCAGAAGTACGGCCTGCTGGACAAGTACAACGCCGGCCAGGTGACCCCGGTTGACGGCCGTGGCGTATACCTGGAATCGACGCCGCCGGCAGGCGAGGTGGTGCTGGCGGGCCAGCACCTGTGGAAGGCGCAGGAGGCGATCGTGCAGGTGCTGCGCGACAGCGGCGCGCTGCTGGCCTTCGTCGAGATCCGCCACAGCTACCCGCACTGCTGGCGGCACAAGACGCCGGTGGTGTTCCGCGCCACCCCGCAATGGTTCATCTCGATGGACAAGGCCAATCTGCGCAGCGATGCGCTGGCCGCCATCGACACCGTCGGCTGGTTCCCGACGTGGGGCAAGGCGCGCATCCAGAGCATGGTCGACGGCCGCCCGGACTGGACCATCTCGCGCCAGCGCACGTGGGGCGTTCCGATTGCACTGTTCACCCATCGCCAGACCGGCGAGATCCACCCGCGTTCGGTGGAGCTGATGCAGCAGGTGGCCGACCGCGTGCAGGCCGAAGGCATCGACGTGTGGTACTCGCTGGACGCGGCCGAACTGCTGGGCGCTGAAGCGGCCGACTACGAGAAGGTCACCGACATCCTTGATGTCTGGTTCGACTCGGGCGTGACCCACGAAGCGGTGCTCGCTGCCCGTGGCTTCGGCAAGCCGGCCGACCTGTACCTGGAGGGTTCGGACCAGCATCGCGGCTGGTTCCAGTCCTCGCTGCTGACCGGCGTGGCCATCGACAAGCGCGCGCCGTACAAGCAGTGCCTCACCCACGGTTTCACCGTGGACGAGCACGGCCGCAAGATGTCCAAGTCGCTGGGCAACGGCATCGAGCCGCAGGAAATCATGAACAAGCTGGGCGCGGACATCCTGCGCCTGTGGATCGCCTCGGCCGACTACAGCAACGAGATGTCGCTGTCGCAGGAAATCCTCAAGCGCACTGCCGACGCCTACCGTCGCCTGCGCAACACCGCCCGCTTCCTGCTGGGCAACCTGGACGGTTTCGATCCGGCCCAGCACCTGCGCCCGCTCGACGAGATGGTCGCGCTGGACCGCTGGATCGTGCATCGGGCCTGGGAACTGCAGGAGAAGATCAAGGCCGCGTATGACAACTACGACATGGCCGAGATCGTGCAGCTGCTGCTGAACTTCTGCAGCGTGGACCTGGGCTCGCTGTACCTGGACGTGACCAAGGACCGCCTGTACACGATGCCGACCGATTCGGATGGTCGTCGTTCGGCGCAGAGCGCGATGTACCACATCGCCGAAGCGTTCACCCGCTGGGTGGCGCCGATCCTGACCTTCACCGCCGATGAGCTGTGGGGGTATCTGCCGGGCGACCGTGCCGGCCACGTGCTGTTCACCACCTGGTACGAGGGCCTGGCTCCGCTGCCGGCCGACGCACAGCTCAACGCGGTCGACTTCGACCAGCTGCTGGCCCTGCGCGAGCAGGTGGCCAAGGTGCTGGAGCCGATGCGCGCCAATGGTGCGATCGGCGCCGCGCTGGAAGCGGAGATCACCATCGCCGCCAGCGAAGAGCAGGCGACCCGCTGGCAGCCGCTGGCCGATGAACTGCGCTTCCTGTTCATCAGCGGTGACGTGCAGGTGCGTCCGGCGACCACCGACGAGGTGTTCGTCAGCGCGCAGCCGACGCAGAAAGCCAAGTGCGTGCGCTGCTGGCACCACCGTGCCGACGTCGGCAGCAATGCCGACCACCCGGAACTGTGCGGCCGCTGCGTGACCAACGTCGCCGGTGCCGGCGAAGTGCGGAGCTGGTTCTGATGGCCGCCGCGCGCCCGCATCCCAATGCGCTGATCTGGCTGCTGCTGTCGGCAGTCATCATCGGCCTGGACCAGTGGTCGAAGGCCTGGGTGCTGTCGAGCCTGCCGGAGTTCCAGCCGGTGGTGGTCATCGACGGCTTCTGGAACTGGTACCGCACCTACAACACCGGGGCAGCGTTCAGCTTCCTGAGCGATGCCGGTGGCTGGCAGAAGCATTTCTTCACCGTGCTGGCGATCGCCATCAGCGGCCTGATGGCCTGGTGGCTGCGCGCGACCGCCCGTGGCAACTGGAAGGCCGCCGTGCCGTACGCGCTGATCATCGGCGGTGCGATCGGCAACGTGATCGACCGCCAGGTGCATGGCCACGTGGTGGATTTCATCCAGTGGTACGTCGGCGAGCATGTCTGGCCGTCGTTCAACATCGCCGATTCGGCCATCGTGGTGGGTGCCGTCGGCATCGCCCTGTTCGGCCTGTTCGACGGCAAGTCCGCCAAAAAGGCGGATAATGCCAATCCGAAACCGTAAGCCGGCCGCTGCCGGGAGACTGAACTGATGGATGTGCTGCTCGCCAACCCGCGTGGATTCTGTGCCGGTGTCGATCGTGCGATCGAGATCGTCAAGCGCGCGATCGAAACGCTGGGCGCGCCCATCTATGTCCGCCATGAAGTGGTGCACAACCGCTTCGTGGTCGATGACCTGAAGCAGCGTGGCGCGATCTTCGTCGAAGAACTCGACGAAGTGCCGGACAACAACACCGTCATCTTCAGCGCCCATGGCGTGTCCCAGGCCGTGCGCCAGGAAGCGGAGCGCCGTGGCCTGAAAGTGTTCGATGCGACCTGTCCGCTGGTGACCAAGGTCCACTTCGAAGTCGCCCGTCACTGCCGTGCCGGCCGTGACGTCGTGCTGATCGGCCACGCCGGTCATCCGGAAGTGGAAGGCACCATGGGCCAGTGGAACCGCGAAGCGGGTACCGGCCAGATCTACCTGGTCGAGGACGTGGAGCAGGTGGCCACCTTGCACATCAACCAGCCGGAAAACTTCGCCTACACCACCCAGACCACGCTGTCGGTGGATGACACGCGCGGCATCATCGATGCGCTGCGCGAGCGCTACCCGGCGATGCAGGGGCCGAAGAACGACGACATCTGCTACGCCACGCAGAACCGCCAGGACGCCGTGCGCGACCTGGCCAAGCGCTGTGACCTGGTGCTGGTGGTCGGTTCGCCGAACAGCTCCAATTCCAACCGCCTGAGCGAGCTGGCCCGCCGTGAAGGCGTGGAGAGCTACCTGATCGACGGTGCACACGAGATCGACCCGGCCTGGGTGGTGGGCAAGCAGCATATCGGCGTGACCGCTGGTGCCTCGGCACCGCAGGTGCTGGTCGATGGCGTGCTGGCGCGTCTGGCCGAGCTGGGCGCCAGCGGCGTGGGCGAGCTGGAAGGCGAGCCGGAATCGATGGTGTTCGCGCTGCCGAAGGAACTGCGCCTGCGCCTGGTCGACTGACCGGCAGCGCTGCCGGTGGGTGCGAACCCTGGTTCGCACTGTCGGCTGTACGTCATCCACGCATGGCGTGGATCTACTGCTCTGCTTTCCAGCAGATCCACGCCATGCGTGGATGCTGCCAGTCTTCGCCGACGCTCCGATGAGGCTTTGCCGCATCTGGTCGATGCGCCACTGACCATGACCTTCGGCCATGGGGCTCGGCACCTCACAGGCCTAGCATCGGGGAATCCTTCGCTGCTGGAAGTTGCCGATGAAAACCCGTGCCCTGGTGATGTCCGTGCTGTTCGCGCTGGCGGCTACGCCCGCGCTGGCGCAGACTCCGCCACCGGGTGATACCGCCGCCCCCGGCCTGCTGCGCATCGACGTCGATGCACGCGACCTGGCCCGGCGCATCTTCAAGGTGACTGCCACCGTACCGGCCAAGCCTGGCCCGATGACCCTGCTGTACCCGCAGTGGATTCCCGGCAACCATTCGCCCACCGGCCCGATCGACAAGCTGGCCGGCCTGCGCGTCACTGCCAACGGCAAGCCGCTGGCCTGGCAGCGCGACCAGTACAACGTGTACGCGTTCAAGGTGGATGTGCCGGCGGGCGTGAGTGAGATCGTCGCCCACTTCGACTTCCTGTCCTCGCAGGGCGGCAGCCAGGGCCGGGTGGTGATGACCCCGGAAATGCTCAACCTGCAGTGGAACGCCAACTCGCTGTATCCGGCCGGCGTGGACGCGCGCAACCTGCAGGCGCAGGCCAGCGTGACCCTGCCCAAGGGCTGGGCCTACGCGACCGCACTGGAAACCGCACGCCGCGATGGCGACACCGTGGTGTTCAAGCCGATTTCCTATGACCACCTGGTCGATTCGCCGCTGTTTGCCGGTGAGCATCACCAGCGCATCGACCTCGACCCGGGCGCGAAGGCGCCGGTACATCTGAACGTGTTCGCCGACGATGCCAAATCGCTGAAGCCGACCGACGCGCAGCTGAAGGCGCACCGTGCGCTGGTGCAGCAGGCGGACAAGCTGTACGGCGCGCGCCACTACGACCACTACGAATTCCTGCTTGCGCTGACCGATCGCCTCGGCGGCATCGGTCTGGAGCACCATCGTTCCAGCGAGAACAGCGCCGACCCGGGCTACTTCACCGAGTGGGACAGCAACGCGTGGATGCGCGACCTGCTGCCGCATGAGTACACCCACTCGTGGAACGGCAAGTACCGTCGTGGTGCCGACCTGGCCACGGCCAACTTCAATACGCCGATGGGCGACAGCCTGTTGTGGGTGTACGAAGGGCAGACCCAGTTCTGGGGCCAGGTACTGGCCGCACGTTCGGGGCTGTGGTCCAGCGAGCAGGCGCGCGACATGCTGGCCAATGTGGCGGCCACCTATGATCGTGGTCGCCCGGGCCTGGCCTGGCGACCGCTGCAGGACACCACCAACGACCCGACCATCGCCCAGCGTCGCACGCTGCCTTATCGCAACTACCAGATGAGCGAGGACTACTACTCCGGCGGCCAGATGCTGTGGCTGGAAGTGGAGGGCAAGCTGCGCGAACTGAGTGGTAACCGGCGCAGCCTGGATGATTTCGCGCGCGCCTTCTTCGGGGTCGGCAACGGCGACTGGGACGTCAATCCCTACACCTTCGACGACGTGGTCGCGACCTTGAACGGCATCGCGCCGTACGACTGGGCGACGTTCCTGCGCGGTCGCCTGGACGGCCATGGTTCGTTGACCGGTGGCCTGGAACTGGCGGGCTGGAAGCTGGCCTACCGCGATACTCCGAATGACGCCTACAAGGCGCAGGAAAAGCGCGCCAAGGCGGCGCTGCTCGCCTATTCGCTAGGCGCGACCGTGCTCGACAGCGGCGTGGTCGGCGACGTGATCTGGGACAGCCCGGCGTTCAATGCCGGCCTGGCGCCGGGCATGAAGGTGATTGCGGTCGGCGGCCGCGAGTACAGCAGCCAGCGCTTGAAGGACGCGGTGGCTGCGGCCGCCACTGACAAGGCGCCGGTCACGCTGCTGGTCAAGCAGTTCGACCGCATCGACACGATGAAGATCGACTACCACGGTGGCCTGCAGTATCCGGTGCTGGAGCGCATCGCCGGCCGCCCGGATCGCCTTGCAGAGCTGTGGAAGGCACGATGAAGCTGCGCACGCGCGATGGGTTGATCCTGGTGGTGGCCGTGCTGGCCATCATCGGCGCCTACCTGGACGGCGACGGGCGCTGGCTGCACTGGTTGGCCAAGCCGGCGACCACGCTGCTGATCGCCGCCATCGCCTGGCAGGCGCGGCCGGCGGGCGATGCGTTCTACCGGCGTGCGGTGCTGGCCGGCATGCTGTTGTCCTGTGCAGGTGATATCGCGCTGATGCTGCCGATCGACGCGTTCGTGCCAGGCCTGGTGGCCTTCCTGCTGGCGCACCTGTGCTACATCGCCGCGTTCCGTGCCGGCCTGCGCGCGGGCCGCGGATTGCTCGCTGCCTTCGTGCTGCTTGCCGCATTCGCTTCGATCAACGTCACCGGCCTGTGGCCGCATCTACCGCTGCCGATGCGCGTTCCGGTGCTGGCCTATGTCGTGGTGCTGGCGCTGATGGCAGTGCTGGCACTGGCCCGCTACTGGAAGCGGCCACACGTCGACGCACTGGAAGCGGGCAGCGCGCGTTGGGCTGCCGCTGGCGCACTGCTGTTCGTGGCCAGTGATTCATTGCTGGCGTGGGATCGCTTCGGCGGTGGCCTGCCGATGGCCAGCCTGCTGGTGCTGTCCACCTACTACGCTGCGCAGTACGCCATCGCCCGCTCGGTGAGATAGCCCTTTTTCTACTGCAGGTTGCCCTTGGCGTCGTAGCGCAGGCGCACGGTCTGGCGGTCGCCGGCCACTTCATCCGGCAACCACACCAGCTTGCCGCCCTTGCGGATGACCACATACACATGGCCGACGTCGGCGGGCGTGCGCATCAGTGCATTGCGCTGTTGCTGCAGGGCCTGCGTCACCCGTGGTACGGCATCGAAATCGATGTTGGCCAGTGCGGTGCTGCTGCGGCGCAGGGTGATGGTCGGCGCGAACTGCTGCGGATTCACCGCATCGCCCTTGCGCCATTGTCCACGTTGGTAGTGATAACTATCCACGTGGCCCGGCTGCTGTGGATCGACCAGGTCGATGTCGATGCGGCCGTCGTCATGGAAGTGGATGCTGTGGAAAACGACCAGGCGTTCGCCGGCCAGTCCGGGCATCGCCTCCAGCGCCTGCCGTGCCACCTGCAGGCGCTCGCTGTCGAGCAGCAGGTTCGGCCGCGCGCGCCTTGGCAGCGGCATCGGTTCGGGCGCCGCCCGTGGCGTTGCGATGGCCGCCGTTCGCAACGGTTGTTCCCATGGGACTTGTTGCAACGCATCCGCAGGCACGGTCGATGCGGCGCCACGCAGGGTCGCGTTGACGGTCTGCAATGCGCCGCCTGCCATGGCGGCACCGGCCAGGGCCAGCACCACCCCGGCGAACACCAGCGGCGTGGACACGGGCCGCTTCACGCGTGCTCCATGCGCACGCTGCGGCGATCATCCGGGTCGTAGAGGATGTCGACCTGCCCGCGTGGAATGTTGGCCAGTTCGAGCAGCGCAACGAAGCGGCGCACGCTGGCCTGCTGCACGTTGCCCTCGCGGTCGAGATATTCCAGCTTGAACTCGACCTGCGGTTGTTCGTTGACGTAGGTGCCGGTCTGGCGCACGTCGAGCACCCGCGCTTCGGCGCCGATACCACGGTACTTGAGCGCTTCGCCGCGCGCGTCGATCTGCAGTGTGCCGGCCAGCAGGCGCGCCAGCAGACGCAGGCCGATCAGGTAGCCGCACAGCACCAGCGGGCAGACCAGCAGCGGATGGCCGAAGCCCAGGAACGTCCAGCCCAGTCCATCGCTCTGCAGGCGATAGGCCATGACGTACGCGGCAGCGACCACGACAATGCCGATCAGGCCGCCGATGCCGCGGCGCCACAGGCTGGCGCGGTCCAGTTCCGGTTGCGATCCTGCCAGCATCAGGTTGGGCGCGGGGCCGGGTGTGGGGCTGAGCAGCACCTCCAGCTGGCTGCCCACGGTGAAGCGCTGCAGCTGTGGCTTGCTGTCGACCACGACCAGCGTTTCGGTGATCGGGGTGCCGGACAGATTGTCGAAGGCCAGCTGCAGCCGCCACTGCGCGAAGCCGCGCACCTGCACGCCGGTCTGTTCGGCCTGCTCGATGCGTGCGTTGCGTGGTGTGCCGTCGGCCAGGATGCCGCGCACACGTTGCAACGCACGGGGTGGCGCCAGCAGCAGGTAATGCAGGAAGGCGTACAGCAGCACCAGCCACAGCGTCAGCGACGTCGCCAGCAGGGCCAGTGCCAGCCAGGGCGCGCTGCGGTCGCCCGCTTCCAGCGGCCAGCTGGTGCCGAAGTAGAGCAGGCAGGGGAAGGGCAGCGCGAAGAACAGCATGAGCGCGCCCAGGAACCAGAGGTAGGCTTTCATGACTCGCCTTCGACGCCGTGGAACAGGCGGCGTAGGGTACTACGCTCAGCGGAATTGCAGGGTCAGCAGGAAGTAGCGCCCGAGTGGATCGTCCAGCCCGGGCATCTGCCCGCCGCTGCCGACCAGGTGGTTCACCGGCCGCGTATCAAGCAGGTTGTGCACGTCCAGTGCGGCAATCACGCGCGGGCTCAGCCGCCGCGCCAGATGCAGGTTCCAGCGCAGCTGCGCCGGGTTCATGCAACGGCCCTGGTCATGCTGCTCCTGCGCGCACGCTTCACCGGCCAGCCATGCGCGGGTGCGGCCGACGCGGTTGCCTCGCAGGGCGATGTCCCAGGACGGGTTCTGCCACTGTACGTTGAGGATGCCCGCGTTCGCCGGCGTGGCATGCCCGCGCAGGTCCACCGATTCGCCATGGCCGCGATCACGACGCAGCTCCTGCTGTTTCAACGCATCCAGCGAGAACAGCCACTGCCCGTTGCGGCCGGTATCCACCCGGTACTCGCCGCGCAGTACCCAGTTGCGCGAGGTGGTGCGGCCGATGTTGTCGAATGACAAGCGAAGATCACGCAGGCGACCCTGCTCATCCAGTTCCCAGGTGCCGGGATTCCACAGGGCATCGCTGGGTTGCAGGGCGAGGATCTCGTTGCGCAGTTCGACGATGTTGTGGGTCAGTGACAGCGAGAACGCATCGTTGGGTGTCCAGCTGGCGGCCAGCGAGTGGCTGCGCGAGGTCTCGGCTTTCAGCCCATCGTTCTCCGCCACCTCCACTTCCACCGCGCAGCCGCCATCGCGCAGCGGGCGCGCGCACGGCGGCAGGGACTCCGAGGCGGGCAGGCCATACAGGCCGAAGTAGCCCGGTGGCCGCCGGCGCTCGAAGATGCTGGGAGCGCGGTAGCCGCGGCCACTGGCCAGCAGGAACGACCAGTGCGGGCTGGGGCTCCAGCGCAGGCCGGCACGCGGCGAAAACGCAGTGTCACCGCCATCGCGGTCCAGTCGCGCGGCCACGTCCAGGCGCAGTGTCGGCGCCAACGGCAGGCCCACTTCGGCGTAAGCGGCGTTGCTCTGCCGCGACAGCCGGCGTTGCTCCATCGGCAGTCCCAGCGCCAGCTCGCCCTTGCCCAGCAGCGGATCGGGCAGCGAGGTCCAGCGCTCGCGGCGCAGATCGATACCGGTGGCCAGTTGTGCTGCTCCGCCGGGCAGTGTCATCAGGGTGCGCTGCATGCCCCACCAGCCCTGCCACTGCTCGGTACGTCCGCGGTTGTGGATGGCCGGGAACAGCTCCTCTGCCAGCCCCGCCGGCAGGGTGGAAAACCCGGGCAGGAAGTCCAGCGTGCGTGCTGCTTCCAGCAGGCGTTCGCTGCGCACGGTGCCTTCGGTGCGCAGGTCCACCTGGCTGCGCTGCGCGCTGAGGCCAGCATCCCAACTGCGGCCGGCGCGCTCACGTCCCATGCCGAAACTGATGTCGCCTTCGGTGGCATGCACGCGCGGGCGCACTTCGCCGCCTTCCTGCAGGACCACGTTGAGGATCGCGCCACGGCTGAAATTGAGGGCAACGGCGGTCGGGCCCAGCTCGAAACGCTGGCGGTTGTGGCTGGCGCGTGCTTCCACGTAGGCGTAGCGTCCGTCACCGCGTTCGTGGCGATAACGCAGGTAGCCGGACAGCGTTTCCGACGCCGGTTGCAGCGAGCGCGGGCGCGCGTTGTCGAACCAGCAGCCGTCGTCTTCGCTCTGCAATGGCGGATGGCACTGCGTGGCCGGGTAGTAATCACCGTTGGGCATGATCAGCCCGATCGGGTACAGCGAGGTTTCCGCATGCCAGTCGCGCTGGTCACCGGCCACATGCTGCAGGCGATGCAGATCGATGCCGGCGAACCAGCGGTCGCCGCCTTCGCGCACGCCGCCCGTGGCCGCCTGCAGCCGGTACTGATCGCCATCACCGCGGCTGCTGGCACCCGATTGCAGCGTGGCTTCCGGTCCCTCGGCCTGGTCACGCAGAATGATGTTGACCACGCCGGACATCGCATCGGCGCCGTAGATGGCCGAAGCACCGCCACGCACCAGCTCGATGCGCTCGACGAAGCTGAGCGGAATGCCTCCCAGATCGGTCAGCCCGCCTTCTTCCAGCGACACCATCGGATACCGCGGCAGGCGCCGGCCGTTGACCAGGAACAGGGTTGCGCGCGGGCCCATGCCGTCCAGGCTGGTGGTGGCGGCCGCGCCGACCGGCAGGTACAGCGAGTCGCCGCTGCGCGAGGTGCTCAATGGCGGATGGCCGTTCATGCCGGGCAGGTGGCGCAACAGGTCGAACAGCGTGCCGTAGCCGCTGCGCAGGATGTCCTCGCGATCGATCACCGTTACCGGCAGCGTGGTCTGCACGGAGGTGCGCGGCAAGCGGCTGCCGGTGACATGGATCGGCGCCAGTTCCACCTGCACCGGCTTCGCTGGCGCGGGCGGCGGTGGCCGCCGTACCGGCTGCGCGACCACGGCGGGTGGGGCAGCGTGCCGGCGCACCACGAATCCGCCGCTGGGGGTCTGCAGGATGTTCACCGGCATGCCGGCGACCAGCTGCTTGAGTGCGGCGGCCGGCGCCAGCGAGCCGGCGACACCGCCGGTGCGCAGGCCGGTCAGTTCACGTGCGTCGAACACCAGGGCAATGCCACTCTGGCGTGCCCATTGCTGCAGGGCCGGCGGCAGGGCGCCAGGAGCGATCCGGTAGTCGACCTGTCTGACGGCTTCTGCTGACGCCGCCGTTGCCGCCGCACCGGGCACCAGCACAACGCACAACAGGGCCTGCAGCAGACCCCAGCGCAGCACGTCCCACCGAAGCACGTCCCAACGAAGCACACCAGGCGCCGGCATCGGCCGCCGCCTCAGTAGGTGCGGCGCAGTTCCAGCGCGCCATCCGAGCGCGGCTGGCCAGCAATGGACCACCCCAGTTCCAGGGCGGAAAGCAGTTCATGCGCGTCGCCTGCACGGAAGGTGCCGCTGACCGCGAGGTCGGCGATATCCGGGTCGGCGACCACCAGTGGCGTGCTGCCATAGCGGTTCATGCGCTCGACCACAGTGGCCAGGGGCGTGCCGTCGAACACCAGCTTGCCCTGCGGCCAAGCCTCGGCGGCGGCAGTCGAGGACAGCTGCGGGCCGGGTTGGATCTTGCCGGAGGCCAGGACCTGCAGCTGCTGGCCCGGCGAGAGCGTGTGCTGCGCGCTGCCACTGGTGACTTCCACCACGCCTTCCAGCAGCGCGACCTCGACCCGGCCGTCAGCCAGGCGTTCAACCTGGAAGGTGGTGCCGATATCGCGGATCGAACTGCCGCCGGCCTGCACCCGCAGCGAGCGCGATGACGGTTCGACCTGCAGCTGGATGCGACCGTGTTCCAGCGCCAGTTCGCGCTTGCGCCAGCCGAAGCGTGCGGTCAGCGTGGTGCCGGCGTCGAGGGTGGCGATGCTGCCATCGGCCAGGGTGCGCTGCTGCGGCAGCAGGCTGGCGTTGGCGTAGGTCAGCGGTGTGGGGTTGCCATCGGTGTACAGCATCCAGCCCAGGCCAACGGCCAGGCACACGCCTGCAGCGGCGGCGACACCGGGCAGCCAGCGGCGCTGCGGCCGGCGTGCCGCACGCGCGGCGGCGGTGCGCAGCCACGGGTCGCTGGCCAGGCCGGCGCTGCGCTGGTGCAGCTTCTCGGCCTGCACCCACGCGCTGACATGTGCCGGATCCTCGGCCAACCAGTCCTCGAAGGACTGCCGTTCTTCGGCGCTGCAGTCGGGGGCGTCCAGCCGGGCTACCCAGGCGCTTGCGTGTTCAAAAAGCAACGTGTCATCCCTGTTGTCGTTGCGGATCATTCGGCATCTCCATCATTGTGGAGAGGATCGGGGCCCAGCTCCTTGCGCAGGCCCTGCAATGCACGGGCAATGTGTTTTTCCACGGTCTTGGCGGTGATGCCGCAATGCCGGGCGATCTGTGTATAGCTCATCCCGGTGATGCGGTTGAGCAGATACACCTCGCGGGCACGTTCGGGCAGCTTGAACAGTGCCTGGCGCAGCAGGGCGAGCATCTGCCCGGATTCTGCCTGACGCAGCGGATCAGGAGAAGCACTGGCGGCTTCTTCGTTGCCGTCGCGTTCGGTCAGCGACAGGTGGTTGCGCGATTGTGGCGAGCGCCCGCGGTCTGCCAGGCGGTTGCGGGCAATGCGGTACAGCAGCAGCCGCAGCTCCTCGGTGCCGTGCGCGCGATAGCGGATCAGGCGCTCCATGCAGTCCTGGGCGATGTCCTCGGCATCCTCGGGGCCGACACCGCGGGCGCGCAGGAAAGCGCACAGCGGCGCGCGTTCCTCGCGCACGAATGCGATGAAGGCATCCGGAACCCCGGGCAGATCCGGCGCAGGACGGAGCAAAGGGGAGGGCGCGGACAGGGGAGGGCCTCGGACGACGATGACGGACGCGTCACCGAGTTTTACGCGACGGTGACCGGATGGGGAAGCCCACGTTTCTTCCGCATTTCCATTGTGAATGCATTCATGTTTTTTCTCGCCGTCGACTGGGGGCGTCGAGCCCGCTGCTGCGTTCTGCTTTCGACCCGCGTGGTGCGGGCGGAGAGAGAGAACGCAATGAAGCATTCGAAGTTGAGCATCGCCCTGGCAGGCCTGGTGGGTATCGCGACCCTGGGCCAGATGGATGACGTCATGGCAATGAATTATCACGTGCAGGGCGATCGCGTCGTGCTGAGTGGCGGTGTCACCGTCGCCGACGTCGTCGCGCTGCCGGCGCTGCTGGCCAAAGCGCAGGCCGAAGGCCGCCCGATCCGCGAAGTCGTGCTGCGCACCTCCAATGGTGGCGCGCTGATCGCGGGTGAGTGGCTGCAGGGCGTGATCCGCACCAACGGCCTGAACACCATCGTGTCCGGCCACTGCATCTCGTCCTGCTCGATCATGCAGTCCGGTGGCGTCGAACGTTACCTGGCCGGCGACCTGCCGCTGGTCGACTCGGTGCAGATCCACGCTGCCAGCAACAGTGGCAAGGTGATCTACACGCCGTCGCCGCGGATGACCGAGATCTACACCGGCAACTACGGCGGCGGCATGGACGCCGGCCTGCTGCACAAGGCCATGTACGAGGTGGTGCAGCCCAACGGCCTGCTGGTGTTCCGCGACCCGGCCCGGACCACCGGCGCTTCGGTCAGCTTCGATCCCGATGGCAGCGGCCGCAGGCTGGAGACCTTCCCCGGCCAGGACATCTACAGCAACAACATCATCACCGCCGCCGGTTACCGCGATCCGGGCGATACCCTGACGGTCACCGGCAATGTCAGCGGCGACATCAATCCAGGCTACCTGCGCACTGCGCGCCAGCTACAGGCGTTCGTCGATGACGACTTCGCGCGCTGGAACGATACCGACTTCGCCACCACGTACATCAACTATGCGGTGAACATCTACAACCGCTCCAGCGCCGGCCCGAACGGCATCGGCCCGGCTTCGGTGCAGGATTACCTCAACGATCCGGGTACACGGCAGCTCCTTCTGGGCCAGCTGCGCCTGGATGAACTGGACGCCTCCACGCTGGGCAATTCGGCTGGCGTGATCCGCGTCGCCAAGGGCGGCACCTGGCGCACCGCCGAAACCACCGGCGCCGATTTCATGCTGGTGGAGAACGGCACCATCGCCCTGGAAGGCGGCGCGTTGCGCACCCCGGAGCTGCGCGTGCTGGCGGCCGGCATGGTGGTCGGCCACGGCGACATCGCCTCGGTTGCCACCGACTCGAACGCACTGCTCGATGGCACCGGCCCGTCGTACCGCGAGGATGGCTTCAACCGCCTGCGCGTGTACGGCACCCTGATGCCGCGTGGTGGTGACCTGGTCACCCATGGCTACGTCAACATCATGCCGGGCGGCAAGGTGCTGTTCGACGTCACCGAGGCAGGCGGCGCCAACAGTGGCCGTTTGCGCGTGGGCGACTTCTACGACAGCGGCGCCAACGAGGGTGCGCTGGTCATCTCGCCGGGCGCCCACCTTGAACTGAACGTGGCGCAGGGCTTCTACGCCGGCAACTACCAGCGCGAGCTGGTCAGCGGCCCGATCTTCCAGGGCTTCACCGATGCGGTGCGCCTGGGCGACACCGGCTATACGGCCAGCATCACCAACGGCGAGGTGTTCCGGCCGCGTCACAACTCGTTGCTGAGCTTCAACATCAACCAGACTGCCGAGGGCCTGTCGCTGACCGCCAACCCCGGCTTCGACCAGCTCGCGCAGCTCACCGGCAACAACGGCAACGATGGTCTCGGTCGCGCGCTGGCCACTGCCGGCCAGCGCCAGGATGCCGGCCTGAAGCCGCTGCTGGGGGCGCTGCAGTTCGCTGACCGCGATGTGATCGCCCAGCAGGCCGGTGCACTGCGTGGTGATGGCCACGCCAGCCTGCGCCTGGCCGACAACGCGCTGGTCGGCAGCATCGGCAGCGTGGTGCAGCAGCACCAGGCCGCACGACGCAGCGGCAGCGGTGACGCCGGTGGTTTGGCCGCGCAGGCCGCGCAGGCGGCGTCGGCACAGCCGGGCATGGCCAATGGCAGTCTGTTCAACCAGTTGGCGATGCATCTGGTGGAGCCGGCGGCGAGCGCCGGCGGCACGAGTTACGGCGGCGAAGCGCCGCGCAGCCATGGCCTCTGGGGCCGCGGTTTCGGCAGCCATGGCCGCATCGACGGCGAGGGCGGCGTGGCCGGACTGAGCCATACCGTCGGCGGCATCGTGCTCGGTGCCGATACGCAGCTGGCTGATGACCGGGTGACGCTGGGCGTCAGCGTTGCCGCCGCGGACATGTCGACCAAGGGCCGCGATGGTTCCGGTTTCAGCGGCGACGTGCGCGCGCTGGATGTGGGCGGCTACCTGGATGCCACCTACTCGCGTGGCTACCTGTCGGCCTCGGTGCGCTATACCGATCTGCGCCACGACACCCGCCGCAGCATCGATGGCATCGACGGCCTGCAGGGTCCGTTGCGTGCCAAGTACAACAACGATGCGATTTCGGCCCGGCTGGAGCACGGCTTCTCGTTCACCACCGCCAAGGGCGTAGTGATCCAGCCGCTGCTGCCGGTGGTCGATTACGCGCGCACCTCGGCCACCCGTTTCAATGAAGGGCAGGGTGCCGGCGCACTGGTGGGTCGTGGTGACAGCCTGGAGAGCATCCGCGTTGGTGCGGGCCTGCAGCTGTTCAAGACCTTCGAGGGCAACAACGGCGAGCGCATCACCCCGCGCGCGCGCGTTGTCTGGCAGAAGGAACTGGGCGACACCCAGGCCCGTTACAGCACCGGCTTCGCCGCTGCGCCGGACCTGGTGTTCGGTGCCAGCAGCCAGACCGTGGGCGAGCAGGTGCTGGCCTGGAACCTGGGTGTGACCAGCCGCGCCACCGATCGCCTGTCGGTGATGGTCGACTACGTGGGCGAGCGCCGCGACGGCCAGCTGCAGAACGGCGTGATGCTGGGCCTGGGCTATACGTTCTAAGGCAGTACCGGCACCGGCGGCCGTCGCGCCGCCGGTGCCATCCCCATCGGTGTGCGGGTGCGCTATGGTCGTGGCGGATTTCCGCGCAGGCCTTGCCATGCAGATCGCCGTTTTCAGTGCCCGTCCCTACGACCGCCGCTTTCTCGAGGAAGCCAACCAGCACGAGGGGGCAGGGCAGGATTTCCAGTTCGTGTATTTCGACGCGGCGCTGGACGTGCACACCGCCGCGCTGGCACAGGACTGCGCCGCCGTCTGCGTGTTCGTCAACGACAGGCTCGATGCACCGGTGCTGCAGGCCCTGCATGCACTGGGCGTACGCGCGGTGCTGCTGCGCTGTGCCGGCTTCAACAATGTGGACCTGGCCAGCGCGCACGCGCTCGGCCTGTTCGTCGCCCGCGTGCCCGCCTACTCGCCGGAAGCGGTGGCCGAGCACGCACTGGCGCTGGTGATGACCCTCAACCGGCACACCCATCGCGCCTACAACCGCGTGCGTGAGGGCAACTTCATGCTGGATGGCCTGCTCGGCCGCACCCTGCATGGCAAGACCGTGGGCATCGTCGGTACTGGCAAGATCGGGTTGGCCACCGCGCGCATCTTCCGCGGCATGGGCTGCACCGTGCTGGGGCACGATCCGTATCCCTCGCCGGCGTTCGCCGGGATCGGCGCGATGGTTGAACTGGACGAGCTGCTCTCGCGCTCGGACATCGTCTCGCTGCATTGCCCGTTGACCCCGGATACCCAGCACCTGATCGACGACGCCTCGCTGGCGCGGATGAAGCCCGGCGCGATGCTGGTCAACACCTCGCGTGGCGGCCTGGTCGATACCCATGCGGTGATCCGCGCGCTGAAGTCGCGCCGGCTGGGCCACCTGGCCATCGACGTCTACGAGCAGGAAAGCGCGCTGTTCTTCCAGGACCTGTCGGGCGAGATCATCGACGATGAGGCGTTCCAGCGCCTGATGACCTTCCCCAACGTGCTGGTGACCGGCCACCAGGGCTTCTTCACCGTGGAGGCGCTGCAGGAGATCTCGGCGATCACGCTGGGCAACCTGGCCGATTTCGCGGCGGGGCGGGACTGCGGTAACCGGGTGGAGGCGGGTTGAGAGCCCGGGCGGGTGGGCGTTTGACGGCAATCGTCACGACCGCATTGACCGCAGGGGCAGGGCGACCGTAAAATTGCCTGCTTCGCCGGAATAGCTCAGTTGGTAGAGCGGCGCATTCGTAATGCGTAGGTCGTAGGTTCGATTCCTATTTCCGGCACCAGTTGTACAAAAAGCCCCGGCCCTGGTCGGGGCTTTTTTGTGCTCTGGTAGCGCCGGGCCACGCCCGGCGGAATGCGTGGTCCTCCAGTAGTGCCAGTCCATGGCTGGCACCCCAGGATTTTCGAGCCGCGCGACCCACTCAACCCAGCGGCTTCCCAAGTGCTTGGGTCCTGGCACCGTTCCTGACCTGGCAACCGCGGCCGGCCATTCCTGTGCCATGAATACCCAGTCTTGCTTCAAGGCTCTTTCAGGGATTGGAAGGATGCACAGGTTCGGGGGAACTGCAGGCGGTGTGTCGGCCCGCTTTAGGGCATGTGGAGATCGAAGTAGGAAGTGGGGAGCGTTAGGCACCTGGCTGTGCTGTGTGCTGCTGATCGGCTTTGGCTTGTCGTCAGCCGCAATCGCCCAGACAGCGGTCACGTACATCCACACGGACGCGCTTGGCTCGGTTGTGGCCGAGAGCGATGCCAACGACAACGTGATCAAGCGCTATGACTACGAGCCCTACGGCGCCGTGGTAGGTGGTCAATTCACGGACGGACCGGGGTATACCGGGCATGTGAGTGACTCGGCCACCGGGCTGAGCTACATGCAGCAGCGGTACATGGATCCGCAGTTGGGTGTGTTCCTCTCGGTGGATCCGGTGACGGCGTATGAACAGCCCGTTGGGCAGTTCAATCGGTATCGATATGCGACCGGTGATCCGTACAAGTTCACGGATCCGGATGGGCGCAATTCGAATATCCTTGCACCGGTTGTAATCGGTGCGCTTGCAGTTGCGACGGTCTACCATCTGGGTACGACGCCTGAGCAACGTCAGCAGGCAGGGCAAGCGATAGATAGAGGCATAAAAAGGCTTTTCCAAAGAAATGAGGCCGCAGATTCAACGAACAATGCTGGCACGTCTGCACAGCCTGGTGATGCAGATAGGTCCGAAGGCTGTATCTATTGCGTAGATGGATCCAAGACCCAGTCCGGCAAAGATTACATCGGATCAACGGATGACATGGGGCGGAGGCAGCGCGATACTTCCGACGGAGGGGGCCGAAGTGGCGCTGAAAGAATTGGAAGCTATTCCAAAGGCGACGGGACGGGTCGTCAGAACCAAGAGCAGCAGGCTATAAATGATCGAGGTGGCAAAGAAAATTTGGATAGCAAGCGAAATGAGGTAGCTCCCTCTCGATGGGAGGAGCGAGATATCAGGCCACCAGAGAGGTAGCGTCTAAGTGATCAATGAACGCCCCATTCCGGATGCAGCCTTCGAGGATGAGAATGCAGTAGAGATGCTGCGTGTCTGGATTGCAGCAAAAGGGCTGCATTGTTCCATGAAGGTTGGAATGTATAGAGAGCAGTTTGAAGTGCCTGAGGAAAGGGCCTGGGGAAGAATTTTGGCAGACGTTGCACGGCACCTGGCGAACGCGCTGGAAACAGGGTACGGTGCTGATGCGCATGCCTCCCTTCGTGAGATCCAGGAGTGCTTCAATAATGAGCTTGGCAAGAATTCACCTGCAATCAAAGGTGGTTTCATCGATCGTCATTAAGTGATGCTCGTGGTAGCGTAGGTCGCAGGTTCGACTCCTGTTTCCGGCACCAGTTGCATGAAAAGCCCCGGCCCTGGTCGGGGCTTTTTGTTTGGCCGCTGATCCGCTGCCTCGGTAGTGCCAGCCCATGGCTGGCAACGCGGGAACGCCGCACGTATTAGATTGCCCCGACCCGACGCACCGCTTGATACGCATGGCGTCATGCGGGGAATGGATTGACGCCTCCTGTATCAACCCACCGCTGATGCGTGTCGGCCGTCAGTCCCGGTCTGGAGTGAAGACCTCGCCCATACGTCCGAAGGCACTCCAAAACCAACCCACGCTATTGCCCGAACGCGATCACCAGCAAACGGCCTGCCGAGTTGTCCACCAGAAGGACGGGCTTTCCACCTTGGCGGATCTCGAAATACGTCGCAGCGCTGACCATGTTGAATTCCGGCATGCCCGCCACGCTTTCCCTCTGCAACTGCACGCGCAGATCCTCCTGCAGCTGCAGAAACTCCAGATCGGAAAACTCCCGATAGGTGGTGACGTTGATGCGGGCCTCCGGCCGATAGCTGTGCGCGACTAGCGGGCCCAGTGCCAGGACCATCAACAAGGCGGCCCACGCCAACGCCCGCCTGCCGAACCGGCCGAACACTAGCTGCGCACGTGCAGGCAGGCGGTGACCTGGGCAGTAAGGGCAAGGCAAGCCATCATCATGCCCTCCATCACGCGCTCGCCCACGTATTCGTGGGAAGGGCCGTTCTGCCGGGTGCGTTCGGCCGCCAACAGCATCTCCTGCACCACGGTCAGGCCGGCCAGCGCGCAGTCGGCGTCGGCCAATTCCATGCGGCGCCCTGGCCGCAGGTGGATTTCCGGCCACGGGCGCCCATCGGCGGCGGCGCCGGCCTGGATGCTGCGCAGCGTGGAGACGAAGGCGGTGGGGTCCGCTCCAGGCTCGCCCAGGCTCTCGGCATTGGCCGGGTCATGGCGGGCATTCAGTTCAAGATATTCCGATGCGTGCATGGCAGTGCTCCGTGCAGGACAGACAGCAGCGCCACCGGGGGAGGTGGCGGACGGTGCGTGGCGGCAAAACCCGGAGCGTTGCTCAAACCCGGTGGGTGCGTGCAAACACGCACCCCCACGCACCGCCCGCCATGGAACGCGAACGGATTGCCAGCCGGCGCCACGCAGAGGTGGCGCCGGCTGACAAGCGTAAACACAAGCAACGCAACGGGTTTTGCCGACCCGGCCACTCGTTTTCAGTGGCATGCCATGGTGTGCACATCCCAGCCGTTGCTGCCACTTGTGGAGCAGGTGCGGCCAGTGATGTCTTACGCTTCCCGCCTATTTTGACATGCGGGCTGTTGCCCCGAAATGTCCGCCCTTCAAGGCGTTTCCCGGGGCGCGCAGCGCGCCGGCCAAGTGGATGCGTCATGCAGTGCTTCTGCGGCGCAGCGCCCGCACTCGCCGCCAGCCCGCGTCGATCGCGACAACACCGCCAACCTCGCCCGACATTGGGGCAGAGCGTGGCTGAACCTGTTCAGTCGACTGTGCCGAACGAGGCGCCTCGCCGGCCTCGTGGCCGATGCTACGCTGCCGTCCCCGCGCGTTCTGCCCGCAACATTGGCGCGGTGCGACAACGTGTCGCATCCAGATACGGGCCTTTCCTGCGCTTGATCATTGTCAATGCCTTTCTTAAATGGTGGGTGACGGCCTAAAATTGAAAGGCTGACTCGACCCCACCTCACCTGCCTGTCTTCTGGACGGGTGGGCCCGGCTTTGGCCGGTGCGGGCAGGACGGGGAACGGCATTCCCTCGCAATTGGATCGACCGATGATTCCGTTGAAAACCCTTGGGCGCTGGTTGCGCCCGGGCCTGCTGCTCGCATTGCTGGTGATGCTCACCGGCTGCGATGCCGTGGCCATCCTCAGTCCGAAGGGCCAGATCGGCCAGGATGAAAAGACACTGCTGATCACGGCCACCGTGCTCATGCTGCTGGTCGTCATCCCGGTCATCATCATGACCCTGACCTTCGCGTGGAAGTATCGCGCCTCCAACACCAAGGCCCGCTATGAGCCGAAGTGGTCCCACTCGACGGCGATCGAGGTGGTGGTGTGGTCGATCCCCTGCATGATCGTGCTGGTCCTGGCGGTGCTGACCTGGCGGTCCTCGCACGCGCTGGATCCGTACAAGCCCCTGGAATCGGACGTCAAGCCGGTCACCATCCAGGCGATCTCGCTGGACTGGAAGTGGCTGTTCATCTATCCGGAAGAGAAGGTCGCGGTCGTCAACGAGATCAAGTTCCCGGTCAACACCCCGCTGAACTTCGAGATCACCTCCGATACGGTGATGAATGCGTTCTTCATCCCGCACCTGGGCAGCATGATCTATTCGATGGCGGCGATGGAGACCAAGCTCCACCTGATCGCCAACGAGACCGGTGAATTCCCGGGCATGTCTTCGCACTACAGCGGTGCAGGCTTCGCCAAGATGCATTTCACTGCCTACTCGGTCACCGATGCGCAGTACCGCCAGTGGCTGGACCAGGTCCGTGCCGGCCAGCAGAGCCTGGACAAGGCCTCGTTCAAGGCGCTGGGTGAAGCGAAGAATTCCGAGTGGTATCCGGTCACCTACTTCGGCAAGGTTGAAGACAACCTGTTCGACTGGGTCATCGCCAAGCACATGGGCGACAACAAGCACTACGGCATGAAGCATTCCCATGCGGGTGCGGCTGCTGCCGATGCGTCCAGCCATGAAGCGCACGAGGGGCACGCCCCGAGCGACGCGCATGATGCCAAGGAATCCGGGAAGAACCTGGATGCCACCGAAGAACACGAACACGCTGGCCATGAAGGCCACATGGGTTCGGGAGAATGAACATGTTGGGAAAACTCTCTCTTGAGTCGATCCCCCACGATCCAATCGTGCTGACCACCCTGGTCGGTGCGGTGCTGGGTGGCCTGGGCGTGATGGCCCTGATCACCAAGTTCAAGCTGTGGGGCTATCTGTGGAAGGAGTGGTTCACCTCGGTGGATCACAAGAAGATCGGCGTGATGTACATCATCGTCGCCTTCGTCATGCTGCTG
The DNA here is from genome assembly GCF_040548715.1 of Stenotrophomonas sp. 2694. NCBI lineage: Bacteria > Pseudomonadati > Pseudomonadota > Gammaproteobacteria > Lysobacterales > Lysobacteraceae > Stenotrophomonas > Stenotrophomonas sp. 2694. Next base: position 222,065 of record NZ_JBEPSG010000002.1, read on the forward strand.
CGCGGTTTCTCCGACGCGATCATGATGCGTACCCAGCAGGCCATCGCCGTCGGCGGGTCCGAGGGTTACCTGCCGCCGCACCACTACGACCAGATCTTCACCGCCCACGGCGTGATCATGATCTTCTTCGTGGCGATGCCGCTGATCACCGGCCTGATGAACCTGGCCGTGCCGCTGCAGATCGGTGCGCGCGACGTCGCGTTCCCGTTCGTGAACTCGCTCAGCTTCTGGCTGTTCGTGTCCGGTGCGGTGCTGATCATGCTGTCGCTGTGGATCGGTGAATTCGCCGCCACCGGCTGGCTGGCGTTCCCGCCGTTGTCGGGCATCGAGTACAGCAACAATGTAGGTATGGACTACTACATATGGGGACTACAGGTGGCGGGTCTGGGTACCACGTTGAGTGGTATCAACTTCTTCATCACCATCCTCAAGATGCGCACCCCGAGCATGAAGCTCATGCAGATGCCGGTCTTCACCTGGACCGCTCTGGTGACCAACGTGCTGATCGTCGCCGCCTTCCCGGTGCTGACCATCACCCTGGTGCTGCTGACCCTGGACCGTTACCTGGGTACGCACTTCTTCACCAATGACGGTGGCGGCAACGCCATGCTGTACATCAACCTGATCTGGATCTGGGGCCACCCGGAAGTCTATATCCTGGTGCTGCCGGCCTTCGGCGTGTTCTCCGAGGTCATCGCGACCTTCTCGCGCAAGGCCCTGTTCGGCTACAAGGGCATGGTCTACGCCACCGCCTGCATCGGCGTGCTGTCGTTCATCGTGTGGCTGCACCACTTCTTCACCATGGGCTCGGGTGCCAACGTCAATGCCTTCTTCGGCATCACGACGATGATCATCTCCATCCCCACCGGCGTGAAGATCTTCAACTGGCTGTTCACCATGTTCCGCGGTCGCGTGCAGTTCACCACGCCCGTGCTGTGGACCATCGGCTTCATGGTCACCTTCACCATCGGCGGCATGACCGGCGTGATGCTGGCGATCCCGGCCATCGACTTCGTGCTGCACAACAGCCTGTTCCTGATCGCCCACTTCCACAACGTCATCATCGGCGGCGTGGTGTTCGGCATGTTCGCCGGCATCACCTACTGGTGGCCGAAGATGTTCGGCTTCCGCCTCAACGAGTTCTGGGGCAAGTGCGCGTTCTGGTGCTGGTTCATCGGCTTCTATGTGACCTTCATGCCGATGTACGTGCTGGGCTTCATGGGCATGACCCGTCGTCTGCAGAGCACCGTCAACCCGGCCTACGAGCCGTTCCTGCTGGTGGCCGCTGTGGGCGCCTTCATCGTGGGTGCCGGCATCCTGTGCCAGATCATCCAGGTGGCCGTGTCGATCCGCGACCGCAAGAAGACCGCCGACCTGACCGGCGACCCGTGGGATGCCCGTACGCTGGAGTGGGAAACCTCTTCGCCGCCGGCCTTCTACAACTTCGGCACCCTGCCGGAAGTCACCGAGCTGGACGATTTCTGGGAGCGCAAGCAGCGTGGTGAAGCCTGGCCGAAGCCGGCCAAGTACACCGACATCCACATGCCGCGCAACACCGGCACCGGCGTTGTCATCGGCGCCTTCAGCCTGGTGTTCGGCTTTGCGATGATCTGGCACATCTGGTGGCTGGCCATCATCGGCTTCGTCGGCATGATCGCCACGTTCATCTACCGCACCTTCGACCAGGACGTGGACTACTGGGTCCCGGCTGCCGAGGTGGAACGCATCGAGAACGAACACCGCAAGCACCTGGAAGCCCAGGGCCTGGTGAAGTCGGAGCTGAAGGCATGAGCACCAATACCTCGACCGTGAACCATGGGCACGCCGCACACGCGGCGGCCCATGGCCATGACGACCACGAGCACCACGACACCGGCGGCAACACCGTCTTCGGTTTCTGGGTGTACCTGATGAGCGACTGCCTCATCTTCGCCTCGCTGTTTGCCACCTACGTGGTGCTGGCCGGCGGCACCGATGGTGGCCCCGGCGCGAAGGACCTGTTCGAGCTGCCGTTCGTGGCGTGGGAAACCGCGCTGCTGCTGACCTCGTCGCTGACCTTCGGCCTGGGCATGATTTCCATGCACCGCAAGCAGGTCGGCCAGATGTTCCTGTGGCTGGGCATCACCTGGCTGCTGGGCTTCGGCTTCATGTGCATGGAAGTCTATGAATTCCAGCACCTGATCCATCAGGGCTACGGTCCGGACCGCAGTGCGTTCCTGTCGGCGTTCTTCGCCCTGGTCGGTACCCACGGCCTGCACGTCAGCGCCGGCCTGCTGTGGCTGCTGGTGATGTTCGTGCAGCTGAAGAAGTACGGCCTGACCCCGACCAACAAGACCCGCATGGCGTGCCTGAGCCTGTTCTGGCACTTCCTGGACCTGATCTGGATCGGCGTGTTCTCCGTCGTCTACCTCAATGGAGCGCTGTAATGGCACATGACAACCATGCACACGACCACGCCGCCGGCGGCGAAAGCCACGGCACCGTGAAGTCGTACCTGATCGGCTTCGTGCTGGCGGTGGTGCTGACCGTCATCCCGTTCTACATGGTGATGTCGGGTGATTTCTCGCGCACCGTCAACGGTGTGGTGATCGCCATCACCGCGGTGCTGCAGATGCTGGTCCACCTGGTGTTCTTCCTGCACCTGGACCGCTCGTCGGAGAGCCGCTGGAACGTCAACGCTGCGGCCTTCACCGTGGTGGTGATCGGCATCATCGTGGTCGGTACCCTGTGGGTCATGCACAACATGAACGTGCACATGATGCACTGACGTCTTCGCGACGTTGCCACGCAGAAAGGCCGCCCCCGGGCGGCCTTTTTGTTTGTTGCGCGATCGCGGGGAACGCATCCACGCATGGCGTGGATCTACCAGTCACCGCGAAGTCCCCGCACAGTAGATCCACGCCATGCGTGGATGCGGTTGCCGTTCAATGCACCGGAGGAAGCAGTAGATCCACGCCATGCGTGGATGCAGTTGCCTCTCAACCCACCTTGCGCAGGAATTCCTCGGCCTCCATCGGCCGCCCCAGGTGGTAACCCTGCAGCTGGTCGCAGCCCAGCTCGCTCAGGTAATCGCGCTGGGCCTGGGTCTCCACGCCCTCGGCCACCACCTGCAGCTGCAGGGTACGGCCCAGCGCGATGATCGAGGACACGATGGCGGAATCTTCGTCATTGCGTTCAAGGTCATGCACGAACGCCCGGTCGATCTTCAGCTCGGTGGCCGGCATGCGCTTGAGGTACAGCAGGCTGGAATAGCCGGTACCGAAATCATCGATGGCGATGTGCACGCCCATCGCGGTCAGATCGTTGAGGATCGCCAGGCTGGCCTCGACATCCTTCATCGCCGTGGTTTCGGTGATCTCCAGGGTCAGCCGCGCCGGGTCGATGCGATGCCGCTGCAGGACCGAACGCACGCTTTCAAGCAGGGCCGGCGAGGCGAACTGCAGCGGCGACAGGTTCACCGCCATCGTCCAATGGCTGTGTCCGCCGTCATGCCAGGCGCGCAGCTGCGCGCACGCCTGGTCCAGCACCCAGTCGCCGATCGGCAGGATCAGGCCGCTGCGCTCGGCGATGGGAATGAACACGTCCGGCGCCAGCAGGCCCAGTTCCGGGTGCTGCCAGCGCAGCAGCGCCTCGGCGCCGGTGGCCGGTGCATCGGCCGCCGGGAATTTCGGCTGGTAGTGCAGCAGCAGCTCGTTGCGCGCGATCGCCTTGCGCAGGTCCTGCAGCAGCCGCAGCTGGCGGTTGGCACTGAGCTGCATCGAGGGAATGAAGAAGGTGTAGCCGTTCCGGCCGGTTTCCTTGGTGTGGTACATCGCCGCATCGGCATGTGCCATCAACTCGCGTTCGTCGCTGGCATCGTCCGGATACAGGGCAATGCCCAGGCTGGCGGTAACCTGCAGTTCGGCAGCGTCCAGCACGAACGGTTCACCGGCCGCGGCGATCACCCGCTCGGCGACCACCGCCGCATCATCAGGTGCATCGATGGCCAGCACGATCACGAACTCGTCGCCGCCGAGGCGGGCGAGGGTGTCCTGCGGGCGCAGCTGCGCGCCCAGGCGCTGGGCCACCGCGACCAGCAGGCGGTCACCCAGCTGGTGGCCATAGGCATCGTTGACGGCCTTGAAGCCATCCAGGTCGCAGAACATCACCGCCACCGACTGCTGGCGGCGTTGCGCCTTCTCGATGGCCTGCTCGATGCGATCCTGCAGCAGCATGCGGTTCGGCAGCTGGGTCAGCGGATCGTGCAGTGCGGCCTGGATCAGCTTGTCGTTGGCGTGTGCCAGGGAATCGGCCAGCAGGCCGGTGCGCACGCGCATCTGGCGGTCGAACAGCGAGGCCACCAGGGCGATGCCGAGCGTGGCCAGGGTGGTCACGATCACCAGCACTGCCAGCCAGCGGGGATCGATGCCGCCGCTGCCGATGGCGCCGCAGACGCTGCCTGGCGGGAAGCGCGCGGCGGCCATGCCGGTGTAGTGCATGCCGACGATGGCCAGGCCCATCACCAGCGACGCCAGCATCCGCAGGCGCACCGTGTTGCGCTGTTCCACGCGCAGCCGGAAGGCAATCCACAACGCTGCACCGGCGGCAGCGATGGCCACTGCGATCGACGCGGCAAACCAGCCGGGGTGGTAATCGATACCAGGCTGCATGCGCATGGCGGCCATGCCCAGGTAGTGCATGGCGGCGATACCCAGTCCCATCAGCACCGCACCCGCGGCCAGCCGCTGCAACGGCAGGCTGGGGCGCGACACCAGCCACAGCGCATAGGCCGACGCGACGATCGACACCGCCAGCGAATACAGGGTGATCGCCAGGTCGTAACCGACCGGAACCGGCAGCTTGAAGGCCAGCATCGCGATGAAGTGCATCGACCAGATGCCCAGGCCCATCGCGGCGGCACCGCCGGCCAGCCACCAGCGGGCGACCCGGCCCTGGGCCGTGGCCAGGCGGCCGGCCATATCCAGCGCGGTATACGATGCCAGCATGGCCACCAGCAACGAGATGGCGACCAGGCTCTGACTGTAACTACCAGTCATGTTGAATCCAGAGGAGGAGGGAGGGGCGCCCGCAAGGCGCACGCCCGCCACCGCTATCGGCACCGACGGGTGGGACTTGAGTGGTCGCAGCAGCTGCGACCCGGCTCGGCTATCCTGCCACGCTCGTTGCCCCTGCAGGAAATCTCCGATGGCCAAAGCCCGCACCGCGTATGTCTGCAATGAATGCGGCGCCGAATACAGCAAGTGGCAAGGCCAGTGCACCGAGTGCAATGCCTGGAACTCGCTGTCGGAAATCGTCCTTGAGAGCGCTGCGGCGGCCAAGGCGCCCGCCTCGCGCCGTGCCGGCTGGGCGGGCAAGATCGACCCGCCGAAGATCACCGCACTGAAGGACGTGGCGCAGACCGAACACAACCGGGTCAGCACTGGCATCGGTGAATTCGACCGCGTGCTCGGCGGCGGCCTGGTCGAGGGCGCGGTGGTGCTGGTCGGTGGTGATCCGGGCATCGGCAAATCCACCCTGCTGCTGCAGGCGGTGGCGAAGATGGCTGCGGTCCTGCCGGTGCTCTACGTCACCGGTGAAGAATCACTGGCCCAGGTCGCCGGCCGCGCGCATCGGCTGGAGCTGCCGCTGGAGGGCGTCAACGCGCTGGCCGAGACCGGTGTCGAATCCATCCTGCAGCACGCCACCAAGAGTGGGCCGCGGCTGATCGTGGCCGATTCGGTACAGACCCTCTGGACCGAGACGCTGACCGCCGCGCCCGGTTCGGTCAGCCAGGTGCGCGAGAGTGCCGCACGGCTGGTGCGTTTCGCCAAGGAAACCGGAACCGCCGTGTTCCTGGTCGGCCATGTGACCAAGGAAGGCGGCATCGCCGGCCCGCGCGTGCTGGAGCACATGGTCGATGCCGTGCTGTATTTCGAGGGCGAGAGTGGCAGCCGCTTCCGCCTGCTGCGCGCGTTCAAGAACCGCTTTGGTGCGGTCAACGAGCTGGGCGTGTTCGCGATGGGCGACAAGGGCCTGAAGGAGGTCTCCAATCCGTCGGCGATCTTCCTTTCCGGTGCCAGCACGCACCAGCCGGGCAGCTGCGTGATGGTTACCCGCGAGGGCACCCGGCCGCTGCTGGTGGAAGTGCAGGCGCTGGTCGACGCCTCGCCGCTGTCCAATCCGCGCCGCGTGGCGGTGGGGCTGGAGCAGAACCGCCTGGCCATGCTGCTGGCGGTGCTGCATCGGCATGGCGGCGTGCTGGTCGGCGACCAGGACGTGTTCGTCAACGTGGTCGGCGGCATCCGCGTGCAGGAGACCGCCGCCGACCTGCCGGTGCTGCTGGCGGTGCTGTCCTCGCTGCAGGACCGTCCGCTGGCCGAGAAGACCATCGCGTTCGGCGAAGTCGGCCTGTCCGGTGAAATCCGGCCGGTGCCCAACGGCGAGGACCGCCTGCGGGAGGCGGCGACCCACGGTTTCAAGCGCGCCATCGTGCCCAAGGCCAATGCCCCCAAGGGCGGCTCGGTGAAGGGCATGGAAGTGATCGCGGTCGAACGCCTGTCCGAGGCCATCGACGCGGCGTGACCGGGGTCGGGTCCGTGCTCGGACCTGCAGATGCAGCCGACGGCACAGCAGCGGTCAGCCAGCCTGTGCTAGTTTTCCCGGCTCGACGAAGGCGCCCCCTGGCGCCTTTCCGTGGCAAGGAGTAATCGTTTACATGCAGGACCCGATGTTCAGCACCCCCGCCGCCGAAATCCGCCGCGCCGGGGTCGATCTCAATGGACTGATGACGGTGCTGGGCAAGCACCTGTATTCCACGCCGATGGTGGCGCTGCGCGAGCTTGTGCAGAACGCGCACGATTCGATCATCCGTCGCCGCATCGAGCAGCCCGGCATCCAGAGTGTGTCGCGCATCGACGTGCAGGTCGATGTCGCCGCCGGTGTGCTGCGCATCACCGATACCGGTGCCGGCCTGACCCGGCAGGAAATCCACGATTACCTGGCCACGGTCGGTGTCGGCTACACCCGGGGCCTGCGCCAGGACGGCGAGGACGATGAAGGCCTGATCGGCATGTTCGGCCTGGGTTTCCTGTCGGCCTTCGTATTGGCGCGCCGTGTCAGCGTGCGCACCACCTCGTACCAGGCGCCGCAGCTGGGCCACCTGTACGTGTCCAGCAACGCCGAGCAGTACACCGTCAGCGAAGTGCCGGCGCGCGCGATCGGCACCGAGGTCGAGCTGGAGCTGCATCCGGACTTCCTGCCGCTGGCCAACGAAGCGCGCCTGCACGAGGTGCTGGGCCGCTACTGCGCGCTGCTGTCCGAGCCGATCTTCATCGGTGCGGCGACGGCCGCGATCAATCCCGAACCGCCGCCGTGGCGCGGGCAGGGTGACGTCGCCCTGCATCCGGTGCAGGCACGCCGCCAGGCGCAGCAGTTCGCGGCCCGTTTCGAACACGATTTCGAGCCCATCGTGACGATGCCGCTGCAGCCCGATGGCAGCAGCGACGCCGTCGGCATGCTCTGGGTGCAGGACGGTGCCACCTACGGCACCAGCGACAACCGCAACCTGTCGGTGTTCGTGCGCGGCATGCTGCTGGACGACGATGCGCGCGACCTGCTGCCGCCTTGGGCCGGTTTCATCGGCGGGGTGATCGAATCGTCGAAGCTGACCCCGACCGCCAGCCGCGAGGACCTGCAGCGCGATGACCACTATCGCGCCGTGCAGCACGCCCTGCTGGAAGCGCTGATCGATGGCCTGGCCGACGTCGCCCGGCAGCAGCCCGAAGCCTGGCGCCGCGTGCTCAGCCGCCACAATGAAGCCCTGCTGGGCGCGGCGCTGTGCGATGAGCGCCTGTTCGACCTGCTGCTGGAACACGTGCGCGTGCCGACTTCGCAGGGTGACCTGCCGGCCAGCGCGTTGCCGGCGCGCGGCGCAGTGCATGTGATCCTCGACAACGGTGGTGGCTTCGAGGAAATGCTGTTCCGCGCGATGGGCGTGCCGGTCGCGCATGGTCATCGCTACGCGGTGGTGCCGTTCCTGCGGCGCTGGGCCCAGGCCAAGGGCCTGCGCCTGGTCGAACTGGGTACCGAGCAGGGCAACCGCGCACTGTTCCGCACCGACGACAGCCTTGACGATACGCAGCTGGCCTGGCTGCGCGAACACCTGGGCGACGGCGAACAGCTGCTGCCGGCGCGGTTCAGCCCCGAGGCGCTGCCGGTGGTGGTGGTGCCCGACCGCGAGGCCGAACTGAAGCAGCGCCTGGAAGACGACGAGAACGACAAGCGCGTATCGATGGCGGCACTGCGGCTGGCGCGCCAGTTCACCGCGCGCATCGAGGCGCGTGCGCCGTCGCGGCTGTACCTCAACCTGGACAATCCAGCGGTGCAGGCGTTGCTGCAGGCCCAGCGCGAGGGCCACCCGCAGGCCGGGGCGGCAGCGCGCCTGCTGCGCTCGCTGAAGATCATCGTGTCCGCACAGGGCCGGCCGCTGCAGCAGAGCGCGGCGACGCCGGGCCCCGATCTCAATGGTGCATTTACCGACATTGCCGGTGCCCTGCAGCAGATGCTGCGCTGAGCACCGCTATCCCCTCTCATCCAGCCTTCGCTAGACAGGAGCATTACCCCCATGGATATCTGGAACTGGGTCGAAAAACTGCAGGAAGACCTGCGCCAGGCAGGCCAGGCGCAGAACGCCCACCTGCTGACCCGCCTTGCCGATGAAGTCAGTGAACTGCAGGTCGACCGCGTCGATGCACTGCTGCCCGAAGCGCGCGCGCTGGGCAAGGCGCTGGACAACCCCTGGGTCGACGTCTATGTCGGCCATTGGGCGCTGCGCAACCGCGTCGGCAACCGCGTGGAAGGCGAAAGCGCGCTGGGCGAGTCGGTGGCGCTGTTCGAGCGCGCACACCGTGCCGATACCCTGGACTGCCCGCAGTCGATCTGCGTCACCCAGGATCTTGCCGCCTGCTACGGCAACATCGATGGTCCGGGCTGGGTGCCCGAACGCATCGAGGTCTGCGACGAGACGCTGGGCCGCATCGACCCGAGCTGGGCCTGCTTCCAGTGCCTGAGCTGCGAGAAGGCCGACGCGCTGCTGGACGACGGCCGCGGCCAGGACGCGCTGGATTACCTGCAGGTGCAGGCGGCGGCGATCCAGGCGCGCGGCAAGGAAGTGTTCGACAGCTTCCCTGAAATGCAGATCAAGATCCTGCTGGCCAGCGGCCGTGCGCAGGAAGCGCTGGCGCTGATCGAGAAGCGCGAAGCCGAAGTGGCCGCTGCGGGCGAATACGAGCCTGCCAACTGCACGGTGCCGCGCCGGCTGTCCAAGGCCTGGGCACTGGCCCAGCTGGGGCGCGATGAAGAGGCGCTGCAGCAGCTGGTGCCCTGGAGCGAGCTGACGCCGAATCACTGGCGGTTGTGGGCCAATACCGCTTCGACACTGTGCAGCCGTGATGCCGCCCGCAACACCTGGGATCTGGGAACGCGCTTCAACACGATCATCGAACACTTCGCCGCTGTCGGCGCGCATCGCCTGGTGATCGAGATCGCCGCGTTGAGCCTGGAGCTGGCCCTGCAGCGCGGTGCACGCTGGGTGGCGCAGCGCCAGCTGGGTCTGGCCCGCACCCATCTGGCGCAGCTGCGCCAGGACCGTGGCGCGGCCGCGCTGGTGGCCGGTCTGGCGGCACGCATCGAAGCGCTGCCGCAGATGGCGCCGCTGCCGGTGCCTGCCGATGAGCTGCTGGCGTGGCTGGAAGCGCAGGGCGAACAGAACCAGTCGCGCGATCCCGAGCGCGAAGCGCAGTGGCTGCTGCAGGCGCACGCCGAGCGGCCGGACGACGGCGCGCTGGCCGAAGTTGCCGCCTCGGCGCTGCATGCCTGTGGCGCGAAGAGCGAAGCGCAGGCGCTGCTGTGGGACTTCGTGCGCGGCCACGCGCAGGAAGACGGCGCGGCGGCCTACACGCTGATGCGTTGGCTGGCCGAGCAGGGCGATGATGATGGCCTGCGCAGGCTGGCCGCGACCTACCGCGACAGCGTGCCGGTGTTCGCGCACTGGTGCGAGGTGCAGCGTGCACGGCGCGCGTCCGACTGGCCTGCACTGGAACAGGCCGCGCAGGCATTGCTGGCGTTGTCGCCAGGTTCGAACGGCGCACGCGGGACGCTTGCCCGCATGTACATGGAGACCGGCCGCTTCAGCGAAGCACAGGCCTGCTATGCGCAGCTGGTGGAACTGCTGGAAGAGCCCAGTGCCGCGCATTGGGACCATATGAGTGCGGCCAGTGCGGCGCGCGACTGGGATGCGGTGCGCCGCTCGGCGGCAGCAATCGGCATGGAACTGTCCAGCCAGCAGGGTGTGGTCGAAGAGCCCTGGGGCTGGGTGATCATCCGCAGCGAAGAAGGCGGCGAGCCGATGGAGTACTACGCCCGCCGCAGCGGCCCGGTGACCGCGCGCATCGTCGAGAACGCACCGGCCAACCGCGCGCAGCAGGTGGGGGACTGGGTGGTGTTCGACGCCGGCCTGGTACACCCCGCACCAGAGGACGAAGCGGAGCGCGAGCACTTCATTCCGACCTATGCGCAGGTGCATGTGCTGGAGCGGGGTGGTTTCGCGCGCAGCTGGCTGGTCGACGGCGCGCACCCGGGCGAGGAGGCATGGAACGCTTTCGTGGAGGCAGCCGAGGGACAGGGCTGGAAGGTGTGGTCGCACAGCCGTGCGGACTACACCGTGACCGATCCGGATGCGGAAGACGGGACGTTGCCGGGCCTGTTGTTCACCGTCGCCCAGCCGCAGGACCATGCGCCGCTGGCGCTGCACCGCTTCCTGCAGCAGGCCACGGCGGATTGGGCACATCCACACTGCTGGCTGCGCCTGGCCGAGGCCTGCGACCAGGACCGCCAGCCGCATCTGGACGCGATCGAACGGTACGGGTTGTAATCCGCCGATATCGGGGGTGCCAGCCGCTGGCCGGCAACCCCATGGAATCACGCGTTGCCGGCCAGCGGCCGGCACTACCACCAGGGAATTGGAACATGCGGAAGACAGGGATGTGGGTGATCATCGGCCTGCTGCTGGCCCCCACCGTGCAGGCCGCGCCGGCCTGCCAGCAACCGGCTGACGTGGCGCGGGCCTTCTTCGAAGCGACCACCGGCAAGGGCGACCTGCTGGAGCCGCCGCAGGCACTGGCCAGTGCGGCGTTTGCCAAGGCGCTGCACGGCGAGCGTGCCTGCCAGGTGCGCGAAGAGGGCATCTGCACGCTCGATTCCGATCCGTGGCTGGACGCGCAGGACGGGGAGATCGACAGCCCGGTGCGCTACAGCTGGAAGCAGGCCTCGGCCACGGCCGGCCAGGTCGAAATGCGCTATCCGGTCTGGGGCAAGGCCTACGTGACCCGCGTGCCGATGGTGCGCAAAGGGGAGGGCTGCTGGCAGGTCGACGACATCCTCACCAACAGCGGTCGCTCGGTGCGCAGGATCCTGGCCCAACCGCTGCCCTGAGCATCCGGGGCATCCACGCATGGCGTGGATCTACCGCGCTCCCATTGTCGGCCGGCGGCCGGCACGACCAGGTGATGTTGGGGTGGGTGCCGACCGTTGGTCGGCACGCCTCTAGCGCGAATGCCCGAACACCAGCTCGATCACGAATTGGCTGCCGAAGAACGCCAGCAGCAGCAACAGCATCGCCGTCAGCGTCCAATGCACGGCCTTCGTGCCGCGCCAGCCATAGCGGCGGCGGCCGATCAGCAGCACGCCGAACACGATCCACGACAGCACGCTCAGCACCGTCTTGTGCACCAGCTTCTGCGCCAGCAGGTCGTCGACGAACAGCACGCCGGTAACCAGGGTCAGGGTCAGCAGGGCGAAGCCGACGGTGATCACCCTGAACAGCAGCGATTCCAGATCGGCCATCGGCGGCAGCGCACGCAGCCACGGACGGAATTCACGGCGCCGCAGCGCACGCTCCTGCAGCCACAGCATGATCGCCAGCAGCGCGGCGATGCTCAGCGTGGCGTAGGCCAGCAGTGCCAGCCAGGCGTGGCTGGCCAGGCGCCAGCCCAGCACCTTGCTCGGTTCATGGCCATAGCCGTGGTAGACCACCAGCAGCAGCGCGGCCAGCGGGAACACCACTACGCCCAGGGTGGACATGCGCCCGCGCGCGCCCACCAGCGAGGTCAGCCAGGCCATTCCCAGGCCGACCAGCGACAACGCGGCGAAGAAGTGCATGTCCGGGCCGCCGGTCGTGCGCATCGCCACCAGCACGTGGTAACCGCCATGCAGCAGCATCGCCGGCAGCGCAGGCCACAGCCAGGCGGGCGAGGTCACCCCGTCGTTGCGACCAAGGGCGCGCACCAGCAGGGCGCTGGCGGCCAGGTAGAGCAGGACGGCGATGAGAACGATTGTCATCGTTGAAGTTTCGCATACCCCCGCGGTGCTGGCGACGGGCGTGGCGTCGCAGTCCGGGGAGCGCGATGGACCCGTTATACTGTGGGCCTTATTGTCCCCCGCTTTCAGACAGGTTGCGCCGCATGTTCGAGTCCCTGACCCAGCGCCTTTCCGGCACCATCGAGCGCCTGCGCGGCCGTGGCCGCCTGACCGAAGAGAACATCCGCGAGGCGACCCGCGAGGTCCGCATCGCGCTGCTTGAAGCCGACGTCGCGCTGCCGGTGGTGCAGGCCCTGATCGAACGCATCAAGGTGCGTGCGGTCGGCCAGGAAGTGCTGAAGTCGCTGACCCCGGGCCAGGCCCTGATCAAGGTCGTGCGCGACGAGCTGACCGCGGTGATGGGCGCCGAAGCCAGCGACCTGAACCTCAACGTTCCCGCGCCGGCCATCATCCTGATGGCGGGCCTGCAGGGCGCCGGCAAGACCACCACGGTCGGCAAGCTGGCCAAGCACCTGAAGGAAAAGCGCAAGAAGAAGGTGATGGTGGTCTCGGCGGACGTCTACCGTCCGGCGGCGATCGAGCAGCTGAAGACGCTGGCCGACCAGGTGGGCGTGCTGTTCTTCCCGTCCAGCGCCGAGCAGAAGCCGGAGGCCATCGTCCGCGCCGCCATCGATGACGCGCGCAAGTCGTTCGTCGACGTGCTGCTGGTCGATACCGCCGGCCGCCTGGCCATCGACGAAGCGATGATGGCCGAGATCAAGGCCCTGCACGCTGCGGTCAACCCGGCTGAAACGCTGTTCGTGGTCGATGCCATGACCGGCCAGGACGCGGCCAATACCGCCAAGGCCTTCGGTGATGCGCTGCCGCTGACCGGCGTGGTCCTGACCAAGACCGACGGTGACGCCCGTGGCGGCGCCGCGCTGAGCGTGCGCTACATCACCGGCAAGCCGATCAAGTTCGTCGGTGTCAGCGAAAAGCCGGAAGGCCTGGACGTGTTCCACCCGGACCGTATCGCCAGCCGCATCCTCGACATGGGCGACGTGCTGTCGCTGGTCGAGCAGGTCGAGCAGCAGGTCGACAAGGACAAGGCGCAGAAGCTGGCCGAGAAGGTCGCCAAGGGCAAGAAGTTCGATCTGAACGACATGCGCGACCAGCTCGAGCAGATGCAGAACATGGGCGGCATCGGCGGCCTGATGGACAAGCTGCCGGGCCTGGGCCAGATTCCCGAGCACCTCAAGCAGCAGGTCAGCCAAGGCAAGGAAGTGCCGCGCATGATCGCCATCATCGGCTCGATGACCAAGAAGGAACGGCGCAACCCGAACCTGCTCAATGGCTCGCGTCGCGCCCGCATCGCCAAGGGCTCGGGCGTGACCCCGGCCGACGTCAACAAGCTCATGAAGCAGTACATGCAGATGGAAAAGATGATGAGCAAGATGGCCGGTGGCGGCATGAAGGGCATGATGCGCAGCATGAAGGGCATGATGGGCGCCATGGGCGGCCGTGGCATGCCGTTCCGCTGAGCGCGCGCTGTATCGGACGCTTGAACAACCCGCGGAATCAATCAAAGGAATGTGCATGAACAAGTCGATCGTGGTGATGGCGCTGGCCCTGGGCCTGGTTGCCTGCAAGGACGACACCTCCGTGTCGCAGAAGGCCGGTAGTGCCATCAGTGGTACCGCTGCCGATTTCGTCGCCGGGCTGGGCGAGGGCGTGGACAAGCGCATGAACGTGACGCTGCAGGCCGATCCGGGCCTGGTCGCGCAGGGCCTCACCGTCACCCTCGGCAAGAGCCGTGGCATGGGCTCCAAGGACGCGGCGGTGTACGTGGTGGCCGACAAGGCGTTCAAGGGCAAGCTGGTGGCGCGTGCGCTGGATGCCGAGGGCACCGAGATCGGTCGCGCCAGCGCCGAGGAAGAGTTCGCCGCTGATGACGCGCGCTACGTGACGTTCAAGTTCAACGAAGAAATGGACAGCCAGCTGGTCCGCACCTACGCGGTGTCTGCACGCTGAGCCGGGCGGGAGCGGATCGCCCGCGGCGACGCTCCCGTCCACAGTGTCTGGCGTATGCTGGCAGCGACTCCTCCCACAGGTGCGTCGCGTGAGCCTTTCGCCGATTCTCGAACGCGCCGACGATTTCTGTCGGCGTTTTTCATTGCAGCTGCCGATCCTGCTGGCACCGATGGCCGGTGCCTGTCCGGTTCCGCTTTCCGCCGCGCTGGCCAACGCCGGCAGCATGGGCGCGATGGGGGCCGTGTTGTCGCCGGCGGCGGATATCGGTCGCTGGATGCAGGACTTCCGTGCAGCGTCCAGCGGGCCGGCGCAGGTGAACCTGTGGTTGCCCGATCCCGCGCCGGTGCGCGATGTGGCCGCCGAGGCCGCCACGCGTGCGTTCCTGGGCCAGTGGGGGCCGGAGGTTGCGGCCAGCGCAGCGGATGCCGCGCCTGCCGATTTCGAGGAGCAGTTCAGTGCGCTGCTGGCGGCACGGCCGGCGGTGGCCTCGACCATCATGGGCGTGCTGTCGCCGCGTCATGTGCAGCAGTTGAAGGATGCGGGCATCGCCTGGATCGCCTGCGCTACGACGCTGGCCGAAGCGCGCGCTGCGCAGGACGCGGGTGCTGACGCGGTGGTCGCGCAGGGCGCCGAAGCCGGCGGCCATCGCGGCGCCTTCGATCCGATGCGTGCAGAGCAGCAGCTGGTCGGCTTGTTCGCACTGCTGCCGCGGCTGGCGGACAACCTGGATATTCCGGTGATCGCTGCGGGCGGAATCGGCGACGGTCGCGGCATTGCTGCTGCCTTGATGCTCGGGGCCAGCGCCGTGCAGATCGGCACGGCCTTCCTGCGCACACCCGAAGCAGCGGTGGCGCCGGCATGGGCCGATGCATTGGCCCGCAGCGAACCCGAAGACACCTGGCCGACGCGCGCGTTCAGTGGGCGCCTTGGCCGCGGCCTGGCGACTGCCTACGTGCGTGCAGCTGCTGCCGAGGGCGCACCCGCGCCGCGCCCGTACCCGGTGCAGCGTGGCCTGACTGGACCGATGCGCAAACAGGCCACGCAGGAAAACCGGCTTGCTGCGATGCAGGCCTGGGCCGGGCAGTCGGCATGGATGGCACCGGCAGCGCCGGCCGCTGGCGTGCTGCGTGGCATGTGGGAACAGGCACAGGCGCTGCTGCGATGACGGTGACCTGCAACGGCGCAACGGCGCGGGCCGAAGACCTGCTGCCGGCGCTGACCAACTACGGCCACTTCACCTCGTTGCAGGTGCGCGGCAACGCGGTGCAGGGTCTTGATCTGCATCTGCAGCGGCTGGCCAAGGCAACGCAGGAACTGTTCGGCAGCGGGCTCGATATCGCGCAGGTGCAGGCGTGGATGGCGCAGGCGCTGCAACAGGCCGGCCAGGTCGACGCATCGATGCGGGTCACCGTGTTCTCGCGCCGTTTCGATTTCCGTGAGCCACTGGCAAGCGTGCCGGTGGATGTACTGGTTGCCGTCTCCGCGCCGGTCGCGCTGACCGCGCCGAAACGCGTACGCAGCGCGACATGGCAGCGAGAGCTGCCGCAGATCAAGCATGTCGGTACGTTTGGACTGTTCGCCCAGCGCCGTGCCGCGTTGGCAGCGGGTGTCGACGATGCGCTGTTCGTCACTGCCGACGGGCAGATCAGCGAGGGCACCACCTGGAACCTGGCCGTGCATGACGGCGAACACCTGATCTGGCCACAGGCGCCTGCGCTGCGGGGAACCGCTGAAGCGCTGCTGCAGGCGGCCTGGGTGGGCCCACAGCAGACCCGGCCGTTGCGGCTGGAGCAGCTGGCCGGCATGCAGGCCGCCTTCGCCTGCAACGCCAGTGGGGTGTGGGCGCTGGACGCCATCGACGGTCAGGTGCTGCCGGGTTCGCAGGCCCTGGCCGAACAGGGCAGGGCGGTGTTGGCCCGGGTGCCCTGGCAGTCGCTTTCCTGAATGGAACCGTTGGAGTCAGAACCCTTTTGCTCGGTAAAAGGGATCTGACCCCGGGGTAGACGCCCGGGGTTGGCTCGGCCGGACTCTGCCGCTATAATCGCCCGCTTACCGCGCCATCCTGGCGACTGGGCAATAGGAAAAAACCACCATGGTCAAGATTCGACTGACCCGCGGCGGCGCCAAGAAGCGTCCGTTCTACCACATCATCGTCACCGACGTCCGCAGCGCCCGCGACGGCCGCAACATCGAGCGCGTTGGCTTCTACAACCCGGTTGCACAGGGCGGCGAGAAGCGCATCGAGCTGGACCTGGCCCGCGTTGACCATTGGGTCAAGAACGGCGCCCAGCCGACCGAGAAAGTTCGCAACCTGATCAAGGAAGCGAGCAAGTCCCAGGCCGCTGCGGCCTGATCCTGACGGGCCGCGCCCTGGTGCGGCCCATCTGATTGAACGCAGATGAAAGATAACGAGCGCCGCATCCTGCTTGGCAGGATTGTCGGCGCTTTTGGTGTGCGCGGCGAAATAAAGCTCGAGTCCTGGACCGAGCCGCGTTCCGCTATTTTCCGTTACCAACCGTGGATCCTGCGCAGCCCCAACGGGCAGGAATCGACGCTTGAAGGCGCCCGTGGCCGGGATACCGGCAAGCACCTGGTGGCCCGTTTCCCGGGCATCGAGGATCGCGACACGGTCGAGGCGATGCATGGCACCGAGGTCTTCGTGGCCCGCAGTGCGCTGCCGCCGCCCAATGCCGACGAGTATTACTGGGTCGATCTGGAGGGCCTGGATGTGAAGACCGTCGAAGGCGTTGCCCTCGGCCAGGTCTCGCACCTGTTCAGTACCGGCGCCAACGATGTGGTGGTCGTACGCGGTGACCGCGAGCGGATGATTCCGTTCGTCGTGCCGGAGTTCGTCAAATCCGTCGACTTCGAGGCCAATCTGGTCGTGGTCGACTGGGACCCCGAGTTCTGAGTGTGAGCATGCGTTTCGACGTCATCACCCTGTTCCCCGATTTCCTCGCCCAGTCCGCTGGGCTGGGTGTGGTCGGCCGTGCGCAGGAAAAGGGATTGTTCAGCCTGCATGGCTGGAATCCCCGTGATTACGCCGAGGGCAACTACCGCCGGGTGGACGATCGTCCGTTCGGCGGTGGCCCGGGCATGGTGATGCTGATCGAGCCGCTGCAGGCGTGCCTGCAGGCGATCCGTGAGGCCGATCCGACGCCTGCGCGGGTGATCCATCTCAGCCCGCAGGGCGCGCCGTTGACCCAGGCCAAGGTGCGGGAACTGGCGGCATTGCCGCGCATGGTCCTGCTCTGCGGCCGCTATGAAGGCATCGACGAGCGCTTCCTGGCCGCCAATGTCGATGAGGAGATTTCCCTCGGCGACTATGTGCTGTCCGGCGGCGAGCTGGGGGCGGCGGTCATCATCGACGCGGTGGCCCGGCTGCAGGAAGGCGCCTTGAATGACGCCGAATCCGCGGCGCAGGACAGTTTCGAGGGCGACCTCGGCCTGCTCGACTGCCCGCATTACAGCCAGCCGGCCCAGCATCCGCTGGGGGACGTGCCGGACGTGCTGCGCTCGGGCAACCATGCCGCCATCGCCGCCTGGCGCCGGCAGCAGTCGTTGATCCGTACAGCACAGCGGCGCCCGGACCTGCTGGATGAACAGGCGCTGGGCAAGGCCGACCGCAAGCTGCTGGCCCTGGCCCGCCAGGTCCCGGCGGAAAAGGGCAAGGTCTAGCGCCAGCCCTGCTTTATCGGCTATCATGGCCAATTACGCCGGCCCCGGCCGGTGCGCAGTACCCAAAACAAACGTGCAGCACAGTCCGGTGACTGCATGAGCCCACGCTGTCGAATGACACGCCCACCCGAACAATGAATCGGTGTAACCCATGAGCAAGCTGAACAAGTCCATCGTCGCGGAATTCGAATCCGCCCAGATCACCCGCGAACTGCCGCAGTTCAGCCAGGGCGACACCATTGTCGTCAACGTGAAGGTGAAGGAAGGTACC
This sequence comes from Stenotrophomonas sp. 2694, assembly GCF_040548715.1. Classification (NCBI taxonomy): domain Bacteria; kingdom Pseudomonadati; phylum Pseudomonadota; class Gammaproteobacteria; order Lysobacterales; family Lysobacteraceae; genus Stenotrophomonas; species Stenotrophomonas sp. 2694. The sequence continues at coordinate 240,378 of NZ_JBEPSG010000002.1, forward strand.
CGCGAGCGCGTGCAGGCCTATGAAGGCGTTGTCATCGCGACCAAGAACGGCGGCCTGAACTCCTCGTTCACCGTGCGCAAGATCTCGCACGGCTACGGCGTCGAGCGCGTGTTCCAGACCCACAGCGCCATCATCGACTCGGTCGAAGTGAAGCGCCGTGGTAAGGTCCGCGCAGGCAAGCTGTACTACCTGCGTGGCCTGGAAGGCAAGGCTGCCCGCATCAAGGAAGATCTGGCTGCTGCTGCTGCCGCCAAGGCTGCCCGCCTGGCAACCAAGGGCTGATAAACAACTTCGGTTGTTGCCGCGACGGCCGCCTTCGGGCGGCCGTTTGCGTTTGTGGTGCCGCCTCGTTAGTTTCAGTGGATGGATGAGACCGACCATCGATACCCGGCGGACATCCAGGTGGCGCTGCGCTTCCTGGACCGTTCCGGGGTGCCACGGAGGGAAGCGGCCCCCTTGCTGCACCGCATGCTGTGGCGGCTGGGTGTCGCGCTTCCGCCGCCGATACTGGCCGGTTTCCTGACCAATACGCTGCTGCAGGGCTTGCTGTTTGGCGTGTTCTGGACGGTACTGATGTGGCTGCTGTTGTGGCAGGGCAGGGCCCCGGCACTGGAACTGCTGTTGCTTGCCGGGGTGGCGGCAGGCGTGATGTTCGGCCTGGTGATGGCCACCCTGATGTGGTTCCTGCGCGGGGCCCGCAAGCTGCCCACCTGGCGGCAGTTCCGCAGCAGCCTCTGAGACCATGGCGCAGTGCGCCGTGACCGCTGCCGGGCGGCGGCGTACGCTCGGGCCTTCACCCCTCATGGCCCCTGCGATGCCCGCCAAGCGACCTGCCAGCAGTGCCGCGCCGAAGCTGCTGTCCGGCGGTAACCCGCAGATCGCCAAGGGTGAGGGCGATGCGCCCGTGCAGGCTTATATCGCTGCCATGCCGGACTGGAAACGGGCCGTTGGTGAGCGTCTGGACGCCCTGATCGAACAGGCCGTGCCCGGTGTGCACAAGGCAGTGAAATGGAACTCGCCGATGTACGGCGTTGCTGCCGGCGAGGGCTGGTTCCTCAGCTTCCATTGCTTCGCCCGCTACATCAAGGTCGCGTTCTTTCGCGGCGCGCTGTTGCAGCCTGTTCCGCCTGAACCGTCCAAGAGCGCCGACACGCGCTACCTGCACATCCTTGAGGACGAGCCGCTGGACGAGGCGCGGTTCCTCGACTGGGTGCGGCAGGCCAGCCAGCTGCCTGGCGAACGCATGTAATCCCCCAGGTTCTTTCCCCGAACGAGACCACGCGATGGCCACGCAGAAGTCCGATCCCGCAGATGCCGCTCTCCCCGCTGCCGCCCTGATTGACGCCCGCATCGCCGAGCTCGCTGATTGGCGCGGCGACATCCTCGCCCGCGTGCGCGCGCTGATCCACGAGGTGCTGCCGGACGTGGAGGAAACCTGGAAATGGCGCGGCACACCGGTGTGGGAGCACAACGGCATCCTGTGCACCGGCGAAACCTACAAGCAGGCGGTGAAGCTGACCTTCGCCCACGGCGCCGCGTTGCCGGACCCGAAGCGTCTGTTCAATGCCAGCCTGGAAGGCGGCACACGCCGCGCGATCGACATCCACGAAGGCGGCATGCCCAACGGCGCGGCGCTGAAAGCACTGCTGCGCGCCGCCGCCAGGCACAACGCGGAAAAGAAAAAGCGGTAGTGCCGGCCGCTGGCCGGCAATCCCATGGACTTCCCAGGTATCGCGCGGTTGCCGGCCAGCGGCCGGCACTACCGGTGCATGTTCAACGCGGTGGAATGGTTTCCAGCGCCACATCCGGGTCGGCCACCGGCGAAGGCGGACAGGCGGGAATCTCCGAGGGCGTGGCGAGTTCTTCGGCATGCACCGGTGTACTGATCATCTTCGCCTTGCGCCAGCCACCCCAGCGGTAATACGCCAGCGACAGCAGCATCGACACCAGCGAACCGGCCGGGAAACTCCACCAGATCGCATCGGCACCCCAGTACGGCTGCAGGAATTCGGCGAACGGCACGCGCACGCCCCACAGCGACGCGGCCAGGATCAGCAGCGGCGGCAGCACCGCGCCGGTGGAGCGCACCACGCCGGAGATCACGAAGCTGACGCCGAAGAACAGGAACGAACCGATCACGATGTGGTTCAGGTGCCGCGCGATCTGCAGCGACTCGCTGCCCTGCGGCAGGAACAAGGCCAGCGAATACTGGTCCAGCAGCACCAGCGGCAGGATCAACGCGCCGGTCAGCAGGAAGTTGAACGCGATGCCCTGGCGTGCGGTACCGCGCACGCGATCCCAGCGCTGCGCACCGACATTCTGCGCGGCCATCGACGAACACGCCGCACCGATCGCCATCGCCGGCATCTGCACGTAGTTCCACAGCTGCAGCGATGCACCGTAGGCTGCGCCGGTGTCAGTGCCGTACTGGTTGACCATGGTCATCAGCATGATCACCGACAGCGAGATCAGCACCATCTGCAGGCCCATCGGCACGCCCTTGACCACCAGCGCGCGCAGGATGGTCATGTCCAGCTTGAACAGGTGCATGTCGGCGCGGCCCAGCCACAGCGTGTGCCGCTTGTGCCGCATGTACAGCAGCAGGCCTGCCAGCGACAGCGTCTGCGACACCAGCGTGGCCCAGGCCGAGCCGGCGATGCCCAGTTCCGGGAACGGCCCCATGCCGAAGATCAGCACCGGGTTCAGGGCGATGTCCAGCACCACCGAGACCAGCAGGAAGCGGAAGGGCGTGCGCGAATCGCCGGCACCGCGCAGCGCCGCACTGAGGAAGGCGAAGGCGTACAGCGTTGGCATCGCCAGGAAGATGATGCGCAGATAGGCCTCGGCCAACGGCAGCGAGGCGGCGGGCGTGCCCATCGCCGCCAGCAGCGGGTGGGCCAGGAACCAGCCGGCGATGGCGATGATCACCGACAGGCCGATGAAGAACGTGGCGCTGGTGCCGACCACGCGTCGTGCCTGGGCGATGTCGCGCGCACCGATGGCCTGGCCGATCAGGATGGTCGAGGCCATGCCGAAGCCGAACACCGAACCGATCAGGAAGAACATGATGTTGTTGGCGTTCGCGGTCGCGGTCAGTGCCGCTTCGCCAAGGAAGCGCCCCACCCATACCGCATTCACCGAGCCGTTCAGCGACTGCGCGATGTTGCCTGCCAGGATCGGCAGCGCGAACAGCAGCAGGTTGCGGCCGATCGGGCCGGAGGTCAGGTCAAGCGGCGCTTTGGCCATGGAGTGGTGATCGATTCCCGGGAGGCGCACACTAGCATCAAGCCGGTTTGCAGGATGTGGCAATGCATCAACCACAACAGGCGATGCGGATGATCGTGGCGGCCTTGATCGCAGCGGCACTGGCCGCATGTTCGTCGGGTGACCGGCTGGGCGATACCCAGGTGCGGCCGACCGACCGCCCCGAGTGCCTGGTCGGCAGCCAGCGCCAGGACCTGGCGGCCGGCACGCCGGCATTGATCGGGGGCAGCGGCTGCCGCACCGACCCCGACAATCCGCGCCCCCTGAACAAGCGAACGGAGTAGTCCCCACCGATGTCCGAGCTTTCCCCGTTGGCGCCCAGCGTCCGTCTGGACATCTGGTTGTGGGCGGCCCGCTTCTTCAAGACCCGCAGCCTGGCCAAACAGGCGATCGAGACCGGCAAGGTATCCGTGGCCGGGCAGCGTCCGAAATCCTCGCGCGCAGTACGCGTTGGAGAGCAGCTGCTGGTCGATCGCGGTGAAGAACACTTCGAGATCCAGGTGCTGGGCCTGAGCGACCAGCGCGGTCCGGCGCCGGTGGCGCAGCAGTTGTATGCCGAGAGCGAAGTCTCCAAGGCCCGCCGCGCCGAACAGCGTGCGCTGCGCATTGCCGCGCGTGATGGCTACCAGGCACCGGAGCACAAGCCGGACAAGCGCGCACGCCGGTTGATCCGCGCACTGGGTGATATCGACGCCCTGTGACGGCGCCGCCCGGGCGCTGGTAGTCGCCCACCTCGGTGGGCGTTGCGCCATGTGCCGACCAAGGTCGGCATCAACCGGGTAAAGGCCCCGCAGCAGAGTCTGGTAGTCGCCCACCTTGGTGGGCGCCGTGCCAGGTGCCAACCAAGGTTGGCACCTACCATATCCGGTCAACCGTGCAGGTCGTAGCGATCCAGTTCCATCACCCGGGTCCAGGCGGCGATGAAATCCTGCACGAACTTCTTCTCGCCATCGACGCTGGCGTAGACCTCGGCCAGGGCGCGCAGCACGGCGTTGGAGCCGAACACCAGGTCGGTACGGGTGCCGGTCCAGCGCGCAGCGCCATCGCTGCGGCCGCGGCCTTCATAGCTTTCGCGACCGGTCGCCTTCCAGGTGGTGCCCATGTCCAGCAGGTTGACGAAGAAGTCGTTGCTCAGCGTGCCGGGACGGCTGGTGAACACGCCGTGCCTGCCGCTGTCAGCATTGGCGCCGAGCACGCGCAGGCCACCGACCAGGGCGGTCATTTCCGGTGCCGTGAGGGTCAGCAGCTGAGCCTTGTCGATCAGCAGCGCCTCACCCGGCACGCTGTAAGCGCCCTTGAGGTAGTTGCGGAAACCATCGGCAGCCGGTTCCAGCACCGCGAACGATTCGACGTCGGTCTGTTCCTGGCTGGCATCGGTGCGGCCCGGAGTGAACGGCACGCTCAGGTCATGGCCGCCGGCCTTCGCTGCCTGCTCGATGCCGACGCCACCGGCCAGCACGATCAGGTCGGCCAGCGACACCTGCTTGCTGCCCGCGCCGTTGAACTCGGCCTGGACCTTTTCCAGCGCGGCCAGCACCTTGGCCAGCTGCTGCGGCTGGTTCACCGCCCAGTCCTTCTGCGGTGCCAGGCGCACGCGTGCACCATTGGCGCCACCGCGCTTGTCCGAACCGCGGAAGGTCGAGGCCGAGGCCCACGCCGTGGACACCAGCTCGGCCACGCTCAGGCCGGTCGCTGCGATCTTCTGCTTCAGCGCGGCGATGTCCTTGGCGTCGATCAACGGGTGCTTGGCTTCCGGCACTGGGTCCTGCCAGATGAATTCCTCGGCCGGAATCTCCGGGCCGAGATAGCGCGCACGTGGGCCCATGTCGCGATGGGTCAGCTTGAACCAGGCGCGGGCGAAGGCATCGGCGAAGGCCTGCGGATCAGCAAGGAATTTCCGCGAGATCTTTTCGTAGGCCGGGTCCATGCGCAGCGACAGGTCGGTGGTCAGCATGGTCGGGCGGTGCTTTTTCGATGGATCGTGCGCATCGGGAATCACTGCGTCCGCATTCTTGGCGACCCACTGGTGCGCGCCGGCCGGGCTCTTGCTCAGCTCCCATTCGTTGCCGAACAGGATCTCGAAGAAGTCGTGGCTCCACTGCGCGGGGGTGCGGGTCCAGGTGACTTCCAGGCCGCTGGTGATGGTGTCGCCGCCCTTGCCACTGCCGAAGCTGTTGGCCCAGCCCAGGCCCTGGCTTTCCAGGCCCGCTGCTTCCGGTTCCTTGCCGACGTTGTCGGCCGGGCCGGCACCATGGGTCTTGCCGAAGCTGTGGCCACCGGCGATCAGGGCGACGGTTTCCTCATCGTCCATTGCCATGCGGCCGAAGGTGTCGCGGATGTCATGCGCGGCCAGCACCGGATCGGGATTGCCATCCGGGCCTTCCGGGTTCACATAGATCAAGCCCATCTGTACCGCGGCCAGCGGGTTTTCCAGTTTGCGCGAGTGCACATCGCCATCAGCGTCGTCATCGGACACCAGCACGCCGTGCTCCTCCTGCACGCCCTCCGAGCCGTGCTTGTAGCGCACGTCGCCGCCGAGCCAGGTGGTCTCGCGGCCCCAGTACACGTCCTGGTCCGGCTCCCAGGTATCGGGACGGCCGCCGGCAAAGCCGAGCGTCTTGAAGCCCATCGACTCCAGCGCGACGTTGCCGGTCAGGATCAGCAGGTCGGCCCAGGAAATGGCCTGGCCATATTTCTGCTTGATCGGCCACAGCAGGCGTCGCGCCTTGTCCAGGCTGACGTTGTCGGGCCAGCTGTTGAGCGGAGCGAAGCGCTGCTGGCCGCGGCCACCACCACCACGGCCGTCATCGATGCGGTAGGTGCCGGCGCTGTGCCAGGCCATGCGGATGAACAGGCCGCCGTAGTGGCCGAAGTCGGCTGGCCACCAGTCCTGCGAGTCGGTCATCAACGCCTTCAGGTCGGCCTTCAGGGCGCTGTAGTCCAGCCCATTGAAGGCCTTGGCGTAGTCGAAGCCCGCATCAAGGGGATTGGAGCGCGTGGAGTGCTGGTTGAGCAGATCCACGCGCAGCTGGTTCGGCCACCAGTCGCGGTTGGTCGTCGCATCACCGACGACGGCATGGTTGAACGGGCACTTCGCTTCGCTTTTCATGGGTCTCTACCTGTGGGCTGGCGAATGAGGGAATCAGATCGCTTACCCACCATAGGCATCGCCTAATGATGGGTAAATTCGATTGATTCAACCGATGCGATAGTGGCTGCCTATGGCAGGCGGCGCTTGCATCGTTGTGCGCGATCAGCGCTTGAGCAGGCCCGCGCCGAGCTTGAACAGATCGCTGGCGCCGAACTGGCCATCGCCGTCCTGATCGAGCGCACCGCCGAGCAGGCTGCCGATGCCGCCGCCGGATTGCTGTGCTTCCTGGCCCAGGGCCTGGCTGAGCTGGCCGGCGTTGCCGCTCTGGGCAAACCGCTGGGCCAGGAACGACATGACGATGGGGGCCAGGATCGCCAGCAGCTGGCTGGACCTGCCGCTGTCCAGGCCGGTCTTCTGGCCCAGCACTTCGGCCGCCTGCGAGGTCTGCCCACCGAACACGTGGCCGAGGATGCCGGCACCGTTGGTGGCGTTGCCGCCGCCACCGCCCATCACCGCGCCGAGGATGCTGCCGATGTCGAAACCGCCGCCAGCACCGCCACCGCCTCCCGAACCAAGGTGGTCGCGCTGCAGGGCATTGAGCAGGGACTGCGCACCCTGCGGCTCGCTGGCGTTCTGGCCCATCGCGCCGAGCAGCAGCGGCAGCGCGCTGCCGACGGCCTGGGTAGCCTGGCTGCTGTCCAGGCCGAGCTGCTGCGAGACCTGCTGCAGGCCTTGGCCCTGCTGCAGCTGCTGGAAGAGGGATGCAGCAAGGGATTCGGTGTTCATGGCGGTCTCCGGTCTGTGAAGGACGAACCGCCCGAGCATAACGCCGTGTACACGACGGCAATGCGAAGGCTTCATGGCGGGCGTCCGCCGGGCAGGGCCGGCGGAACCTGCGGCCTGCCTTACAGCAGCGCCTTCAACCGGTACAGCGCTTCCAGTGCCTGCTTCGGGGTCAGCTCGTCCGGGTCGATCGCGGCCAGCGCCTCCTGCGCCTTGTTCGGCGGAGCGGCAAACAGCCCGAACTGCTGCGGGGCATCCAGCGCCTGCGGGGCGAGTTCGGCGGCATGGCTTTCGCCGCCGCGCTGTTCCAGTTCGGCCAGGCGTCGGCGCGCCTGTGCCACGGTGGCACGCGGCAGACCGGCCAGGGCAGCCACCTGCAGGCCGAAGCTGCGGTTGGCCGGACCGTCCTTCACTGCATGCATGAACACCAGTGCTTCGCCGTGCTCGACGGCATCCAGATGCACGTTGGCGATGCCGCTGCGGCCGCCCTCGTGCTGTTCGTCGGCCAACGCGGTCAGTTCGAAGTAATGGGTCGCAAACAGCGTGTAACAGCGGTTTTCGTAGGCGAGGTGGCGCGCTACCGCGTCGGCCAGGGCCAGGCCGTCGTAGGTGGACGTGCCGCGGCCGATCTCGTCCATCAGCACCAGCGAATGCGCGGTGGCGTGATGCAGGATGTAGCTGGTTTCGGCCATCTCGACCATGAAGGTCGACTGCCCGCGGGCAAGGTCATCGCCTGCGCCAATGCGGGTCAGGATGCGGTCGATCGGGCCGATCAGCGCACGGCTGGCCGGCACGAAGCTGCCGATGTGGGCCAGCAGCACGATCAGCGCGTTCTGCCGCATGTAGGTCGATTTACCGCCCATGTTCGGGCCGGTGATGACCAGCATGCGACGGTCCGGGTGCAGGTCCAGGTCGTTGGGCTCGAACGGCTGGTCACGCACCGCTTCCACCACCGGATGGCGGCCGCGCTCGATCTTCAGGCACGGCTCGGCCTGCAGCTCCGGGCGCGCCCAGTCCAGCGCCTGCGCACGTTCGGCGAAGGCGGCCAGCACGTCCAGTTCGCTGAGTGCGGCAGCACACTGCTTGAGCGGCTCCAGCTGGGTGCCCAGCGTGTCCAGCAGCTGCTCGTACAGGTACTTTTCGCGCGACAGCGAACGGTCGCGGGCGGACAGCACCTTGTCTTCGAACGCCTTCAGTTCTTCGGTGATGTAGCGCTCGGCGTTGGTCAGTGTCTGCCGGCGGGTGTAGTGCACCGGCGCACGGTCGGACTGGCCCTTGCTGATTTCGATGTAGTAGCCGTGCACACGGTTGTAGCCGACCTTCAAGGTGGCGATGCCGCTGCTCTCGCGCTCGCGCTGTTCCAGGTCGACCAGGAACTGGTCGGCGTGGGTCGACAGGCGGCGCAGCTCATCCAGCTCGGCGTCGAAGCCATCGGCCAGCACGCCACCATCGCTGAGCTTGAGCGGCGGCATGTCGGCGATCGCGCTGGCCAGCAGGTGGGCGCATTCGTCGTGTTCGCCGAGCGCGGCGTGCAGGGTCTGCAGGCGCGGTGAATCCAGCGGTGCCAGCACCTCGCGTACGGCCGGCAGCAGGCCGAGGCCATCGCGCAGGGTGGAGAAGTCGCGCGGCCGTGCCGAGCGCAGGGCAACGCGGGTGAGGATGCGTTCAAGGTCGCCGAGGCGGCGGAACTGTTCGCGGATATCTGCGTCCGCGCCACGGTCGATCAGTGTTTCCACCGCGTGGTGGCGCTGCACCAGCACCTCGCGCAGGCGCAGCGGCCGATGCAGCCAGCGGCGCAGCAGGCGGCCGCCCATCGGCGTCACCGTGCTGTCGAGCACGCCGAGCAGGGTATTGCGGGTATCGCCGTCGACACGGGTGTCCAGCTCCAGATGGCGCCGCGTTGCCGCGTTCATCGCGATCGCTTCGCCGGCGGTTTCCATCGAGATGGAGGTCAGGTGCGGCAGGCGCTGCTTCTGGGTTTCCTCGACATAGCCGAGCAGGGCGCCGGCAGCGGCCGTTGCGCGCGGCTTGTCGTCGATGCCGAAGCCGCTCAGGTCATGCAGCTTGAAGAAGTTCAGCAGCTGGCGGCGGCCACTGTCGGCGTCGAACAGCCATGGCGCGCGGCGACGCACGCCGCTGCGCTGGCGCAGGAACTCCGGCCAGTTCTCCTCATCCGGCACCAGCAGTTCGGCCGGCTCCAAACGCGCGAGTTCGGCTTCCAGCGCGTCATCGGTGTCCACCTCGTTGACCAGGAAACGGCCGCCGGCCAGGTCGGCCCAGGCCAGGCCATAGCCGTTCTTGTTGCGCGACAGGGCCATCAGCAGGGTGTCGCGACGCTCGTCCAGCAGCGCTTCGTCGGTGACCGTGCCGGGGGTGACGATGCGCACCACCTTGCGTTCGACCAGGCCCTTGGCCAGTGCCGGGTCGCCGATCTGTTCGCAGATCGCCACCGATTCGCCCAGCGCGACCAGTCGTGCCAGGTAGCCCTCGTAGGCGTGCACCGGCACGCCGGCCATCGGAATCGGTGCACCACCGGAGCTGCCGCGCTGGGTCAGGGTGATGTCGAGCAGGCGCGCGGCCTTGCGCGCGTCGTCGTAGAACAGCTCGTAGAAGTCGCCCATGCGGAAGAACAGCAGCAGGTCCGGATAGTCGGACTTGGCTGCGAAGAACTGCTTCATCAGCGGGGTGTGTTCGGCGGACTTGTCTTTGGACATGGGACTCGTGGATCAGGGGCGTCCGCTCGCGCCGGAGGGCAGCGGGGCGGAGCCGGTACAGGGTTGTCCATGGTAACTGGTCGCGGCAGGGGGGACGCTTTTGCCGGGGGCGTGGCACGTGTCGCAGGTGAACAGCTGCGGTGGCGCGTGCGACTTTCAATGGTTGTGCGGGAGGCTCGGGCGATGGGCAATTGCGAGTGAAAAGGTCGTTGCCGGCGCCAGCCTGCTGGTGCTGGGTGAATCCGCGTTATGGGTCACAGCTTTCGGAGGGATGTCCGGCGGAGGGTGGATCGCCGCAATCGAGCGGTCAAACGGAGTCATGCATGTTCCTTCGGGTGTTGCTTGCGATATTTCTGGCCTGCACCGCGGGTCTTTCCCTGGCGGCAGAGGCGGCGCCTTCGAATGACCTGCACCACCTTGCGTTGCGGGTGCTGCACGACGGGGTCCCCGCGTTCTCGCCCCGGCTGAGCGTGCGGCAGGGGCGCACGGCGACCGTCGCGCTGGAGGGCAGGCATGGGCAACGCTACAGCCTGGTGGTCGACATTGCCGAAGCGGAGGCCATCGCCGGCGAAGCGGGTGCAGACCTGCAGTGGAGCTTGTGGCAGGACGGGACGCTGCTGCAGGAGGGCGCATTGACGATCTCTCCGGCGATGGTGCAGGCGGCGGCACTGGAGGGGCGGCCGCTGGGTGTCCGCAAGCGTGGGCTGGGCGGGGGACAGGTCGACGTCCAGGTGCTGGACTATTCGGCGGAGGCGTCGCCCTCGGAAGGAGATGGCAGGGCGACTGCCTGTGCCATCGCCTCGCCAATGGCAACCGCTCGCGATAAGGGATGTTGTGCAGCGAAGTGCCAGGATGGCAGCGGACAGTCGCTCAAGTGCTGTGGTGCAAGCTCCTGCTGTGCATGTGGTACCTGTTGCCACGTTCCTTGATGGGCGTCGGCAGCAGGCGTGGCAGCCTCAGGCCTGTACCAGGGTGATGTCCGGGTGGCTGGCGAAGATCTCCATCACGATGTCGAAGTAGGTCTGCCCCTCGCCACGTTGCAGGGCGTCCAGCTGGCGGCCGATGGTTTCGGCATTGAACGTACCCGGCTGCCGCAGCTTGTCTTCCAGCCACGCGCGCGTGGCCTCCAATCCCAGTGCCTGTCGGCTGCGGTCGATGTCGCACCAGACCAGCGTGGCGGTTTCGTGCCCGGCCAGCGCGCCATAACCGCCGTACAGCAGATCGTCCAGCCCATCGAGACTGGGCCCGAGCTGCCAGGCTTCGCCGGCCATGAATACCCGGTTGATCTCCGCATAGAGGCTGGGGATATCAACAATGGCGGTGCCATCGATCTGCAGGAATACGGTCATGCGCCGACTGTAGCGTGGGCCGGCGAAAGGCGTTGTGCTGAACGCCGTTGCTTTGCGACGTGGCGCGTGCGTACGCATACTCTGGATCTCTGCCTGCGGTGTTCTGTCCCGTAGTCCTGGGCATTTGAAAATTTTCCTATAGAAATCCTTCGGGCGGCCGATAGCCTATGCGCCACTTCGCGTCGGGCGCGGTGGCATGCCGTTGCATACCCCCGGCGAACCTCGATTCAAGCCATTGGGTTGGCCCTTCTCCTTTCCGGGAGCAGGACCGCTGACGCGTGGCATCAACGCGTGGAATTGATTGTGCAAGCAAGGAAGATGTCTGTGCGCGGTGCGCGCCGCAGTGGTGGAGGGTTGGTGCTTCTGGGCATGGCCTTCAGTGTCGCTGCCCAGCAGGTGGGTGACCCGGGCGCGCAGGAGCTGCTGCGCCAGCAGGAACGAGAACGCGTGCTGCGCGAGCAGCAGGAAAGCCGGCCCGATGTACGCCTGGAGAGCAGCCAGGGTGAACAGGGGGAGCGCCTGCCGACGCAGGAGCAGCCCTGCGTTCGTATTGATCGCATCGTGCTGGACGGCGAGGGTGCCAAGGACTTCCAGTGGGCATTGGCCGCAGCCGATCCGCGCGAAGATCCCGCCAGCGGCCGCTGCCTGGGCACTGAAGGCATCAACGTGGTGATGAAGCGCGTGCAGAACGCGATCATCGCGCGTGGCTATGTCACCACCCGCGTGCTGTCGGCACCGCAGGATCTGAATACCGGCACGCTGACACTGTCGGTGGTGCCCGGGCGATTCCGCGAGGCGGTGTTCACCGAGGCGGATGGGCGGCATCCGGCCATCGCCAATGCGCTGCCGATCCGCAGTGGCGGCCTGTTGAACCTGCGCGACATCGAGCAGGGGCTGGAGAACCTGCAGCGCGTGCCCACCGTCACTGCTGACATCAAGATCGCACCTGCAGACGGCGAAGGCGCCGCGCCCGGGCAGAGCGACCTGAACATCGACTGGAAACAGCGTTCGCCGGTGCGTGCCAGCCTGACCCTGGACGATGCAGGCAGCCAGGGCACCGGCAAGCTGCAGGCCAACGCCACGCTGTCGTTGGACAACCCGCTGGGCCTGAACGAGCTGTTCTACGTCAGCGCGGGGCGCGGCGTGTTCAATGGCAAAGGCAAGGACACCAACAGCTGGACCGCGCACTACGACGTGCCCTACGGCTACTGGCTGTTCGGCGCCACGGCCAGTGCCTACGACTACAGCCAGACCGTGGTGGGCGCGTACGAAAGCTATGACTACAGCGGCCGCAGCGGCAACGCCGAGGCACGCGTGGATCGCCTGCTGCTGCGCAATGCCAAGACCAAGCTGGGCATCTACGGCCGCGGCTGGCAGCGCACGTCGAAGAACTACATCGACGATACCGAGATCGAGGTGCAGCGTCGCCGTACCTCGGGCTGGGAGCTCGGCCTGACCCACAAGCAGTTCATCGGTGCGGCCACGCTTGATGCCACGCTGGCATACCGGCGCGGCACCGGCGCCTTCCATGCACTGCGCTCCCCGGAAGAGATGGCCCAGGCGTGGGATCCAAGCCTGCCGTTGGAAGGCACCTCGCGGATGAAGCTGATCACGGCTGACGCGCAGTTCAGCGTGCCGTTCCAGCTGGGGAAGCAGCGCCTGCGCTACACCGCTGCCTGGCGCGCGCAGTGGAACCGCACACCATTGTCGCCCCAGGATCGCTTTGCGATCGGCGGCCGCTACACGGTGCGTGGCTTCGATGGCGAAAGCTCGCTCAGCGGTGAGCGCGGCTGGTCGCTGCGCAACGACCTGTCGCTGGGTATCGGCGGCGGCCAGGAGTTCTACGTCGCCGCCGACTACGGCCGCATCGGCGGGCCATCGGCGCAATGGCAATCCGGCCGGGATCTGGCCGGCATGGCATTGGGCCTGCGCGGCGGCTGGCAGCAGCTTTCCTGGGACGGCTTCGTGGGCTCGGCCCTGCACAAGCCCTCCAACTTCCCGACTGACTACACCACCTTCGGCTTCAGCCTGGCGTGGCGCTACTGATCTGGCACAAGGATTCGTGAAATGAACAGCATCTATCGCCTGGTTTTCAACCGCGCGCTGCGCGTGTGGCAGGTCGCTTCGGAACTGGTGAAAGGCGGTGGAGGCCTGGTCGGCCAGGTCGCCGGCCGGCAGACGGCAGCCGTGTCGCCGCTCGGCTTCGCGCTGATGTGCGCGTTGGGATGGGTCAGCCTGGCGCCCGTAGCTGCAGCGCAATCGGTCGGCCACATCGTGTCCGATCCCAACGCGCCCGGCCGTGAGCGGCCCACCGTGGTCACCGCGCCGAACGGTGTGCCGATGGTCAACATCACCACGCCATCGGCCGGTGGTGTTTCGCGCAACCGTTACTCGCAGTTCGATGTCGGCCGCGAGGGCGTGATCCTCAACAACGCGCGTGGCCAGGTGCAGACGCAGCTGGGTGGCTGGGTGCAGGGCAATCCGTGGCTTGCCACCGGCAGCGCCCGGGTCATCCTCAACGAGGTCAACGGCCCGGCCAGCCGGCTCAATGGCTACGTGGAAGTGGCCGGACAGCGCGCCGAGGTGATCATCGCCAATCCTGCCGGCATCCAGGTCAACGGTGGCGGTTTCCTCAATGCCAGCCGCGTCACGCTCACCACCGGCACGCCGGTGTTCAGCGGCAGCGGTTCGCTGGAAGGTTATCGGGTCAGTGGTGGGGCAATCGAGGTCAACGGCGATGGCCTCGATGCCAGCCGCGCCGACTACACCGACCTGATCACCCGATCGCTGAAGGTCAACGCCGGCATCTGGGCCAACCAGCTGCAGGCGACCCTCGGCAACAACGTGGTCAGTGCCGACCACAGCCAGGTCAACGCTGCGACGGCCAGCGGCGAAGCGCCGACCTTTGCGCTGGACGTGGGCGCGCTGGGCGGCATGTTCGCCAACAAGATCTGGCTGGTCGGCAATGAACACGGCGTGGGCGTGCGCAATGCCGGCAGCATCGGTGCCCAGGCCGGCGAACTCGTGGTCACGGTGGATGGCCGGCTGGAGAACACCGGCGCGCTGCAGTCACTGCAGAACGTGCGCGTGCATGCGAGCGGCGATCTGGCCAATGCCGGCACCATCGCTGCCACGCATGAAGCTGCGATCACCTCCGGTGGCACGCTGGACAACAGCGGCGGCAAGCTCAATGCACAGCGCCTGCAGCTGCAGGCACAGGCCCTGCGCAACCGTGGCGGTGCCATCGAGCAGACCGGCGTGCAGGCGTTGAGCCTCACAGCAGGCAGCGTGAGCAATCGCAGCGAAGGCCTGATCGGTGCGCTGGATGCGGTGGCGTCGGGCGGCTCCGGCGGTACCCCCAGTGGCACCTCGCCGGGAAGCGGCGGAACGCCAGGTACCGGTGCACCCGGAACCGGCACGCCCGGCACCGGTACCCCGGGTACACCGGGTACCGGCACTGGCGGCGGTACGCCGGTGACGCCGGCTGTTCCGTTGGCCGCCGGTGTGCTGGACATTGCCGGCACGCTCGACAACGACGGCGGCAGCATCAGCAACGGCGGTCGTGTATCGCTGGTTGCGGGCAATGGTCTGGACAACAGCGGAGGCCGCCTTGGTGTGGCCTCGCTGCGCGCCACGGGCGATCTGAACAACGATGGCGGCACACTGCAGGTGCACGGTGACGCTGCGCTGCAGCTGGGCACGCTGTCCAACCAGAAGGGCGCGCTGAGTGTGGCCGGTGCGCTGCAGCTGCAGACACAGTCGCTGGACAACCGGGCAGGCGAGCTGCGCCATGCCGGCAGTGCCGAGTCGGCCTGGACAGTGCAAGGCGCGTTCAACAACGAGGGCGGCCTGCTGGCGACCAATGCCGAGCGCCTGACGCTGGGGGCAGGTTGGGTCTTCAACGCCGGTGGCCGCATCGAGCATGCCGGTAACGGCGGCCTGTTGCTGACCACGGGCGACTGGACCGGTGCCGGCGGTCGCCTGAGCACGCTCGGTCGCCTGGACTGGACGGTGGGCAATGCGGACGTGCGCAATGGCACGCTCACTGCAGCGCAGTTCCAGATCGTCGCCGGCACGCTGGACAACCGCGGCGGCAGCCTGCTGTCGCTGGGCAACCAGGGCAGCATGCTGCGCGCCGGTACGCTGGACAACAGTGCTGGTGGCACCGTGGCCGGCAATGGCGAGCTGACCGTCTCGGCGGGGACGCTGGACAACAGCAAGGGCCTGCTGCAGCAGGCCGGCAACGGCGCGTTGCGTGTACACGCCGATACGCTGCGTGGCAGCGAGGGCCGCCTGCTCAGCAACGGTGACCTGTCGCTGACCGGTGGCCAGCTGGATGTGAGTGGCGGCACCACCTCGGCGCAGAGCGTGCAGATCCAGGCCGACGGCCTGCGCAACGCCGGTGGCCAGATCGTGTCGCTCGGGAATTCCGAGTTGGCGCTGGATGTACGTGGCACCTTCGACAACCAAGGCGGGCAGGTGCTTGGCAACGCGGGCCTGCGCATCGATGCGGGCCGCATCGACAACCAGAAGGGCACGCTGCAGTCGGCCGGTAGCCAGGGCGCGACACTGACCGTGCGCGACGAACTGGACAACAGCGCCGGTGCGATCTCTGGCAACGGCCAGTTGCAGCTGCACGTCGGCAGCCTGCTCAACCAGGGCGGCAAGGTGCTTGCGGCGGGTAACAGCCTGTTGCAGGTGCAGGCCCGCGAACTGCTGGACAACAGCAACGGCGGCCGCCTGGCCGGCACGGGCGACGTGCTGCTGCAGGCGGCGCGGCTGGACAACCGTAGCGGTGCAATCGAGCACGCCGGCAGCGGCACGCTGCAGATCCGTGCCGATGCGCTGCAGGGCGCGGGGGGCCGGATTCTCAGCCAGTCGGCGCTGACGCTCGACGGCGGCGAGCTGGTGCTGGGCGCCGGCAGCACCACCCAGGCCGAGCGCATCGCGATCAATGCCGAACGCCTGGACAACGCCGGCGGCAACCTCAGCGCCACCGGCAGCGATGCACTGCAGTTGCGCGTGGCACAGACCGTGGACAACAGCGGCGGCACGATCGCAGGCAACGGCGCCCTGGATGTGCGGGCCGGTGAACTGCTCAACCGCAAGGGCACGCTCAGTGCTGCCGGTGCAGCCGACAGCACGTTGCAGGTCAACGGTGCGCTGGACAACCATGAAGGCACCATCGCCAGCAATGCCAACCGGCTGACCCTCACTGCCGCACAGCTGGACAATACCGCCGGTGCCATCCGCCAGGCCGGCAACCAGGGCCTGGATATCACCACGGCCCGCCTGGATGGCAGCAAGGGCACGCTGGTCTCTGCGGCTACGCTGACCCTGCGCGCGGATGAGGTAGACCATCGCGACGCAACGCTGGGGGCTGATCGCTTCGACCTCGAGGCCGGAACGCTGGACAACACCGGCGGCCGCATCATCGCAAGTGGCGAGGGTGCCAGCCGCATCCATGCCACCACGCTGGGCAATGCCGGCGGTACGCTGGCCAGCAATGGTGACCTGATGCTGCAGGCGCAGACGCTGGACAACAGCGCAGGCAAGATCCAGCACGCCGGCAGCGGCCAGTTGCAGGTGCTCGCACAGACCCTGCTAGGGTCGGGTGGCAGCGTGCTCAGCAATGGCACGTTGGTGCTGGAGGGCAAGACCCTCGATCTGTCGAAGGCGACCACCTCGGCGCGCCGCATCGATATCGACGCCGATAGCCTGACCACCGCCGGCGGTGCGCTCACTGCCACCGGCGAAGAAGCACTGCGCCTGCGGGTGCAGGGGCTGCTGGACAATCGCGGCGGCTCGCTGGCCAGCAATGGTGTGCTCGACGTTTCCGCGCGGCAGCTGATCAATGCGCAGGGCACCCTGCAGGGCGCCGGCAGCGGCCGTTCCACCCTGGCCATCGGCCACGCACTGGACAACCAGACCGGGCGCATCCTGCTGGGTGGCGCGGGCACGATCAATGCCGCCAGCCTCGACAACCTCGGCGGTACCGTCCACGCCGGTGGCAGCGAGCTGGTACTGGGCATCGACGGTCGCCTCGACAACGGCAGCCAGGGCCTGCTGTCCAGCGCCGGTGCGATGACGCTGGACGCTGCCAGCCTCGACAACCGGCATGGCACGGTGGTGGCAGGCAAGAACCTGCTGCTGACCACGGTTGCAGGCGTGGACAACAGCGATGGCGCGATGCAGGCCGGCGAGCTGCTGCAGCTGCAGGCCACTGGCCTCGACAACCAGCGCGGCACGCTGCTGGGTGGGCAGCTGACCCTCGATACCCGCGGCCAGCGGCTGGACAACAGCGCAGGTACGCTGGGTACGCAGAAGGGTGCGCTGACCGTGCACAGTGGCGCGCTGCTCAACCAGGGTGGCCGGGTGCAGTCGGCCGCCGATCTCCGCATCGATACCGCTGGGCAGACCATCGACAACCGGGACACCGCCAGCAGTGGTGGCCTGTTGGCGGCGGGCACACTGCAGCTGGACGCTGGTGCGCTGGACAACCGAGGTGGCACGCTGAACGCACAGGGCGATGCGCGGCTGGTGCTGGCCAGTGCCGACAACAGCGCCGGCGGTACGCTTGCCAGCGCGGCGGGCCTGTCGCTGCAGGCGACGACGCTGGCCAACGGCGCCGGGCGCGTGCAGGCCGGGCGCAATCTCGACCTGACCCTGAGCGGGCACCTGGACAACACTGCCGGCGCGATCGCCGCCGGCCAGTTGCTGACCCTCACCGCAGCCAGCGTCGACAACCGCAACACCCGCGGCGGCGATGGCACCCGCGGCCTGCAGGCGGGCCAGCTGCAGTTCGGAACGCAGTGGCTGGACAACAGCCAGGGACAGATCGTCACCGATGGCGGCGCGCGGTTGCAGGTCAACGGCCAGCTGCAGAACAACGGGGGTGTCATCACCACCGGCGGCAACCTCGACAGCAGTGCCGACAGCGTCGCCAACAGTGGCGGCCTGCTGCGGGCCGATGGCAGCCAGACCCTGGTGGCGCGCGCGCTCAGCGAGGACGGCCAGGTACACGCCCAGCGCGACTTGAGCCTGACCCTGCAGCAGGGCCTGAGCAACCGCGGTGAATGGGTGGCCAACGGCACGCTGGCCCTGCATCTGTCCGGCGACCTGGACAACCAGGGCGTACTGCGTGGCGGCAACCTCGATCTCAACGCGCAGAACATCACCAACGCGGCCAACGGCGAGATCTCCAGCGAAGGCATCACCCATCTCAATGCACGCGGCCAGCTGACCAATCGCGGCCTGATCGACGGCAAGGTGACCCACCTCGAAGCCGACGTGCTGGACAACCTTGGCACCGGCCGCATCTATGGCGACCACGTGGCGATCTCGGCCGGCGTGCTGAAGAACCATGCCGAGGATGCCAACGGTGCCACCCGCGTCGGCACCGTGGCCGCGCGCGAGCGCCTGGACCTGGGCGTGCGCGAACTGCAGAACACCGGCAAGGGCCTGATCTACAGCGGCGGCGACGCGGCCATCGGTGGATCGCTGGGGGCTGATCGCATTGCCGCGGGCACGGCCGGCAGAATCGACAACATCGGTTCGATCATTGATGTGAGCGGCAACCTGGCGATCGATGCGGGCGCGATCAACAACATCCGTGAGAACGTGGTCATCACCCAGACCACCACGGTGAACGCGCCGGTGCGCATGGATCGTCCTGCATGGTGGCGCAACGGCAAGAACGGCACCGAGAACATCCGCAGTACCAGCCACTACATCGCCCAGGAGGTCTATTACCTCAACCCGGCCGATATCCTGGAAGATACGCCGCACATCACCCCCGACGGCTTCACCGTACACCGGGCGGTGGTGCGCCTTACCGCGCAGACCAGCGCGTACTTCTTTGGACGTGGCGGCCTGTATGCCGCGCTGGGTGAGCGTTCGCGCCTCAACCTGCAGGATGGCACCGTGGTGCTGTACTACGTAGGGCGCCAGGACAACCAGGCCAACCCGGACCAGGCCGGCAGTGGCGCCGACGATCCCTTTGCCGAGCTGACCCATCTGCACCCGGATTCGCCGGCATTCCGCTATGTCGATGACAAGCTGACCTATTCACCGGCCTATGGCACCTGCACCACCAACTGCGTGCAGCTGTGGACCTACAAGGACTATGCCCCGGATCAGCACCTGACCAATCCGCGCGGTTCCGGCGGCAACAACGTCAGCAGCAACGAGCAGTACCGCATCGCCACGCAGACGGTGACCGAGGATACTCTGGGGCCAGGCGTAGGCGCCGATGCGGTCATCCGCTCCGGTGGTGCAATGCGATTGCGTACCGATGATCTGCGCAATCACTACGGCAGCATCGCCGCCGGCGGCAATCTCGACATCGTTGGCCTGGGTGGCACCGCCAAGGTGGAGAACCTGGCTGCGACGCTGTATCGCACCCATGCTTTCAACAACGTGGGGCATACCTTCTCCGGCGACCTCGTCACCTGGAGCAACCCGGCGATCTCCGAAGTGACCGGGAAGATCGGCGGCAGCATCACCAGCGGCGGCACCCTGACCATCGACGTTGGCGATCTCAGCAACCTCAACCAAGGGCGCAACGCACCCAACGTGCAGGATGGCGCGGCAATGGCCAACCTCAACGCGCAGGGGCCGAAGACGCTGCCGGACGGCCCTGGCCATAACGGTGCGCAGGGACCGGGCCATAGCGGAGGGACGGGGGCGGAACGCGCGCTGGCGCAGGCGGCCGATGCCGCCGGCACGCAGCAGGGCGGCACGGTCGGGGGCATCGCCGGCAATGGCGCCGCATCCGGTTCGCGCGTGGTCGCCGCCGCCGGCGGCTCGCCGGACCGCATCGCGATGGGCGCGCCGGACACCCGCGCACCCACGGCCAGCCTGTTCAACGTCAACCGCAACGGTGGCAACTATCTGGTTGAAACCGATCCGCGCTTCACCGACCACAAGACGTGGCTGAGCTCGGACCACCTGCTGGGGCAGATGGGCTACTCGCCCGATACCGTGCAGAAGCGGCTGGGTGACGGCTACTACGAACAGAAGCTGGTGCGCGAGCAGATCGGCGAGCTGACCGGCCGCCGCTTCCTGGACGGCTACGCCAGCGATGAGGCGCAGTACCGCGCGCTGCTGGAAGCCGGTGCTACCGTGGCCAGCGAATGGGGCCTGCGCCCGGGCGTGGCGCTAACCGAGGCGCAGATGGCGCAGCTGACCAGTGACATTGTCTGGCTCGTCGAGCAGACCGTGACCTTGGCCGACGGCAGTACCACCACCGCACTGGTGCCGCAGGTCTACCTGCGCCTGCGTCCGGGTGACCTGGATGGGCAGGGCGCACTGCTGGCCGGTGCCAATGTCGATATCAAACTGGCCAATGGCCTGGTCAACACCGGTGACATCGCTGGCCGCAAGCTGGTGACCATCGATGCGGGCAACATCGAACACCTGGGCGGCAGCATCTCCGGCCAATACGTCGGGTTGGCGTCGGACAAGGACATCCGCATTGCCGGTGCATCCGTGACGGCGACCGATGCGCTGTCGGTGCAGGCGGCGGGAAATGTCACGGTGGCCTCCACGGTGGAAACACAGCGGGGCGGTGGTACCTACCAATACGAGACCAACCGCATCGATCGCGTCGCCGGCCTGTATGTGACCAACCCCAGCGGCGACGGCATGTTGTCGGTGGTGGCCGGCGGTGACATCAGCCTGCAGGCCGCGCAGATCCGCAATGCCGGCATCGATGGTCTTACCCAGTTGGCGGCAGGGGGGAATCTGGATGTCGGCGCCATTGCGCTGGACGAGCGCCGCGATGCCACCTTCGATGACCGCAACCACCAGCGCAGCGACAAGACAACGCACGCTGCCACGTCGGTACAGGGTGGTGGCGATGTAGTGCTGGCTGCTGGCAAGGACATCAACCTGGCCGCCGCGCAGATCAAGGCCGGTGGTGGACTGGCGCTGCAGGCCGGTGGTGACATCAACAGCCAGGCATTGGTGGACAGTGAGAGCCGCGACTTCGCCAATGCGGGCAAGCGCAGCTCACTGCAGGTCAGCCAGAGTGATGAGACGGTGCGGGGCAGCACGCTGCAGGCAGGGGACAATCTGCTGCTGAGCGCTGGCCGCGACGTGAACCTGACCGCCGCACTGGTCGACAGCAGCGATGGCGCAGTCAGCGTAGTGGCTGGCCGCGACGTGAATCTGCTCTCGGCCAACGAGACGCACGACTACAGCCTGGACAGCTACGAGAAGAAAAAGAAGACGCTCTCCAGCACCACCACCACGCGCAGCGTCGACAACAGCGACAGCTATGCCATCGGCACGGCGATCCAGGGCGAGAGCATCAACATCACTGCTGGTCGCGATCTGACCGCAGTCGGTGCGGTGGTCGATGCCACTGGCAACGTGATTCTGGGGGCGGCCAACAACGTACTGATCACGGCCGCCGAAGACCATCACAGCAGTGAGTCCAGCGAAAGCAAAAAGAAGTCCGGCATTACCGGAGGCTTTGGCAATGGCGTGGCGTCGGTGGGCTACAGCAGCGCGAAGAACAGCAGCACCAACGCCGAGCAGTCCACCACCCAGGTCGGCTCGGCCATCGCCTCACGCGAAGGCAATGTGCTGATCAATGCCGGCAACCAGCTGACCATTGCCGCTTCGGACGTCGCCGCTGGCGAGAACCTGACGCTGGTGGGCAAGGACATCGCGCTGCTGGCGCGGCAGGACACCACGGACAGCCAATCCAGCCAGGCGAGCAAATCCAGCGGCTTCTCGGTGGGCGTGACCTACGACCCGACCAAGGCCTACCGCAGCGCCCGCGACTCGACCACCGACGGCATGGCCGACAGTGGCTCGGCGATGGGGCGGATCACCCGCACCGCTGAAGGTGCGGCCTCCGGCCTGCGTGCAGCCACCACGTCGACCGTGGTGACCGCGGGCAGCCAGCGGTCCAACAGCGAGCAGAGCCATTCGACCAGTGACGCGCGTGTCAGCCAGCTGGCTGCCGGTGGCGATCTTACGCTGATTGCCAACGGGGGCTCGATCCTCAGCCAGGGCACGCAGATGTCGGCCGAGGGCAATGCCGTGCTGCTGGCCACCAAGGACATCGTGTTCGACGTTGCCCACAACACCGAGCGCAGCGACAGCAGCAGCCGGGGCAAGGGCTGGGGCCTGGCCAACAACACCAGTGGCCTGCCGTTTGGCACCAACAACTCGCAGAGCGACGGCAGCGGCAGCAGCGACACCATCACCGGCACTCAGTTGTCGGTGGGAGGTGGCGTTCGCATGGCCACCACCGAAGGCAACATCAGCCTGACCGCGGCCAACATCGCCGCAGAGAAGGACGTGAACATCCGTGCGGCCGGTGATCTGCTGGTGCGTAGCGGGCAGGACACGGTCAGCAACGCCAATACGTCGGACAGCAAGGCGATAGGCTCGGTGCAGATTTCTGATACCGAAAAGTTCTCCGGCTGGCACCGCGAGCAGCACCAGGACGACAGCGCGCAGGTGTCACAGGTGGCCAGCAGCATCGGCAGCCTGGGCGGCAACGTGAACCTGACGGCTGGCGGCAAGTACACGCAGACGGCCAGCAACGTGGTGGCCGCCAAGGACGTGAACATCACTGCCGCCGAGATCGAGCTGCTGACCGCCGATGAAAGCGGTCATTACTCGCAGAGCGACAAGGACCTGAAGATCGGCGTGTTCGCACGGGTGAAGTCGCCGCTGATCGACCTGATCAACAACGTGGACGCGGCCCGTCAGTCCGATGACCGCCTGCAGAAGATGCAGGGCATGGCCGCCGGCGCCAACGCGTATCAAGCGGCCAGTGCGATCAGGGGGCTCGCCAGCGATGGCGTGACGGGCAGCGGCGAGCTGTTCCGTGCCGAGGCCGGCATCGGCTTCAAGACGGCCAACAGCAGTGCCGATGGCAGCAGCACGGTCTCGCGCGGCTCGACCATCCAGGGCGGCGGCAACGTCAACCTGACCAGCACCACGGGCGACATCCACGTGGTGCAGGGCAACCTGAGCGCGGGCAACACGCTCAGCCTGGATTCGGCCGGGGACATCCTGCTGGAAGCGGGCAAGGCGCACGTGGCAGACCGCAGCAAGAGCAGCAATGCCGGCGCCGAAGTGGGCGTTGGCGTTGTCGTGGGCGCGCAGACAGGCGTGTATGTGTATGCCGAAGCCAGCGTGGGCAGCAGCAAGGCGAACTCGGACAGCAATACCTGGCAGAACACCACGCTGACCGGCCAGAACATCTCGCTGAAGGCCGAGGGTGATACCACCTTGCGTGGCGCGACTGCCACGGCCGATCGCATCGACGTCAAGACCGGCGGCACGCTGACGATCGAATCGCTGCAGGACATTGCCGAGAGCATGTCCAAGAACAGCCAAGTGGGTGGGCGCGTGCAGGTGGCCTTCGGTAATGCGTGGAATGCCGATGGCTACGCCAGCGCAGGCAAGGCAGAGGGCAGCTACCAGGGCGTGGGCCAGCAGAGTGGCTTGTTTGCCGGCAACGGTGGCTATCACGTGGATGCTGGACACGTGAACCTGATTGGCGGCGCGATTTCCAGCACCAACGCGGCCAACAGTGAACTGACCGCACAGACGCTGACCTTCAGCGACCTGCAGAACCAGATGGACTACTCGGCCAGCTCCGGCAGCATCAGCGGTGGTGCGGGCGGGCAGATGAAGGGTTGGGACCCGAAGGCGGGCACTACCGCCCCCCGCGGTGGCCCAGGCATGTCGATGACGGAGAACGGCAGCGACAGCAGTTCAACGCTTGCGACGCTGACCGAAGGCAACATCACCATCGGTGGCAAGCAGACCACGGCGGCGGAGCTGGGTATCAATACCGATGCCAGTGCAGCGCATCGTGCGCTGGAGGCGATGCCGGATGCCACCAAGCTGCTGGCGGACCAGCAGGCGATGGCGGCTGCGGCGGGGACGGTGCTTTCCACAAGCCAGCAGATCGCCAACGACATTGGCAGTGCTGGAGCGAACAAGATCACCGACAAGTATCGGGAAGGGCTGAGCGTCGAAGAAAGACGGGTATTTGATGACCTTCCTTGGGACGAGCAGTTCAATCGTCTGGTGGCGTTCGATGCATCCTACGCGGATGCGCTGGTGACCCAGCAAAAGTGGGCCCCTGATGGTGTCTATGGCCGCGCATTGGGGGCTGTCACCACCGCACTGGTCGGAGGCATGTCCGGGCAGGGACTAGGTCAGCTGGGTTCCAATGCGCTGGCACCGTATGCGGCTGAACTGATTGGCAAGACGTTCGACCCGAACAAGCAGAGTGCTGTGCCCAGCGAGGCCATGCAGATGCTGTCGCATGCGCTGCTGGGCGCGTTGTTGGCTGAGGCCAATGGTGGCTATGCGGGGAGTGGGGCGCTTGCGTCCGGTGGTGGTGAGCTTGCTGCCAAGTTCCTGACGGACAAGTTGTTCGGCGGGGATCCTTCGAGCCTGAGCCCACAGGAAAGGGAAGCAGTTCTGGCGCTGTCGCAGGCGGTGGGTGCACTGGCGGGTGGGTTGTCGGGACAGGATCTGGCCGGAATCGCATTGAATGCTGGGATTGCCAAGAATTCTGTTGAGAATAATTTCCTCGGGAAGAACGATCAGCAGCGGCTGGCAGATCTACGTGAGAAGTCTAAGAAGGGAAAACTGACGCCACAGGAATCCGCGGAGCTTATTTATCTCGACGGTGGGGATCATATGAGTGATGGTCTGCTGAATATGCTTGCCGGCGGCCAGCCTCTTTCTGTCGTGCAGCAGCACAATCTGGAGCTTTATCTGGGGGCATATGCGCAGCAGAACGGCACGGATGCGGCGATTGCCCTCGTCAGTGGGGGTATTCGCGAGGCAAGCGAATTCCCTTACTCGGGACTTTCGCGTGATAAGCAGAAGTTCACTGATGAGAACTTTTCGTTCTTCGAAAAGAACATTTGGAGAGCTGATAGCGAAAACGAGGCAATCTTCAACAAGGCTGTCATCAGGTCCGGCTTGGAGGTATGGCGCTCTGAAGATCTCCTGCCAACGGTGATGAGGCAGCGGCGTGATTTTGCGCTGATGGATGCCTTGGTCGGTAGCCCTCTGGCGAGCGGAAGCTACCTGTTCGGCAGCCTTGTAGGGCTGAGCGACGATGATCGATATGCGCTCACCATGACTGCGGGGAACATCGCGCTGATTGCCGGGGCAACGGCTGCGGGAAAGACGGGTTTGCTGCCTGTGACGGGCCGCTTGGGAATTAACCCAGTTGGTGAGGGCGGCCAGAAGAGCAGCGCTTCGAGCAGAAGGCGCGTGGGGGAGTCGCCTAGAAGCGATAGTGTTTCCGTCTCCACCAATAGTGGAACAATCAAGGCCAGCGAAACGATCGGTCAGCCTGTAGAGGCTGTCATAAACGGTCGTAAAAGGATGCTTCGGGTCGATATCGAGCCGAATGGTAAGCTTCAGATCCAGTCAGGAGGCGGAAAGGACTCGTTCGTAGACTTCCGTCCGGATCTATCATTGCCCTTGGCTCCTCAGATAGACAAGGCGTTCAGGCGATTGCCAAAATCTGCAAGGGATCAGCTTGTCAGAAACGCTGAGAAGGGGCTAAGACGCCTGCAAGAAACAGGAAATATGTGATGGGAACCAAATTTATTGTTGTTTTGAAGGGTGGCATGAAGTTGCCCGAGAGAAAGTTCTTGATTGATCAGGCATGGGGTGATTTTCCCGTGTCCTACTTTCAGGATGATGAGAGTCTTGATGAATGTAATTTTCTTGATCTTAAAGTTAATAAGTGGGAAATTAATAGCGAGTGGAGTTTGGTGCAAGGGGACGCGCCTTGGATCAGGGTTGAAATATTGCGGGGCGCTCCTCTCGAGGAGTATTTAAAAGGTCAAGGGGTCTTTCCGCTGATAAAGGGGTCTGGTGAGCTGCTGCTTGTTTTTGAGTTGGATGATGGCGGTAACGATTTGGATGAAAATCTTCTGCTTCGGCTTGTGATGGTTTTTTGGGGTAGTGGAATAATATATCGATGGGATGATGGTTTTCATGTCGTCGATGAAGATGCTATTGCTTCTTTACCAGGGCTCGAAGTAGTTCGGAGTCGCTTGCTTAGATGTGAGTAGCTGAATTCTGCTTGCCTGAGCGCTTTCCTGCCAGGTGGCAGTAAAGTGGGTTGAATGTAGTCGTGAGTGATCGGTTGTGGCGGATCGGAATGATCCTGATTGGGTCGTATTTACATGTTTGGATTGGATCTATGGGCTGGTGTGTTCGTGCAGATGCTGAAGTGTCTGACGAAACGTTGTGGATTTGGGCCTGATGATGTTGACTGTAGTTTCCCGAATTTGAACAGCTTTTACGCGGATGATCACTTCTGTGGCGTAGGGTTTTCATATGGAATTCTGTGCGAACCCGACGTGGTTATTGTCAGCGATGAAGATTTTTCTACATATTTGTCTATGGCGTTCTCCAGGTATGTTGAGGGGAATCCTGAATCTGCTGATCAAGTGCTTTCAATGATGTATGTCAAAGGGTGTGTCTGAATTGTTTGCCAGTGGAGGGTTCAAGTGTCCAGTAACGCGCTCAACCATCGCGGCCATGCTCGGCGTGCTTTCTGCAGTAACTTGACGCTGGCGACAACTCTCGCCATAGCGAGTCTGGCACTCACTTCACATCCCTCGCTGGCTGCCGAATCCGGCTTCGAGGGCGTCGCCTGGGGCGCAACCCAGGCCCGGCTGAAAGAAGCACTGGGCGAGCGCTTGGCTACGCGAGCCTGCCCCGAGGAACAGCAGGAAGAGCCGGAACTGAAGCGATACGCGAGAGCCTGCGGCCCTTACATCGAGGATTACACCATCGACGGAATCTCCTTCGTGGCGTTCTTCGGTCTTCGCGGAATCGAGGGGCCGCTGAGCGCTGTCTATCTCGATCGCGCCGCGACGGTAACCAACGAGCAGATCAAGGCAGGTAAAGGTGCGGAATTCAGGTGCAACCGGGTGAAGAAGGTGCTGGCAGAACGGCATGGCCGGCCTGAAAGGGTAAGCGAAACGTCTGCGCGTCCGCGCGACAAGCCTGCGGTGCTGCTGACCGAATGGGTGAGTGGTGATACGACGATAACCCTCACTGAGACAATTGTCTCCGAGGCCCCCGGTCAGCAGTACTACGTCAGTGTCGTCTACGCGCCGAAAACCGAAGTGCCGGAAGTTCGCTGACCTTCCTCAGCCTTTCGAGCGATTATCAATGGTGTCTTGTTTTTGGATGAAGAATCAGTGCGAATGAAGATCGAGCCCACTTTCGGTAGCGCCGAAGGTGGCGCGGAGCGAGGCGCAGACTCGGCCTCTGACGAGCCAAGTGAAAAGAGTGCGCTGGCGATTGTGGTTGGGGACCGGTTCTCCACCTATTGCCATTTCTGGAGGCTGGACGACGCAGCCGGCAGGGCGCCGAGACGGTGGCATTGGCCGGCGTTCCTGTTTTCATCATTGTGGTTCTTCTTCCGACGCATGCCTGTATGGGGCACGATCTGGTTCATCGTTCCGCCTTTGGCGATGACCACGTTCACTCAGATGGGTCTGCCATGGTTCGCGGTAGTCGTCTTCGTGGTCTGCCGCGTGCTTGCTGGAATCCTGGCGAATTCCCTGTATCTGTCTCATTGCCGGAGGATTGCCCGCAAGGTGCTTGCCGGGCATGGAGGCGCGCATCGGCGGCGTGCCGAACTGCAGAAGGCCGGTGGTGTCAGCTACACCGCTCTGGTGATCGCCTTGGCGGTAACGGCCTCACAGAACACCCTGATCAATCTGGCAGTTCGTTCGATGCCCAAGGCAGCGCCCAGGCAGTCTTCACTGCACCTGCCGGCGAACCGGCCGGACCCGGATCTCGAATATGCGGAGAGGGAGGTGTACCAGGAGGAGCTGCGTGCGATCGCGATGACGGCGTGGCCGGCGGGTGTTCCAATGGACAACAATGTCTGCATTGTCGAGCTACGTCTGACGCCACCGGGTACCGTGCTGGATGCCAATGTTCTGGAGCCTTGCACGCTGGACGAAGCACAGCGTGAGATGATGTTGGGCGAAATCAGGCGCACGGACTTTACGATCGAGGGGAAGATGCGGTTCTTCACCCGCCATACCGTCATCGGCTTGCGTGGCTGATTCCCCGCCACGGGCCTGAGTTCCTCACGGTGAGATTCTGCTTGAACGCGTTTATGTTAACGCGGCGTTGTTTCAATAACTGTTCTTAAAGTTTCCCCGGGTCGTGCCGCCACCGATATAGGGCCACGATCAAGGGAATTGAGATGCTCGCCTTACGCAACCTCCGTGTGGGATCCCGGCTTTCCGCCGGCTTCGGTCTGCTGTTGCTGTTCATCCTGGCCATCGTCGGCCTGGTGTTGTACGGAAACCATTTGAAGTCCGCCCAGTTCGAGAAAGTGGTGGGCGTGAACATGGTCAAGATGCGGTTGTTGAACGACATGCTCGATACCAACAACGCGGTGCTGATGCATCGCCGCCTGATGGTGATCAAGCGCGGCGAGGAGTTCGACAAGGATTACCAGCGGGCGCAGGAACTGAGCCGCACCTACGACAGCATCTGGGACAAGTACGTCAAAATTCCCCGCGATGCCACCGGCGATACGCTGGTGGCGCAGATCGCGGCGGCACGCAAGGCCACCGACGTCTCCACTCAACAATTGCACGAGCGGATGAAGGCGGGCGACTACGATGGTGCAGCCACCGAGCTGCTGGCCGAGCACGGTCTGGCCACGGCCTGGAATGGAGCGATTTCCAGCCTGCTGCGGCACCAGGAAACTCTGACCGAACGCAGCCGTGAGGAATACCGCGCCACGGAAGCGTGGACGGGAACCCTGTCCATCGCCTTCGGTGTGCTCAGCCTGATTCTCGGCGCACTGGCCGCGTGGGCGATCACCCGCAGCCTGACCCGCCCCTTGGCGGGCGCGGTGAAGCTGGCCGATGGCATCGCCAACGGTCGCTTGGACAACGTCATCGATGCCTCGGGCAACGACGAGGTGACCCAGTTGCTGAAGTCCATGCAGCGCATGCAGGGGCAGCTGCAGGCGGTGATGGCCGCGCAGGGCGAGATGGCGCGGCAGCACGATGATGGCAGCCTGGGTTATCGCATGGACGAGAGCGCCTTCCCCGGCGACTACGGGCGCATGGTGCATGACACCAACGCGCTGGTGGGCTCGCACGTGCAGGTGCAGAACCGCTTGATCGAGGTGATGAAGCACTACGCACGCGGCGACCTGTCGGTGGACATGGATCGCCTGCCGGGCGAGAAGGCGGCGATCACCCAGGCCATGGACGAGACCAAATCGAGTCTGTCGGCCATCAACGGCGAGATCCGCAGGCTGGCCACGGCCGCGGCCGCGGGCGACTTCAGCCTGCGTGGCGACGAAACACGCTTCGAGCATGATTTCGGCGACATGGTGACCGGGCTGAACCGGTTGATGCAGACCACGGACGAGAACCTGGTGCAGGTGTCGAGCCTGCTGCAGGCGATCTCGCGCGGCGATCTGACCGTACGCATGCAGGGCGACTTCCACGGCGTGTTCGCCCGCATGCGCGACGACTGCAACGCGACCGTCGAGCAGCTGACCCACATCGTCGGCCGTATCCAGGCCAGTGCATCCAGCATCAATCTGGCAGCGGGGGAGATTGCCTCGGGCAATACCGATCTGTCGCGGCGTACCGAGCAGCAGGCGGCCAACCTGGAAGAAACGGCAGCGTCGATGGAGGAGCTGACCTCCACGGTGAAGCAGAACGCCGAACACGCGCGCCAGGCCAACCAGCTGGCGATCGGTGCACATGGGGTGGCCTCACAGGGCGGCGAGGTGGTCGGCCAGGTGGTGACCACCATGAGCGCCATCGAAGCGTCGTCGAAGAAGATCGCCGAGATCATCAGCGTGATCGATGGCATCGCTTTCCAGACCAACATCCTGGCGCTCAACGCCGCCGTGGAAGCGGCACGTGCGGGTGAGCAGGGCAGGGGTTTTGCGGTGGTGGCCAGCGAGGTGCGCACCTTGGCACAGCGCTCGGCGGGTGCGGCCAAGGAGATCAAGGGCCTGATCGAGGAGTCGGTGGGCAAGGTGTCCGACGGCTCGGCGCTGGTGCGTCAGGCGGGCACCACGATGGGCGAGATCGTTGCATCGGTGCAGCGGGTGACAGACATCATGGCCGAGATTTCCGCCGCGTCGCAGGAGCAGAGTTCCGGCATCGAGCAGGTCAACCAGACTGTGATGCAGATGGATGAAACCACCCAGCAGAATGCTGCGCTGGTGGAAGAGGCCAGCGCTGCTGCACGTTCGATGGAGGAGCAGGCCAACCTGCTGGCCGAAGCGGTGTCGGTGTTCCGCACCGGGGCTTCGGTGGCGGCGGCAGCGGTCCGGCCGATGCTGGCCGCGGTCGCCGCAAGCGTGCCGCCGGTGCGTCGCGTGACCGGCGTGCCGCCGCGCATCGCCCCGTCGCTTGCTGCCAACACGGGTGGGTGGGAAGAGTTCTAAGCCGGGTGGGAGACGGCGCCCATCGCGATGCTGGTCGCGACGGGCGCATTTTTGTTTCCTGAACCGATGATGGCCGCTCAACCCTCGGCGACGTGGATTTCACCTGCAGTTGCCACCCGCAGGCAGACACTTGCGCCATACCGGAGCACAGGAGATGGCCATGAAGACCTCGACCCGATTGATGGTGCTGGGCACCTTGCTGGCGGCCTCGTCCGTCGCTGGCGCACAGAATTACGGCCCGCGTGATGAAGGGCGCAAGTTCAACGATGGCAGCCGCGTGGTCTGCAAGAACGTGGAAGTGCAGCGCAATACCCGCGATCCCAACCGCATCACCGGCACCGCTACCGGCGCCGTGGTCGGCGGCCTGTTGGGCAACCAGGTAGGCGGCGGCAACGGCAAGAAGCTGGCGACCGTCGCCGGTGCCGTGGCGGGCGGTGCAGCTGGGCGGCAGATCCAGGGCAACCATCAGCAGAAGACCGGCGACCGCGTGGTCGAGCGCCGTTGTGAGCGCGTCTATCGCTGATACCTCCATGCGATAGCCCCTTCCACACTGCTGTACCCCGAACGCCGGCCCTGTGCCGGCGTTCTCCGTTTCAAGCCCATCCCTTCCTTGGACCATCCCGTTCTGGTACGCGCCAGACCCGTAAAAGGGGACGGAGGGCATTAAGTCGATTTCTCCCTCTCCGTGCCAGCTACGACTTAATCCCCTTCGTCCCCTTTGGGCTGTGCAGACGCCAGAGGGCGAGGCCGCCGTACAGCGCCAGCAGCACGGCCAGGGTGATCAGTTCGTGGCTGACCTCGGCCAGGCTGGCGTCCATCTGGTTCAGGCGCACCATCAGGTTGATGCCGGAGGTGGTCGGCAGCAGCTGCGCCAGCCACACCAGCGGGCGCGGGGTCATCACCGCCGGCCACGACAGGCTGGCCAGGAAGAACAGCGGGATCGAGGTGGCGATGATGTACTGGAAGGCGCGTTCGCGCGTGCGGAAGAAGCTGCCGACGAACAGGCCGAACGCCACCGTGGCAGCGATGAACAGGGTGCCGCCGAGCAGCTGGCCGAGCGGGTTGCCGCCACGCGGATAGTCCTGCACCCAGGCGGTGAAGCCGGCGTACCAGAACAGCCCGAACAGCCCGATCAGGCCGAAGCCAAGGGCCATGCCGGTCAGGGTGGGCAGGTCGAACTGCAGGCGCCGGCCCAGCACCAGCCGGCGGCCACCGAGCAGCACGCCGATGCCCATCAGCAGCGTCTGGTGCACGATCAGTTCGGCCACGCCGGGCACGATCGCGCTGCCATAGCCTTCCTGGGTGTTGAACAAGGGCCGCTGCACGAGGGTGACCGGTGGTGCCTGTGGCGCGCCCATGAACGCGGCCTGGGTGACCGCCGCTTCACGGCCGAACGCACCCAGCGCATCGGCCACGCTGCCCAGCACCCAGCTGGCGCGGCCAAGATAGGCGCCGTTGCCGAGCAGCACCAGTTTGGCCGGATGCCCGCGCAGGATGTCGCGTTCCAGGTTGGCCGGGATAAGCACGATGCCTTCGGCATGGCCGGCCTCCAGCTGTGCGCGCGCTTCCTGCAGGTCGGCCGGTTGCCCGACCACATGGGCCACGCGCAGCGAATCGAGCTTGCGCAGCAGCTCGCGGCTGGTCGCGCTGTGGTCTTCATCGACCACCAGCACGGGCAGGTTGCCGGCCACCTGATGGCGATAGGCGGCGGGGTAGAAGAACGAGTACAGAATCACCGCGCCGACCATCACCACGATCGCGTAGCGATCGCAGAGCACGGCCAACAGGGTCTGTCGCAGGCTGTGCCAGATCCGGCTCATGTGCCTGCCTCAGCCGGTTGCGCGGCCTTCGGCGTGCGCGCGAACGCAAGCAGGCGCCAGCCGCCGATGCCGCCGGCCACCACGATCATCATCAGCAGCGTTGCCAGCGGCCATAGCGATACCGCTAGTGGCGAGCCGATGAACTGCTGCTGGGTCTGCAGCTTGATGTAGGCGCTGAGCGGCAGCAGCAGGTGCCAGACGCGGGTGAACAACGGTGCGTCGATCACCGGGAACGTGGCGCTGGAGAACGCCAGCGCGGTGCCGATGCTCAAGCCCACCGCGGACAGGGCGGTGCCCATGTCGCGGGTAACGCCAACGAAGAACAGGGCATAGGCCGCGGTGGCCAGGTAGAACAGCGGCTGTGCGAGCAGCAGCAGAAGCACGCTGCCAGCGATGCCGTCGCCACGCAGCCAGGCCAGGTAGGCCGCGCCCAGCGCGCCGTACAACGAGAACAGCAGCACGTAGGGCAGCACCTTGCCGGCAATGGCCGACCATGGTGCATGGCCCAGCCAGGCGGGCAGGGTACCGTCGCGGATCTCACGGCCGAGGCTGCCGGCCACGGCCAGCGCCAGTACCAGCGACAGTACCGCCGGGAAGATCAGTGGCAGCAGGAACAGCTCGTAGCTGCGCGCCGGATTGAACAGGATGTCCGACTGCACCGCGATGGGGGCGGCACGCAGCTTGCCCGGCCCGACCTGCAGGCCGATGCGTTCGCGCAGCAACCGCGCGTTCCACGCAGAGACCGCGTCGCCGATATCCCGCGCGGCGGACTGGCCGGTGGTCATGTAGGTGGCGTTGTAATAGGAAAACACCGTGCCCTGCCGGCCGCGCAGCGCCTGGCGGGTCACATCGCGCGGCACCAGTACCACCGCGAACACCTCCAGCCGACGCAGCTGCGCGCGCGCCTCATCCATATCGACCGGTTGGCGGGCGATGCGCACGCCGGGGCTGGCGTCGAGCATGCGCAGCAGCAGGCGGCTGTCGCTGCTGTGGTCAAGGTCGACCACGGCAATCGGCACATCGCGCATCACCGATGCGGAGAACATCCAGGCCATAACCACCAGCATCAACAGCGGCAGCACGGTGACCAGCGCCAGGTCCGCACGGCTGCTGCGCAACCGGCGCAGTTCGCGCTGCCATGAGCTGCCGAAGCTGCTGCGGCTGGTGTTCAGTGCTGCGGCCATGCGAACAGCACGCTCATGCCGGGGCGGAAGCCCTCGATGCGGCGTACCGGGCGCACCCGCACTTCGAAGCTGCGCACGTCATAGCCCGATGACTGGCGGGTGGTGCGCCAAGTGGCGTAGTCGCCTGCGGGATTGATGAAGTAGACCTCGAACTCACCGACCTTGCCGAGTGCCGGCACGCTGCCCTGCAGCTTGCTGCCGACCTTCAGGCCCTGCATCTGCGATTCGCGCAGGTTCATCGACACCCACATGCGGTCGATGTCGACCAGGGTGAACACCGGATAGCCGGCTGGTACCAGTTCGCCCGGGTCGGCCATGCGCTTGTTGATCTCGCCGGCCACCGGCGCGCGGCCTTCCACTTCAACGCGCGCGGCGTTGACTTCCGCCACCGCACCCTGGGCCTGCTGCACCTGGCCCTGCGCGGCACGCTTGTCCTGTTCGCGCGCGCCGGTCAACGCCATGTCGTACTGGGCGCGTGCGGCGCGGGCCAGTTCGCGCGAGCTGGTGGCCTGGGCCGCCGCTTCATCGCGCTTCTGCCGGGTCATCACCCCTTCGTTGAACAGGTTCTGCACGCGCCGGTAGGTGGCATCGGCAAGCGTGGCACCGGCTTCGGCGCGCTTCCAGTTGGCTTCGGCCGCGCGGATGTCTTCGCTGCGTGCGCCTTCGGCAGCCTTGTCGGCCACCGCCTGCGCCGCAGCCAGTGCGCCGTGCGCCTGCTGTTCCTTGGCTGCTACTTCGGGGCTGTCGAGCAGGAACAGCACCTGCCCGGCCTGCACGCGATCGCCCTCGCGGACCTTCAGTTCGGCCACGCGCGCGGTGATCTTGGCCGACACGTTGAGGGTGTCGGCGTCGGCCATGCCCTGGATCTGGTCGGCGGGGCTGCGCCAGGCCAGCCACAGGCCCAGCACCACCGCCACCAGCAGCACCACCAGCAGAATCGGCCCCAGCCGGCGCTTGCCCGGGGGCGTCGTTGCTTCGTCGTGCAACACATCACTCATGATCAATTACCTCGTCTGCACGCCGCCGATGGTCTTCGAAGCGGTCCATCTGTCCACTCACCTCGAGCAGTTGTGCCAAGGCGATATCGTATTGGTAGGCGGCCTGCGCACGTTCGACGCGGGCACCGCCAAGACCGAGCCGTGCGTCGATCACGTCCAGCGAGGTGGCCTGGCCTTCGCGGAAGGCCAGCTCCTGCAGGCGCAGGTTCTCGTCAGCCTGGGCGATGCTGCTGTCCAGCAGCACGAACTGCTGGCGTGCGGTTTCCAGCTCGTTCCAGGCCTTGCGCACACCCAGCGCGACCTGGTTCTCGGCCTCGCGCAGGCCGGCCTCGGCCTGTTCCTGCTGCGCGCGTGCCGCACTGATCTGTGCCGGCCGTGAGTTCGGCGACAGGAACGTGTACTTCAGGCCGATGCCGAACGCCCAGTCCGGATCGGTCAGCATTTCGTCGCGGCGGCGGAAGTCGTACTGGCCGAACAGGAATACCGTTGGCTTCAGCTTGGCCTGCTGCACGCGCACGCCCTGTTCGGCCTGCGCCACGATCGCCCGCAGGCGGGCGATCTGCGGCTGCCGTGCCTGCGCGGTACGCTCGAAGCTGGCGACCGGTTCCAGCGGCGCGCGCTGCACGAACAGCGGCGACAGCGGCTGCACATCGCCGCCACTGCGCAACAGCGTGGCCAGCGCAGCCTTCAGCGTGGCCAGATCATTGAGCGTCTTCTGATACTCGCGCTCGGCCTTGTCGCGGGCGACGGTGGCCTGCAGGCGCTGCGCACGCGTGGCGAAGCCTTCGCGTTCCAGTTTCTCGGCATCGGACAGGTGGCGGTTCAAGCCATCGCGCACGTCGCGGCGCACGACCACTGCCTGTTCGGCCAAGCGCTGACCGAAGTAGGCCTGGGCCAGTTGCACGGTCAGCGACTGCCGCTGCGCTTCGCGCTCGGCGCTGGCCTGTTCGCTGGCCGCGCCGGCAGCACGCTGCGCGGCCGGAATCAGGCCGCCGGTGTACAGCGGCAGCACCGCAGTGACCACCGGCCGTGTGCGCCAGTCGCGCTCGGTGAACGACAGCGGTGAGTCGATGCCAAAGGCTTCGGCCACCGGCGCCAGCGAGCCCAGCGGCAGGGTCAGTGTCTTCTGGAACTGCAGCCGCCGCACTTCGCCGGTGATCTCCGGCAGGCGCAGCAGGCGGGTGGCCTCGTGCAGTTCTTCCTTGTTGCGCACGCCGGCATCAGCAGCGGCCAGCGCGTCGGAGACCTGTTCCAGACGCTGCCGCGCCTGTTCCCATTCCAGTGCGGGAGGCGCGCTGGTCTGTGCCGCTGCAGCCAGCGGCAGGCTGGCCAGCAAGGCCAGGCCGGCAGCGCCGAGCGCGCGATGCATCCTTGTCCGTGGGCAGCTCAGGCGCATGCCGTTCCTGTAGTGAAGAAGTGGGCAAACGGTAGTGGTCCGCGCGTGAAGCCGGGGTCTGCGGTGGTCTGGATCATGCTCTTTTCAACGTAGGGTATTGCCCGCGGCGGTACGCAGCGCGTGGGTGATGTGTTGCAACGTGCTCGAACGCACGGCGGCATGCTGCCAGAACAAGGGTACGTCGAGCCAGCGACGCGGTTCCAGCACCACTATCTGCCCGGCCTCTGCCGCTGGCGTGACCAGGGCCTCCGGCGCCAGGCACCAGCCCAGCCCACGCGCGGCAGCATCGACGAAGCCGGTGGAGGAGGGCAGGTAGTGTACGGGCGGTTGCATTCGCGCGCGGGTGAGCCTGCGCAGGAAACGCCATTGCAGTTCATCCTTGCGGTTGAACACGATCATCGGCGCCGAGGCCAATGCTTCGGCCTGCATGCCCGCGCTGAAGTGGCGGCGCGCAAATGCCGGTGAGGCGATGGCGCGGTAGCGCATCGCGCCCAGCGGATGCACGTTGCAGCCCTTCAGCGGCCTGCGTTCGGCGGTGACCGCGCCAAGCACGCTGCCGGTGCGCAGCAGTTCCAGGGTGTGGTCCTGGTCGTCCATGCGCAGGTCGAACAGGTAGCCGTGGCGCTGGTGCAGCTCGGCGAGGGCGGCGACGAACCAGGTGTCCAGCGAATCGTCGTTGACCGCCAGCGGAATCGGCGTACGGGTGGCATCGCTGCCGCGTTCCGGCAGCAGTTCGGCAAGCGCTTCGGTCTGCAGTGCCTGCATCGGCCGCACCCGCCGCAGCAGCACTTCGCCGGCAGCAGTAGGCCGGCACGGGGCCTGGCGCACCACCAGCACCTGGCCCAGCCGGTCCTCAAGCGCCTTGATCCGTTGCGACAACGCCGACGGGCTGATCGACAGGCGGCGTGCGGCGGCCTCGAAGCTGCCTTCTTCGAGCACGGCGGTGAAGGCGCTCAACTGCGGATGTACCAGGTCCACGCGGTGCCTCTTCAGTTTTTCTGCACAGGATAAAGAAAAACCAGCTGGCCTTAACGAGCCCTTTGGTCGCACCCTGCGCCTCTTCTCAAGGTGGAGAGCGTCGGATGTGGATTGCTGCGGCCCTGGCCGGTCTGTTTGCAGGTGCTGGCCTGATCATCGCCATCGGCGCGCAGAACGCCTTCGTGCTGCGCCAGGGGCTGCAGCGCCGCTACGTGGGCATGGTGGTACTGGCCTGCATGGGCGCGGACATCGCGCTGATCCTGGCCGGCGTTGGCGGCATGGGGGCGCTGGTGCTGCAGTGGCCGTTGCTGTTGCAGGTGCTGCGCTTCGGCGGGGCCGCCTTCCTGCTGTGCTATGGGCTGCAGGCTGGGCTGCGCGCGTGGCGCGGTGGCAGCGCGCTGGCCGCGGCCGATGCCAGTGGTGGCAGTCGGCGGCAGGTGCTGCTGGCCTGCCTGGCGTTCACCCTGCTCAACCCGCACGTGTACCTGGATACGATGGTGCTGCTGGGCAGCCTGTCCACGCGCTACCCGGGTGACCTGCGTTGGGTGTTCGCAGCGGGCGCCTGCGTGGCCAGCGTGCTCTGGTTCTGCGGGCTGGGGTTCGGCGCACGGTTGCTGCAGCCGGTGTTCCGCAACGCGGCAGCATGGCGGTTGCTGGATGCAGGCGTGGCGGCCTTCATGCTGTGCCTTGCGCTGCTGTTGCTGCTGCGCCCGCTCTAGGCCGCATCCACCGCGCACAACGGGGTTTCACCAGGGCGCAGGGTCAGCACGCGCACGCCGCTGCCGGTCACGGCCACGGTGTGCTCGAACTGCGCCGACAGCTTGCCGTCACGGGTATACACCGGCCATTCGTCCGGCTGCTGGCGGATGGCAGGCTTGCCCTGGTTGAGCATCGGCTCGATGGTGAACACCATGCCTTCCTGCAGCTCCATGCCGGTGCCGGCATGGCCGTAATGCAGGATCTGCGGCTCCTCGTGCATCTCCTGGCCGATACCGTGGCCGCAGTACTCCTTGACCACGCTGTAGCCGTGGCTGCGCGCGTGGCGGGCGATGGCGTGGCCGATATCGCCCAGGCGCGCGCCGGGCCGCACGGCGGCGATGCCTTTCCACATGGCCTGGTAGGTCACCTGCACCAGCTTGCGCGCGGCGTAGTCGGCATCACCCACAACATACGTGGTGCTGGAATCGGCAATGTAGCCGTTCTTCTCCAGCGTGATGTCGAGGTTGACGATCTGGCCATTGCGCAGCACGTCATCGGCCGACGGCATGCCGTGGCAGATGACGTTGTCGATCGAGGCGTTGAGCACGTACGGGAACCCGTACTGCCCCTTGCTGGCGGGCCGCGCCTGCAGCTCGTCGACGATCATCCGCTCGACGATGTCGTTGATCTCCAGCGTGCTGCGACCCTGCAGGGGCAGGGCGTCGAGCATGGCGAAGACCTGCGCCAGCAGTCGTCCGGACTCGGCCAGGCGGTCGATCTCGTCGGGGCGCTTGATCATGGCCATCGGCTCAGGCCCGCCCGGGGGCAAGCAGCTGCGGCTGCACACCGGCGGCGCGCAGTTCACTGGCGACGACGTCCTGGAAGCTCAGGGTCGGGTTCATCTCGCACAGCATGCCGACCCGGATCCAGAACGTGGCCTGGGCGTTGATCGAGCGGTTGGAGACGGTGCAGGCACGGCGCAGCTGGTCGTGCAGGGTGTCATCGATGTTGACGATGCCCATGGGCGTTCTCGATTGGGAATATATGAAGCGTATACGAAGCGTATATTCCCGTTCAAGCGCGTGGCATTCAGCCAGCGTCGGTGGCGAAGCGCAGGCGGTTGCCATCCGGGTCGACGATCAGCATCTCGCGGCTTCCCCAGTCGGTATCGTGTGGCGGCTGCTCGATGGGTACTCCCGCAGCGCTGAACGCGCGGTGCAGGCCATCGATGTCGGTGACGATGAAATACACC
This sequence comes from Stenotrophomonas sp. 2694, assembly GCF_040548715.1. Classification (NCBI taxonomy): domain Bacteria; kingdom Pseudomonadati; phylum Pseudomonadota; class Gammaproteobacteria; order Lysobacterales; family Lysobacteraceae; genus Stenotrophomonas; species Stenotrophomonas sp. 2694. The sequence goes on from NZ_JBEPSG010000002.1 coordinate 279,371, forward strand.
GCACCGCCCACCTCGCAGTCGCCGGTGTGTTCGGTCAGGAAGATCGTCTGGCCTTCGCGGGTGAGCTGGGCGAACAGCGGGAAGCCGGGTTCGAAGCGGTGCTCCCAGTCGACGATGAAGCCCAGTCCCTGCACGTAGAAGGGCAGGCTGGTATCGGCATGGCGCATGCGCAGCTGCGGGATGACGGTCTGGGGCATGGCGGCGGCTCCGGGGGCAGACGTCCAGTGTAGTGCCGGCCGCTGGCCGGCATCCTCGTGAGCCCGGGAACAATGAGGTTGCCGGCCAGCGGCCGGCACTACCGACTCTGCCTGGGTCTGGTAGGTGCCAACCTTGGTTGGCACATCGTGGTACAGCTACCGGCCAGCGGCCGGCACTACCCCCGCTCAGCAGGCCGTCGGAACGGCGGCCATCGCCGCCAGCAGTTCGCGGTTCACCTGCTGGTGCTGCTGCTGCCATGCCGGAAGATCATCGGCGCTGACGTCGGGCTGCCCATCCAGCGATGACAACCAGCGCTTGAAACGGCTCTGGTAGTTGGCAAGTGACACCTCGCCGGTGATGTCGCTGCCCACCAGTCCACCGGTGCGCAGGGCCTCGATCACCATCAGTGCGTGTTCAAGCTGGAAGCGGCCCTGGTCCCAGTTGCTGCGCGCAACATCTTCAGCGAACACGTCCTTGTCGATCGACAGGTAGGTCGGTTGAGGGGCCTGCGCCTGTTCGGCGGCGAACGCGGCGACCAGGGCCTCGGGATGGTCGAAGCGGCGGAAGGCAGCTGCCATGCCCACGCGGCTGGCCCAGCCCACATCCACATCCATGCACCAGTAGGTCAGCCGCCGCCCCAGCAGCGGCCGCCAGTGGTTTTCCCACGCATGGCCCAGGCCGATATCGGCGGAGGTGATGCCCAGCACATGCACATGCGATACCTGCGGCAATGCGGCGGCAGCATTGACCCAGGAACCGCAGTGCATGCCGAAGGGAAAGCGCATGTTGTCCGGATGGTTGTCCAGCACCACCAGCTGGAACGGGGCACGCGTGTGCAGGTGCTGCAGCAGCGGCAGGCTGAGATGGTGGAAGTCGCCGCTGCCGAGCATGACCGTGCCGAGCTGTGCCGGCAGCGGCCGAAGAACTTCACCGGCAAAGCGTGACAGCGTGGCGTTGCGGCAGGCAAAGCGCAGCGGGTCATGCCAGTGCTGCAGCGCAAGCGTGCGTGCCTGTGGCAATGGCAGTACGCCACCATCGAGGTCGAGGATCAGCGGCGGACGCAGTTGCATCGGTCAGCCTCCTCCATCCGGCTCAGCCTGCAGGTGCGGGGCCAGCCTGCGCAGGACGGCGCGCAGCAGCGGCGAACGCGCATGCACCGCGTGTACGGTGGAGGTGAAGCGGGCACCCAGTTCGGCCTTGATGCGTGAATCGGTCCAGCCGGCAACGTAGTGGCTGAGGCCGTGCTGCAACGCGTATTCCAGGTTGTGCATCCAGCTGACCGAGTACAGGTTGTGGTCGCGCGACTGCGGATAGGACAGGCCGATGTACTTGTCCACCAGCTTGCCGGCATGCACGTAGCACAGGTTCCAGCCGATCAGCTCGCCGTTGTGGCGGTAAAGGAACAAGCGCCCCTGTCCCTGCGTGTCTGCCAGCAGGTGCTGGAAGAAGGGTAGCTCGAGCCGGTCGAAATGCACGGCGCTCTGTGCATACACCTGCAGGTACAGCGCATGCAGTTCGGCCTGCAGCCGCGGTTCGGCAAGGGCAGGGTCACCGGTGGCGATGCAGTCGATCTGCAGGTTGCTGCGTGAGCGCAGCTTGCGCCGGATGTTCTTGCGACGCGCTGCGGACAGGCGAGCCAGATAGGCGTCGATGCAATCGAAATCGATCGCCACCCATGCCAGCGGCATGCCTTCCAGCGGGATGAAACCGCGTGCTTCCAGCGCCTGCAGGAAGGCGTGGCTGTGTGCGTTGGCGGCATCGTCCAGCAAGGGCGAATCGATCGCCAGATCCTTGACCACCAGCAGCCGGCTGTCACCGACGCCATGGCGCAGCACGTCGTCGGCCAGTGCAGCCGCCGACACATGCGCCGGCAGCGGTGTGTACTCGGTGCTGGTGGCACCGATGAACCGCGTCTGCCAGGTCAGCCACGGCCGCCACAGGCGCGACAGCGGCAGCCCCAGCAGGCGCGAGCGCAGTGCATCGTCCAGGGTTGTGGTCAGATCCAATGGCGCACGGAAACTGGGCAGGCCGCTGGGCAGGCGGCTGGCATCGAACCCCAGGGGAGGGTGGGCCAGGAAGCCCTCCAGCAGCGCGGCCGGTTCCAGCGCGCTGCTGGATACACGCGGGATCATGTCCATGCGGGGCACGGGAACCGGCAGCGCATTCCCGCTCAGCCCTTGGCCTTGGTCAGCAGCTGGTCCAGCAGGGTAATCGCCAGGTCGATCTCTTCGTAGCTGATGTTCAACGAGGGCGCGAAGGTGATCACGTTCTTGTACCAGCCACCCACATCGAGCACGAGGCCCATGCGCTTGCCGTCGTGCAGCAGGTCGCCGGCCAGGCCGATGTCGACCATGCGGTCCAGCAGTTCACGGTTCGGGGTGAAGCCATCGGCGGCGCAGATTTCCGCACGCAGTGCCAGGCCGAGGCCATCAACATCGCCGATTTCCGGATGGCGCTTCTGCAGACCGCGCAGGCCGTCGAGGAAGTAGGCCCCCTTCTCCGGCACGGTGCGCTCGTAGTCCATCTCCTTGCCCAGCTTCAGCACTTCCAGGCCCAGGCGCGTGCCCAGCGGATTGGAGTTGAAGGTGGAGTGGGTGGAGCCCGGCGGGAACACGGTCGGGTTGATCAGCTCTTCGCGCGCCCACAGGCCCGACAACGGGTTGAGGCCATTGGTCAGCGCCTTGCCGAACACCAGCACGTCCGGGGTGACATCGAAGTGTTCGATGGCCCACAGCTTGCCGGTGCGCCAGAAGCCCATCTGGATCTCATCGACGACCATCAGGATGCCGTACTTGTCCAGCACGCGCTTGAGGCCCTTGAAGAAGTTGCGCGGCGGAATGACGTAGCCGCCGGTGCCCTGGATCGGCTCTACGTAGAACGCGGCGTACTCGGCCTGGCCGACCTTGGGATCCCACACGCCGTTGTACTCGCTTTCGAACAGGCGCTCGAACTGGTGCACGCAGTGGTCGGAGTACTCGTCCGGGGTCATGCCCTTCGGGCGACGGAACGGATACGGGAACGGGATGAACATCGCGCGTTCGCCGAAATGGCCGTAGCGGCGGCGGTAGCGGTAGCTGGAGGTGATCGACGAGGCGCCGAGGGTGCGGCCGTGGTAGCCGCCTTCAAACGCGAACATCAGGCTCTTGCCGTTGCGCGCGTTGCGGACGATCTTCAGCGAATCCTCCACCGCCTGCGCACCACCGACGTTGAAGTGCACGCGGCCATCGAGGCCGAACTTCTCGTGCATGTCCACCGCGATGGTCTTGGCCAGCTGCACGCGCGTGGGGTGCAGATACTGGCTGGCGACCTGCGGCAGGGTGTCGATCTGGTCCTTCAGCGCATTGTTCAGGCGCTGGTTGGCGTAACCGAAGTTGCAGGCCGAGTACCACATCTGCAGATCGAGATAGGGGGTTCCGGCGGCATCGAACATGTAGCTGCCTTCGCAGCGCTGGAAGATCTTCGGCGGATCAACGTAGTGCACGGTGTCGCCGAAGGAGCTGTAGCGGGCTTCGTCTGCCAGCAGCTGTGCATCGGTGATGGCGGCATCGGCGTTCTTGTCAAAAATATTCATCGGTTCGGTTCCGGAGAGGGCATTCAAAGGAAGCAACGGGCGGAGCGATCAGGCGGTGGCGAGCAGCCGCGGAAGCGAGGGCTGAAGCAGGCTGCCGTCGAGCAGGCGCGGCAGCAGCGCAGTAGCGTCGTGGAAGGTGTCGATGGCGGCGTGGGGAATGCCGGCGTCGGTGCAATGGGCAATCAGGCGGCGCTTGGCGAACACGAAATCGGCGTGTTCGGACACGCAGAAATCGGAGGCGCCATCGCCGATCATCAGCACGCGGGGAGCTTCGTCAGCACGCGCCTGCGCCGCGCAGGTGCACTTGCAGGTGCCGCTGCGGCAGCCTTCGGCCTGGTACGGAGATTCAAGCTGCCAATGGCCGTCAGACCAGCGCAGGTGGTTGGCCACCACAGGCAGCGGCGGCAGGCCGTGGTTGGCGAGGATGCGATGGATTGCGTAGTCCAGGCCGTCGCTGACGATGCGCAGTGGCAGGCCCAACGCCTGCGCGCGATTGACGAAGGCGGCGAAGCCCGGATCGATCCGTACCTGGTCCAGGTGTGCATCGAGGGTGGCCGGATCCAGCTTCAGCAGGCGGACCTGGCCCTGCATGCATTCACGCGAACCGATCTCGCCCGAGCGCCACTGGTCTTCCAGCTGCTGCCAACCGGGCTGGCCGAAGTTTTCCAGCAGCGAATCAATGACGTCCTCGAGGCTGATGGTGCCATCGAAGTCACACAGGATGCTCCATTGCATGGGCAGCTCCGTCGATGAAGAGAGGCCTTGGCACGATGCCGGCGACGGGGCCAATGTAGGCAGGCCGTCTTTCTCGTTCCTTTCCACCTGAAAGCCCGAACGGAGGCACTCGGGAAACGTTCAGCCAGTGAGCGCGAAGCAGGCTTTGCTCGCCTTCAGCCTCTACTGGCCAGCCAGTACCTTCACGATCTCGCAGCTGTCTTCGTGGGTCAGCCAGGGGCTGTTGCCCACGGTCAGGGAGCGGGCGGCGAAGTCGCGGGCATTGGGTACGTCCGCGTCTGCGACGACGCCTCGCAGATAGGCATAGTCCGGCAGGGCGTGGATGAACATGCGGCTGACACCCAGGCCGCGCTGCCACAGCGATGAAAGCGCTTTGTCACGCGCACGTTCGCTGGGCAGCAGCAGCATCAGCATCGGCCAGGTGCCAAGAGTGCCAGGCATCCCGTCCACCACTTCAACGGCAGGCAGCGATTCCAGCTGCACGCGCAGCTGCAGCGCGCGCAGGCGGGCGGCCTGCAGGAAGGCGGGCAGGCGCTGTGCAGCGTGTGCCCCGACGTTCTGCCGCCAGCGGCTGACGCGATGCTGCGGAATAGCCAACGGAAACACATCACCCACCGCAGCTTCCAGGTCGCCACGGCGCAGGGAACGCCGCAGCGGATTTCCATACACCAGCGACAGCAGGGAAGGGCGGTAGCAGGCCGCCAGGCCCAGCAGCTGCAGGCTGCGGGTCAGCTCCCAGCGCGGGTTGAAGGGCGTGTGTCCTGCGGCCTGCTCGATCAATGCCGCACGCAGTTCTTCATCACGTGTCAGCAGCAGGCCGCCCTCATGCAGGCTCAGGCCCTTGCCGGCGGCCAGGCTGAAGAAGCCGATGTCGCCGCGCAGGCCGACGCTGTTGCCGGCCACGCGTGCACCCAGTGCCTGTGCAGCGTCCTCGATCACCCACGCACCGACGCGGTGCGCAATGGAGCATGCGCGATCAACATCGGCGATGCGCCCGCCCAGATGCGTGGGCACGATCGCCAGCGTGCGTGCATCGGCTGCGGCGTGCAGCGCCACCGGGTCGAAATCGAAATGGTCGCGGCGGGTATCGCACAGGTGTATGCGCAGGCCGAGGCTGTGCACGGCAATCGGTACCAGCGGACAGGTATAGGCCGGCAGGATCACCGTATCGCGCTGCGGCGCGCGCCTGCGCAGGGTGCGCAGGGCAATCAGCAGGGCATGGGTGCCCGAGCAGGTCAGCTGCAGCGGCGGCGTGCCCAGCTGCTCGGCGAGAATCGTGCACAGGTCGCCGCCGCCGGGAAGGAAATCGCCGGCCTGCAGGGGCAACCCAGCGGTGGGAGGCAACTCGCGCGACAGCAGGCTCACGGGGCTGCTTCGGTAACAGCATGCGGATCATCCGCCTCGGCACGGCCCAGGCAGATGATGCCGGCCACGATCAGCACCGCACCGATCAGGTGATGCAGCGTCAACGGTTCGTGCAGCAGCCACGCCGACAGCAGCAGCACGCTGATCACTTCCAGGTGCGAGGCCGCGAACGCAGGGCCGATCGGCGCGTGCCGCAGCAGGCTCATCCAGGTGAAGAACGCGCCGACGTAACCGAGCATCGCGCCGTATACCCAAGGCTGTGACAGCACGCGCAGCAGCCATGCGCTGTTGGCCTCGACCGGCAGCGCGGCGTCGCCGGCATACTTGAAGCACAGCTGGGCCAGGGTGTCGAAGGCCATCAGCAGCGGGAAGCCGACCAGGTACAGCCGCCTCATGTTCCGGCTCCGACCACGGCAACGCCGGCGCTGACCAGCAGCATGCCGGTCACCCGCAACGGCGTCAGCCGCTCGCGGAACAGGATGCGGCCGGCCACCATCAGCGCGACGATGTTGATCGAGCCGAGCAGCACGCCCTGCGACAACGGCACCAGCGACAGGAAGGCGATCCAGGCGACGAATTCAAGCACGTAGCAGGCGATGCCCAGCCACAGCCAGGGACGGCCGAACATGTGTTTCCAGCGCTGCAGGCCTTCGCCATCCTGCGGGTCGCTGGCGGCAGCCTTGAAGGCCAACTGGCCGCCGGTATCGAGCACCACGTTGACCAGCCACAGCAGGGTCGCAAGCGATCCCATCTCAGGCGACCGCCTGCAGCACGCCCGCACGTTCGCCGATGTCGCTGAAGAAGCGCGCGCTGCGGCGGATCACTTCGCGCCGTTCGCGATCGATGGTGATCATGTGGTAGCTGTCTTCCAGTACAACCAGTTCGGTCGGTCCGCTGACGCGCGAGATCACCAGTTCGGCATTGCCCATGCTGGCCACGTCATCCTCGCGGGCATGCATCACCAGGCATGGTGCCGTGACCTGGTGCAGGTGACGGCGTGTCCAGGTGCTCAGTGCACGCATTTCGGCCAAGGCATGCCACGGGTTGCCTGGCAGGCCGGCAGCGGCACTGTCACCAGAGAGCATGGCGGCGCTGACCTGCGCACGCAGGCGCTCGTCGCGCAGGCCGTACGGCGGCTCTTCCATGAACATGCGGTCGCGGCCGATGCCCAGGCGCTTGAACCACGGCAGCAGGAACGAGAAGCGTGCGACCGCCGGAATGTTCCAGCCGTCGTAGCGGAACGTGGCGCCGTACACCCCCACGCCGGAGACCCAGTCCGGCCGCCGCGCGGCCAGCGCCAGCGCCAGCACCGCCCCCATCGACAGGCCGCCGACGAACAGCTGGTCGACCTTGCCACGCAGGTCCGCCGCCGCATCTTCCACGCCCTGGTACCACTGTTCCCAGCGGGTCTGCAGCAGGTCTTCGACGCTGCCGCAGTGACCCGGCAACTGCACGCCATGCACGCTGAAGCCCGCGTTGTTCAGCCCTTTGCCCAGCATGCGCATTTCGGCGGGCGTGCCGGTCAGGCCATGGATCAGCAGGACACCCTGCGGGCCACCGGGAAGAAAGAACTCATGGGATGCAGGCACCAGTCGGCTCCAGCGCGGCAGTCGGGAAGGTCAGCATCGCAAGCGCGATTTTCGGCAACCTTTCAACGGTCCGTCTGGATCAAGGGCCCTTCAGCAACGGTATGGTGATGGACACCTTCAGGCCACCGCCGGGGCGGTTGAGGTAGCCCAGGCGTCCGCCCAGGTGCTCGACGGCCTCATGGGCGATGGCCAGGCCCAGGCCGGTGCCGCTGGCTGCAGTGCCGGGCGCACGGAAGAAGCGCTCCCCCAGCCGCGACATCACGTCCTCGGGCACGCCCGGGCCATTGTCTTCGACGTACAGCTCGACATCGTTGTCGTCCAGGGCCTGCACGCCGACGGTGACGGTCGCATCCGCGCCGGCGTAGCGCAGGGCGTTGTCGATCAGATTGTCCAGCGCCTCGTGCAGCAGTGCGCCGTTGCCCAGTATCCGCACCGGCTGCTGCGGACCCAGGTAGCCCAGGTCGATGCCATCGCGGATCGCTTCGGGCACGCGCATGCCCACCCATTGCGGCACCAGCTCGGACACATCCAGCGCCTCCACCGTCTCCGGCACGGTCTGTGCCCGGCTCAACGCCAGCAGCTGGGTGCTGACGCGAGCGGTGCGCTGGTTGAGCCGGCGGATGTTCTGCAGCGCTTCGCGCACGGTCTCTGGATCGCCGTGCGCCAGTGCCTGGTCCACGTGCAGTGCCATGCCCGCCAGCGGCGAGCGCAACTGGTGGGCGGCATCGGCAATGAAGCGGTTCTGCAGCGTGATCATTTCCGCCTGCCGCGCGAACAGGCCATCGATGGTGCTGATCAGGGGCTGGATTTCCTCGGGCACGTCCGCGTCGGAAATCGGTGCCAGCTCGCCGCGGCGCTGGGCCAGGCGCGAGGTCAGCGGGGTCAGGATACGCAGGCCGTGGGTGACGCCGAACCAGACCAGCGCGGCCATTCCCAGCGCCAGCATGGCCATCAGCGGAATGACGATCATCAGGATCTCGCGCGCACGCTGGCGACGGTCGGCCATGCTTTCGGCCACGGTCACTGCCAGCTGGTCCTGCGGATCGTTCATCGCCTGGGTGCAGACCGTCGACATGCGCACCTGCTGGCCGTTCAACTCACCTTCGTACAGCGCCGGGTGCGTGCCGCTGCAGTCCTGCGAGGGCGCATAGGCGCTGAAATCTGCGTTGCCGGCGATGGTGCCCAAGCGGCTGCTGTCGACGTTGAAGTAGCGATGACCGTCGGGGTCGTACTCGATCAGAAAACGTGCCTGCGGAGACAGGTCGCTGCTGACCGGCATCGTGCTGAGCATCTGTGCGAACGACACGGTGTCATCGGTCAGGTTGCGGTCGTGGATGCGGTTGGAGTAGTCCAGCGCCACGTAGTAGGCCAGCAGCGTGTTGAAGGTCAGCAGGCCCAGCATCGGCAATGCCAGGAAGGCGAGCAGGCGCCGGCGCAGGCTGGGCGGTCCGCTGATCACGCGCTGGCGTCTTCCAGCATGTAGCCCAGCCCGCGCACCGTGCGGATGCCCATGCCGCCCGGCTGCAGCTTGCGGCGCAGGCGGTGCAGGGCGATGTCCAGGCCGTTGTCGGTCAGGTCCTGGCCCCAGTCGCACAGGGCCTCCACCAGCTGCGCACGCGAGACGATGCGCTCGGCACGCACCGCCAGGGCGGACAGCAGGCCGAACTCGCGCGCGGTCAGTTCCAGCGTCTGCTCGTCTATCCACACCCGGTGCCCGGTCAGGTCCAGGCGCAGCCGGCCGATGCGCAGGTCGGGGTTGCCGTTGCTGGTGACCCGGCGCAGCTGTGCGCGCACGCGTGCTTCGAATTCGTCCAGGGCGAAGGGCTTGACCAGGTAGTCGTCGGCTCCCAGGTCGAGCACCCGCACGCGCTCGGCCAGGCCATCGCGTGCGGTGACCACCAGCACGGCCAGGCCATCGCCGCGCTGGCGCAACCGCTGCAGCACGTCGCGGCCATCCAGCTGGGGCAGGCCCAGATCCAGCACCAGCAGCGCGTACTGGGTGGAGTTCAGGGCTGCATCGGCATGCGCGCCGTTGTCCACGTGGTCGACCACGTGGCCCTGCCGGCGCATCGAGGCGCACAGGCCAGAGGCGATGTCCGGGTCGTCTTCTGCGATGAGTACGCGCATGCGCGGGGCTCCTGGGGGCGGATGGGCCGCCCGCTGGACAGGGCGGGCCTCTCGGCTGCCGAGGGTAGCGGCAAACGGGGTGGAGGTGGCAGGCGTGGGGGGGCCAGGCGCACCCGGCGCTGGCCCTTCGTTCAGTCCTGCAGGCCAGGCTGGCCCTCGGCCAGCGGCACCCGCGATCCGTCCAGCAGGCCGCGACTGAGCTTGCCGTCCTCGATGAACAGCAGTTCGCCGTTCTCGCCATTCTTGATGCTGCTGTCGATGGCAATCACGCGGCCGTCGTGGAAGCTGCTGACGTGTGGCATCGAGGTGTGGCCGACCACGATGCGCTTGAGCTGGAGACGGTCGAGCACCGCCTGTACGCCCTGGCTGTCCAGGCGCCCGTCGAAGTAGCCGCGGTACCAGATCGGGCTGGTCTTGCCGTCGTACAACGGTGCGGTGGCGGGGTCTGCCTTCACCTCGGCCTTGGGAATGCCCAGCGAGGCCTGGTAGGCGGCATTGGTGTGGGCCGGGTGCAATGCCATCTGCACCGCTTCGGGCGAGATGCCGCCATGCAGGAACAGGGTATCGCCGATCTGCAGCAGCACCGGCCGCGTGCGCAGCCACTGGCCGATCACCGAGTCGGCACCATACAGCTGCGGATAGCTGCGACCGAGCAGCTGCGCGCTGCGCAGGTATTTCGGATTGACGTAACGCAGGTCGTCGTACAGCACCATGGTCTCGTGGTTGCCGAGCACGAAATGCACCGCGCCACCGGCGGCCGCCGCCTGCTGCTGCAGGCCATACAGCAGCCAGAACGCTTCGGTCACCTGCGGGCCGCGATCGAACACGTCGCCGGCGATCACCAGCGTATCCGTGCCCAGTGCCCAGCGGTCCTGCGTGTCAATCACCCGGTTGGCGCGCAGCAGGCGGACCAGCAGCGCGTACTGGCCGTGGATGTCGGACACGGCGACGATGCGCGGCACGGCCGGCAGTACCGATGCCGACGGCGCGCTCGGCGGCAGCACATGCACCGCATGCGGGTAGCCGCAGCGCGCGGCAACCTCCGTGCCATCGGTGCCGGCCTGCACGCTGTGGGTTTCCACCTGGTCCTGGCAGATCCACTGCGCTTTCAGCTGCGCGCCCTCACGGAACAGGTAAGGGCCGTCGCTGTCCACGTGCTCTGCAGGTGCTGCCACGTCGCGGGCAGAGGCCGGTGGTGCGGCCAGCAGCAGGACCAGTGGCAGCAGGATCGACAGGGTTCGGGCGTGGTTCGGCATCGGCGGCATCCAGCGGCAGGAGACGAGCGATGCTAACCGCCCACGGACGCCACCGGTGTGCGCGAACGGGCGGATCAGGCCCGGCCGCCTTCCCCCTTGAGCTTGCGCACGCGGGTATCGGCGGCGCGCACGGGCTGGCCGTCACGGCCATGGGGTTGCATGTAGGGTAGTGGCCGGCGGCTGCTGGATTCGATCAGTTGCGAGTGCGCTTCGCCAGCAGCGAAGCAATGCCGTTCTCCCCATTGGCGCAGGGCCACCAGCAGCGGGAACAGGTCCTGGCCGGCTGCGGACAGCACATAGTCGTGGTAGGCGCTGCCATCGGCGGCGGGCTGCTGCACCAGCAGCCCCGCCTCGACCAGGCGCCGCAGGCGGTCGCTGAGGATGTTGCGCGCCGCGCCCAGGCTGCGCTGGAAATCGCCAAAGCGACTGACGCCATCGAAGGCATCGCGGATGACCAGCAATGCCCAGCGGTCGCCGAGCAGATCGGCGCTGCGGGCCACGGGGCAGGGGCTGTTGGCGTGCATGGCGGACTCCCTCGATTGTGGTTGCAGTTTAAAACCAGTGGCGCTACCGTGCACCTGGTTTCAAAATGCAACCACACTGATGATGCCTTCGCTGTCCCGCCCCGTGTTGGGCCTGCTCGCCATTGCTGCCGGTGCCAGCGTGGCCAATGTCTATTTCGCGCAGCCGCTGCTGGAGCGCCTGGCCCATGATTTCGCCCTGGATGCCGCCGTGGCCGGTGCAGTGCTGGCTGCCACCCAGGCCGGCAGCGTGCTGGCCCTGCTCGGTCTGCTGCCGTTGGCCGACCGTGGCGACCGCCGTCGACTGCTGCGGGTGCAACTGCTGGCGCTGGTGGTGGCGCTGCTATGGCTGGCCGCCGCCCGCAGTACCGCGTGGTTGCTGTCGGGCATGCTGCTGGCGGGTCTGCTGGGTACCGCGCTCACCCAGGGACTGATCGCCTACGCCGCCAACCTCGCTGCACCGGAGCAACGCGGGCGGGTGGTCGGCATGGTCCAGGGCGGCGTGTTCATCGGCCTCCTATCGGCACGCGTGGTCTCAGGTGCGGTAGCCGCCGTAGCGGGATGGCGCGCGGTGTACCTGCTGTCGGCATTGCTGATGGCGGCGCTGGCACTGCTGCTGTGGCGGCGCCTGCCGCACGTGCCGGTGCCCGCAATGCCGCCGTCGTGGCGCAACCTGCTGCGTTCGATGGCCGATATGCTGCGGCAGGATCGCGCGCTGCGCGAACGCGGGCCGCTGGCATTGTTCCTGTTTGCCGGTCTCAACGTGTTCTGGGCCGCAGTGCCACTGCCGTTGTCGGCGCCGCCGTTGAACTGGTCGACCGCCGCCATCGGCGCGCTGGGCCTGGCCGGCATCATCGGCGCACTACTGGCAGCGCGGGTCGGGCACTGGATGGATCGTGGCCTTGCCCACCGGGTGAGCCTGGGGGCGCTGCTGCTGATGCTGGTCGCCTGGGTGCCGTTGCTGGGCCTGCCGTACTCGCTGGCCCTGTTGCTGCTGGGCGTAGTGGTGCTGGATCTGGGCGGGCAGGCGATGCATGTGTCCAACCAGGCCCTGCTGCTGCGTGCACCGGCCGAACAGCATGGACGCCTGGTGGCGCTGTACATGCTGTTCTATGCCGTGGGCAGCGGTGTGGGGGCTGCGGCAGGCACCTGGACGCAGGCGCGCTATGGGTGGCCGGCGGTGTGCGCGCTGGGCGCGGGCATCGCGCTGCTCGCACTGACGTGGTGGGCGACGTGGCGCATACCGCGCAAGGCCGCTGCGTAGCGTCGAGACCGCCCGGCGCCACGTCACGCGCGCTGCAGGCTCAACGTTGCAGCGCGCGTCGTCCCGGAGCTTCCGGCAGTGCGTCGTCGGCCACCACCACCCGGTTGCGGCCCTGTCGCTTGGCGGCATACATCGCCGCGTCGGCGCGCGCCATCAGCCGCTCGTAATCGGGATGACCATCGTGTCCGGCCACGCCGATGCTCGCGGTCAGCGCCAGCGTCTGTCCATTGGGCAGGGTGATCGGCGACTGTGCGATCTGCCGGCGCAGGCTTTCGGCGATCACCTCCGCCTGCGACTCGCTTGCCGCCACCAGCACCACCACGAACTCCTCGCCGCCGTAGCGGAACAGGTAGTCGCTGCCTCGGGTCTGCTGGCCGAGCAGGGCTGCGACGTGCTGCAGCGCGCGGTCGCCGGCGTCATGACCGTGGCCATCGTTGATGGCCTTGAAATGGTCCAGGTCCAGCAGCAACAACGAGAACGGCGTGTGGTTGCGCGTGGACAACTCGATCTCACGGCGCAGCACGGTCGGCAGGAAGCGCCGGTTGAGCAGGTTGGTCAACGCATCGCTGCCCGCATCCAGTTCACCGATGCGTTCGAACAGCAGGGTCATCAGGTTGCGGATGGTGGCCAGGTCTTCGCGGATCATCGGCAGGGCGGTCAGCCGCCGTGCCGGATCTTCATCGGTGGCGCGCTGCAGGCGGCTGTCGATGCGGGCCATCAGCTGGCCCACCTGCTGCGTCTCGCTGCTTTCGCCGAAGCTGGGAATGCCCTTGTGGGTGAACCACAGGCCGAATTCCGAGCTCGCCAGGCTGGCGTTGTCGGCACCGGTCGCATGGCCGGCGAGGGTGTACAGCAGGCTGTTTTCCCAATCCAGCAGCAGGGCGCGCTGGCGCTCGCGCTCGGTGCTGACGTTCTGCACCAGCGAGAACAGCCGGTACGCCGCATCGGTGCGCGAAGAGCGCTCACGGGCGTGCGTATAGGCCAGCGTCATGCCTTCCATGGCGATGTCCATGATCGCGCTGAGGCAATCGATGGCGGCGAAGGCGGTGTCGTTGTCAGCGGCATCGGCGCGCAGGCGGATGAACAGCTCGTGCTTGAGTACGCGCGCACCGCGGGCCACCAGGTCCACCGGAATACCGACCCGTGCGTGCACATCGCCGATCACCCGTTGTGCGGCGACGGTAGCGGCAATGCCATCCGCATCGGTGGTCAGCAGCTGGGCCAGCCAACGCTGCATCGCCGGTTGCAGGCGCTGCTTGACCTGTTCGTGGGACAGGAAGCGGCGCGCACGCGTGTCCTGCAGCAGCACTTCGTAGAAGCGCTGCGCCAGCGTCGGCGGTGCAGCGGCGGCCACGGCATGCAGCAGCGCGGCGGCGGCGGGGCCGGCCAGCAGCAGACACTGCTGCCAGGCCTGAGCCAGCGGTTGGCTGGCTTCGTCCAGTTGGGGTGTATCCACGTCGATCTCTAACGGCGCACAACAGACCACGGTATCGGCCGCAGCTGTCGACGGTTGATGGCAGGGAAGCCGGCCAGTTTAAGCGCCATGCAGGCCGAAAAACGCGGATGAAGCACATGCCGGCCGATGCCGCAATGCGTTGACGCATTTGAGAATCACTCGCATTTATGAAAAAATGACGGCAGGAACCGACCTGCAGGCATCCCGCAGTGATCGTTCCGCCTCCCCCGTCGCCGCCTCGTGCCCTATGCCAGAGGCTTCCGTTGCCCTGCCAGAAGGTTCAGAACATGCCTGCAAACACTCTTTCACCGCGCCCGCTGGCGCTTGCCGTCGCTGCACTGCTGGCCACCGCTGCCGTCACCGCCCATGCGGAAACCGATGCCACCGATATCGACACCGTGCATGTCACTGCCTCGCAGATCGCGCGGCAGGCGCTGGGCACCTCCACCATCACCGCCGAGGACATCGCCAAGCGGCCGCCGGTCAACGACATCGCCGAACTGCTGCGGACGATGCCCGGCGTCAATCTGACCGGCAACAGTGCATCGGGCCAGTACGGCAACAACCGGCAGATCGATCTGCGCGGCATGGGGCCGGAAAACACCCTGATCCTGATCGACGGCAAGCGCGTGGGTGCACGCGACGCGGTGCGCATGGGCCGCAGTGGCGAGCGCAACACGCGCGGCGATACCAACTGGGTGCCGGCGGAAATGATCGAACGCATCGAAGTGCTGCGCGGCCCAGCAGCGGCACGCTATGGCTCGGGTGCCTCCGGTGGCGTGGTCAACATCATCACCAAGCGCCCGACCGGCGACCTGACCGGTGCGGTTGACCTGTACGGCCTGGTGCCCGAACACAGTGCCGAGGGCGGCAGCGAACGCCTCGGCCTGCAGCTGAGCGGGCCGATGACCGACACGCTGTCGTTCCGGTTGTACGGCAACCTCAACAAGACCGATGCCGATTCGCTGGATCTCAACCGCGACTTCGCCACCGGTGCCAATGCGGTACCGCCGGCGGGCCGCGAAGGCGTCAAGAACCGCGACGTCAACGCGCTGCTGCGTTGGGACGTGACCGCCAACCAGGTGGTCGAGTTCGAGGCCGGCACCAGCCGCCAGGGCAACATCTATGCCGGCGATCGTGCGGTCAGTACCACTGGTACCTCCACCGGTGTCGACCTGGCCGCGCTGGCCGAGCAGCAGGCCGAGACCAACCGCATGTATCGCACCACCGGCGCGATCACCCATCGCGGACGCTGGGGCGATGTCAGCTCGCGGCTGACGGCAGCGGTGGAAGGGGTCAACAATTCGCGCATCAACGAAGGCCTGGCCGGCGGCCCGGAAGGCAGCTTCAATGGCGCCGACTGGTCGACCTCGCGCCTGCGCAACTACCAGCTTGACGGCGAGGTCAGCTTCCCGACCACTCTCGGCGGTGCCGAGAACGTGTGGACGCTGGGCTTCGAGTACCTCGACAGCCGACTGACCGATCCCTATTCGATGAGCCAGTCCAGCAGCAGCGGTGGCGGCATTCCGGGTCTTTCGGCCGATCGTGCGCGCGGCAAGTCCGATGCACAGACCACCGCCGTCTACGTGGAAGACAACATCTACCTCGGTGAGCGCTGGATCGTGACCCCGGGCCTGCGTTTCGACCATCACAGCCAGTTCGGCAACAACACCAGTCCGAGCCTCAACGCGCAGTTCCGGCTCAACAGTGACTGGGTGGTCAAGGGCGGCATCGCACGCGCGTTCAAGGCGCCGAACCTGTACCAGTCCAACCCGGACTATCTGTATTACACCCGTGGCAACGGCTGCCCGAACGCGTTGCCGAGCCTGGGCGCCGGCTGCTACATGCAGGGCAATGCGGATCTCAAGGCAGAGACCAGCCTGAACAAGGAACTGGGCGTGGAGTGGGCACCGCAGAGCGGCTGGCAGGCCTCGTTGACCTATTTCCACAATGACTACAAGGACAAGATCCAGGCCGGTTACACCCAGATCGGCCTGACGGCCGACCGCAAGGGCCGCATCTTCCGCTGGGAGAACGCACCCAAGGCCATCGTGCAGGGGCTCGAGGGCAACCTGGTGATCCCGCTGCTGGGCGAGCAGGGCGACCGCCTGAAGTGGAGCAACAACTTCACCTACATGGTGGAGAACGAAAACAAGAGCACCGGCCAGCCGCTGTCGGTGATTCCCAAGTACACCGTCAACACCATGCTGGACTGGCAGGCCACCGAGCAGCTGTCGCTGCTGCTGACCGGCACCTTCTACGGCAAGCAGGAACCGGCCACGGCCAACATCAACAACGATCCGCGCTGCACCGCCAACTGCGATGCGTCCACCGTGCTGCAGACCCGCAGCGCGTACAACGTCTGGGGCGTGAGCGCGCGCTACAAGGTGACCGACACGGTCAGCGTGGGCTTCGGCGTCAACAACCTGGCCGACAAGCGCCTGTTCCGCGAGGCCAACAGCAGTGACGCCGGTGCGGCGACCTACAACGAGCCCGGCCGCGCGTACTGGGCCAGCCTGCGTTTCGGCTTCTGATCATCAGGCGGTGGTGCCGGCCGTTGGCCGGCACCCTCCCGCTTCGCGCCAGCCGTGCATGCCTGCAATGTTATAAACACCGTGATAGTTTCCCGACACCCGCCGGCGTAGCCTGACTCCCATCGCTAAGGAGCTGTTGCCATGGGTCACGACCACGATCACCTGCCATCCGAGATCCGCCACGAGAAACCTTTGTGGTGGGCGCTCGGCCTGACCTCCACCTTCCTTGTCGTGGAGGTGGTCGGTGCGTTCTGGACCAACAGTCTGGCACTGCTGTCCGATGCCGCGCACATGGCTACCGACACCCTGGCGCTGATGATCGCGCTGGTGGCCGTGCGGCTGAGCCGGCGCCCGCCGGACGCGCGCCGCACCTATGGTTATGCACGTCTTGAAGCACTGGGCGCGATGATCAACGGCGCAATGCTGTTCGTGGTTGCCGGCTACATCCTGTGGGAAGCCATCGGTCGCTTCCGCCAACCGCAGGAGATCGCCTCCACCGGCATGCTGGTGATTGCAGCGGTCGGCCTGGTGATCAACATGATCTCCATGCGCCTGCTGCAGGCCGGCAGCGGCGAGAGTCTCAACGTGAAGGGCGCCTACCTGGAAGTGTGGGCCGACATGCTCGGCTCGGTGGCGGTGATCGCCGGCGCGCTGTTGATCCAATGGACCGGCTGGAAGCCGATCGACCCGATCCTGGCCGTTCTGATCGGTTTGTGGGTGCTGCCGCGCACGTATGTGCTGATGCGCGAGGCCATCAACGTGCTGCTGGAAGGCGTGCCCAAGGGCATGGACGTGGCCAGGGTCCGCGACCGCCTGTCCGACCACGACGCAGTGCTGGACGTGCATGACCTGCACGTATGGGCGCTGGCGTCCAGCACGCCGGCACTGACCGCGCACATCGTGATGCGCGAAGGCGACGACGCCGACCGCCTGCGGCGCGAACTCGGTGATCGCCTGCACGATGATTTCGGTATCGAACACGTGACCCTGCAGATCGAAGCCGACCACTGCGGCGAAGCCTGTGGCCAGCCGTCGGCGGGCAAGGACGACGATCACGCCGGGCACGATCATGCAGCTGCCGATGCGCAGGGCCATCGCGGTCACGTGCATCGCTGAAGCGGGTGTGGCGGCCGGTGCCCGGCGCTACCTCTGTTCGTCGCGCCGCGAGGCCAGCCGATCCGCCAGCCGGGTCGGCTCGGGCAGGCGATAGCCGCGCAGCGTGCGCTGCACCCAAGCCAGCGCGGTATCCGCACTGACCCGATGCCCGCCGGCGACGAACAGCGGCTTGCAGCGCAGCTTGCTGCGCAGTACCCAGCCGAGCTGCTCGCCGCCGTCCAGCAACGGCGTGTGCGCGCCGGCCTCAGGGTCGGGCTCGATGAAGCGGCCCACCAGCTTCGATTTGGCCACGCCGATGCTCGGCAGGTCGGTCACCACGCCCAGGTGTGCGGCAATGCCCAGCCGGCGCGGATGGCTGATGCCATGGCCATCGACGAACACCAGGTCCGGTGCGCGCGGCAGCAACGCCAACGCAGCCAGCAGCGCCGGCAGTTCGCGGAAGCTGAGCAGGCCCGGGATATAGGGCATCACGGTGGGGATGCGGGCGATTTCCTGCGCCACCGGCTGCAGGGTGTCCGCGTCGAGCAACACGGCCGCAGCGCGGGTGATCGCGCCGTCTTCCTCGAAGCCGACATCCAGCCCGGCCAGCCAGCGCACGGTAGCGGGCAGCCGGTCCTGCCGCTGCACGCGGGTCGCCAGCTGCTTCTGCTGTTCGCGGGCGGCGCTGACGCTGCCTTCCCAGCGCCCGGGGTCGATCAGTGTATTCATCGGCCACAGGATGACATCCACACCGCCACGGCGCGGTGAGCGGGCGCCGGGGCTACAATGGCCGCCTGCCTTTCCTCGCGTTGGAGACCCTGCAGTGACCCGTAAACTCGTACTGTTGCGCCATGGCCAGAGCCAGTGGAACCTGGACAACCGCTTCACCGGCTGGGTCGATGTCGACCTGACCGAGCAGGGGCGCCGGGAAGCGGCTGCCGCCGGCCGCCTGATGCGCGAGGAAGGCCTGCAGTTCGACGTCGCCCACACCTCCGTGCTGAAGCGTGCCATCCACACCCTGCAGGGTGCGTTGGCCGAGCTGGAGCAGGACTGGCTGCCGGTGAACAAGTCCTGGCGCCTCAACGAGCGCCACTACGGCGGCCTGCAGGGCCTGGACAAGGCCGAGACCGCCGCCAAGCACGGCGAAGACCAGGTCAAGGTGTGGCGCCGTTCGTACGACATCCCGCCGCCGGCGATGGACCTGGAAGATCCGGGCCACCCGATCCACGACCGCCGCTATGCCGGGCTGGATCGCAACGCGCTGCCGGGCACCGAATCGCTGGCCACGACGCTCGACCGCGTGCTGCCGTACTGGCACGACGCCATCGCGCCGCAGTTGAAGGATGGCAAGACCGTACTGGTCACCGCCCACGGCAACTCGCTGCGCGCGCTGTACAAGTACCTCAACAACGTCTCGCGCGAGGAAATCCTCGAGCTGAACATCCCGACCGGCATTCCGCTGCTGTTCGAGTTGAACGACGACCTCACCGTGAAGTCGTTCCGTTACCTGGGTGATCCGGAAGCGGCGCGCAAGGCCGCTGAAGCCGTGGCCAACCAGGGCAAGGCGCGGTAGATACCCACCGTTGGTGGGTATTCCCCTGCTGGGTAGGTGCGGACCAACGGTCCGCACCTACCCGGTTGCGACCACGGGCGTTCTCCCTGTGACCTTTGGCCGGTCCCCACCATCGCCGCAGCGGCTACGCTGGACGATTCGCCGTTGGAGACACGCCATGAACGTCCGTAATCTGGTCCCGCTGGGCCTGACCATCGCCATCGCCGCTTCGCTCGCCGCCTGTGGCAAGAACGAGACCGCGCCCGCTGCCGACGCCGCCAAGCCGGCGTTCGACCAGTCGCAGATCAAGACCGCGCTGATCAGCCTCAACAGCGCCGATCTGGATCCGTCCATCGCCGCGTGTACCGACCTCAACGGCTTCGTCAACAGCAAGTGGCTGAAGGCCAACCCGGTGCCGGGCGACCAGACCACCTGGGGCAGCTTCGAAATCCTGCGTGAGCGCTCGCTGGAAGTGCAGCACGCGCTGGTGCAGCAGGCCGCCGCCAGCCAGGCCAAGGCCGGCTCGGTGGAAGCCAAGATCGGCGACATCTGGAAGACCGGCAACGACGAAGCGAAGATCGAGGCCGCCGGCCTGGCGCCGCTGCAGCCGACGCTGGACAAGATCGGCGCGCTGAACGACACCGCCGCCATCACCCAGTACCTGCGCGACAGCCAGGCGCAGGGCCAGGGCGTGCTGTTCTCGCTGTTCGCCAATGCCGATTACAAGGATTCGGCCAACGTCATTGCGTACGTCGGCCAGGGCGGCCTGGGCCTGCCGGAGAAGGGCTATTACTTCGACGACGCGCAGGCCAAGATCCGCGACGCCTACGTGGCCTACATCGCGCAGGTGCTGACGCTGTCCGGCGTGGACGCGGCGCAGGCTGCCGAACAGGCCAAGGCGGTGATGGCGTTCGAGACCCGCCTGGCCAAGGCCTCGATGTCGCGCATCGAAATGCGTGACCCGGCCAAGCGCTACAACCCGCTCAGCGCCGCCGACGCGGACAAGCTGACCCCGAACTTCAGCTGGACCGCGCTGTTTGACACCCTGAAGGTACCGGCCGCGCAGAAGTTCTCGCTGGCCCAGCCGGGCTTCTTCAGCGAAATGGACAAGATGCTGGCCGACGTGCCGGCCGCCACCTGGCAGTCCTACCTGCGCTTCCACACCATCGACGACGCCTCGCCGTACCTGAGCAGCCAGTTCGAGAAGGCCAACTTCGAGTTCTACGGCAAGACCCTGCGCGGCCAGCAGGAAATGCAGCCGCGCTGGAAGCGCGTGCTGGAGTCGGTGAACGGCGGCATGGGCGAAGCCCTCGGCCAGCTGTACGTGGACGCGGTGTTCCCGGCCGAATCGAAGGAGGCCATGCAGCACCTGGTGCAGAACCTGTCGGTGGCGCTGAAGGCGCGCCTGGAGCAGCTGCCGTGGATGGGCGAGGAAACCAGGAAGAAGGCACTGGAAAAGTGGGCCAGCTTCACCCCGAAGATCGGTTACCCGGACAAGTGGCGTGAGTGGACGGGCCTGCAGACCAACGGTGACAGCTACCTGGGCAACATGCAGGCAGCGCGTGCGTTCAACTACCGCTACATGCTGGACAAGATCGGCAAGCCGGTGGACAAGACCGAGTGGGGCATGACCCCGCAGACCGTCAATGCCTATTACAACGCCACCAAGAACGAGATCGTGTTCCCGGCGGCGATCCTGCAGGCACCGTTCTTCGATGCCAAGGCCGATCCGGCGCTGAACTACGGTGGCATCGGTGCGGTCATCGGCCACGAGATGATGCACGGCTACGACGACTCGGGCAGCCAGTTCGCCGCCAACGGCAACTTCGACAACTGGTGGACCGACAGCGACCGCAAGGCCTTCACCGAACGCACCGACCAGCTGGTCGCACAGTTCGACGGCTATGAATCGGTGCCGGGCGTGTTCGTGAAGGGCAAGCTGACCCTGGGCGAGAACATCGGTGATCTGGGTGGCCTGACCGTGGCCTACGATGCCCTGCAGATGGCGCTGAAGGAGAACCCGAAGGCGAACGTCGAGGTGGACGGTCACAGCCAGGACCAGCGCTTCTTCATGAACTGGGCCACCGTGTGGCGTCGCAACTTCACCGACGGTGAGCTGCGCGTGCGCCTGAACACCGATCCGCATGCACCGGCGAACTTCCGTGCCAACGGCGCGCCGTCGAACATGCCGTCCTATGCGGCTGCGTTCCAGTGCAAGGCTGGCGATGCGATGGTGCGTGCCGACGACAAGCGCGTGATGATCTGGTAAGCGCACCGGATTGACTGAAACGAAAAACCCGGCGAAAGCCGGGTTTTTTTTGCTTCCAATGGCTGCCGATCCTGACCTATCGAAGGTGGTTAGGAATCGATGCAATCATCATTGCTGCTTGCTGCCTCTTTTCAGGATTTCTTTCGAGAAACCCGCGGAGATAGGTCGCGATACTGCTCCTGTCGTGATGCTGATTCAGCAACTCTCCATAAAGTTGAAGATCCGGGCGAGAGTTCATGATGCGATACGTGATGACATCGAGCCAATCCGGGGCACGGTTTGCAAGCGTGCTGTTTGCATCGAGAACAGCCGAAAGGTAGCAATGCGCATCGAACGATTCCGCCAGTCCAATCAGGTCCTTCATCAAATCAATGTGCTCGGAATCGTCATCGAGTGCAAGAAGGATGCGTGGAAGGAAGGTGGCGTCTTTCCTTGTCGCTGCGTCCTGCAACAGGAGGTACTCCTGATTGATATCGCTCTGTTCGCTCAGTGATTGCATGGTAGAAGACCGCCCACGATTGGCCGCAGTTCGAGCATGGCGCGACCGTGCATTCAGATCAATCGAATCCGGCGGGAAGTGCCGTTCGGTGTGTTCATCAGCCCAGCGCCGGCTCGTTCCTGAGCATGCCGTGGAAACGCTGCAGCACGTAGGGATCGATCAGGCCACCGGCCTGCTCATCGAGGATCCGCAGCACCGTCTCGTGCTCCATCGCCGCGCGGTAAGGGCGCACGCTGGTCATTGCATCGTAGGCATCGGCAATGGTGACGATGCGGGCGCCGAGCGGAATGGCCTCGCCGTGCAGGCCATCGGGATAGCCGCTGCCATCGAACGCTTCATGATGGGCACGGATCAGTCGCGCGACCGGCGCGGCATCACTGCGGCCGGTGGCCAGGAAAATGTGCTCGCCGCGCACCGGGTGCTCGCGCATGATCGCGCGCTCTTCGTCGCTGTGCCGGCGCGGGCTCAGCAGTACCTCGTCGGGGATGCCGATCTTGCCGATGTCGTGGAAGCGCGCGGCCAGGCCGACCTGCGCACAGGCGTCCTCACCCAGGTCGCAGTGCAGGGCAAGGTGCTGCGCAAGAAGGCCCACGCGGTCACAGTGGTGGCGGGTATAGGCATCACGCATCTGCAGCGACATCGACAGGGCGTCGATCAGGCAGGCCTGCGCGTGCAGGAGGTCGGGAGGTCTGGGCTGGGGCATCGGAACTGGCGGCGCGGCGAAGCTGCGCAGAAAACGGAAAGGCCCGCGAGAGCGGGCCGGGGCGGCGCATAGGGTACCCGCATCGGTGTCACGCGGGGGGCATCGACGGTCCCGCGTGGGGCTGTGCGTTCAGTCGCATGCAGCATTTGGCCCCGGCCGCATCGCAACCGGGGCTGCGCGGATCAGCCGGTGGTCTGCAGGTGGATGCGATGGGCTTTGGCGAAGGCGTCCTGCGCGTCGCTCAGGGTCTGCATGTCTTCGTCCATCCTGGTCACGGCCTCGTCCAGCGTCTGCAGCAGCGGGGTGACCTGTTCTTCGCTGTAGCCATCGGGCAGGGCGGCCAGCTGTTCCATCACGGCGAACATGTGTTCGGTGCTCTTCAGGGAATCGAGCAGGTTCTGGTGCAGTGCGTCGGCGTCCTTGCCATGGGTGAACTGTTGGACGAAGACCAGCCGGTCGGCGATTTCCTTGTGCGCGTTCTTCAGGCCGAAGCGATGCTGCTGCATGCTCTTGCCGTCCTGCAGCGACGCATGGAAGGACTCGCCGTTCGGGCCGTTGGTCCATTGCTCGACCATGCTGACCGTGCCGTTCCAGCTGGCGACATTCTCATGCAGGTAATCGCGGTTGCTCATGCCGCTGTGGCAGGCCGCAAGCAGGCCCAGGCTGGTGGCGAGCAGAAGGGGGGCGAAACGATTCACGGCAACACTCCTTGTCGCGGGCGCAGGAAACGGAAAGAGTGCCGGTCTGCCGCCCGCGGCGGACCGGCACCCTGCAGATCGATCAGCGCAGGGCCAGGGTCAACAGCAGTGCCCGCGCGGCATTGAAGCGGTCTTCGGGCAGCGGCAGCGGATGCTTGACGCGCAGCTTGTCCGGACCGTCCATGGCATAGAGGTTCGGTTGTTTCTGGATCAGCTGGATTACCGCCATCGGATCGATGTTCGGCTTGGATTCGAACACGATGCGGCCACCGTTCTCGCCCAGGTCCAGCTTGCGGATGCCCAGAGAGCTGGCCTGCAGCTTCAGCTCGGCAATGGCGAACAGGTTCTTGGCCGCATCCGGCAGCAGGCCGAAGCGGTCGATCATCTCCACCTGCAGTTCGCGCAGCGCATCGCTGTCGCGCGCGCTGGAAATGCGCTTGTACAGCGTCAGGCGGGTGTGCACGTCCGGCAGGTAGTCGTCCGGAATCAGCGCCGGCACGTGCAGCTCGACCTCGGCGCCCCGCGCTTCTTCGCCGGCATCGATGTCGGGCAGATGGCCCTGCTTGATGCTGCGCACTGCGCGTTCCAGCAGCTCGGTGTACAGGCTGAAGCCCACTTCGGCCATCTGCCCGCTCTGGTCCTCGCCCAGCAGTTCGCCGGCGCCGCGGATTTCCAGATCGTGGGTGGCCAGGGTGAAGCCGGCACCCAGTTCGTCCATCGAGGCGATCGCTTCCAGGCGCTTTTCCGCATCCGGCGTGATCGAGCGACGGTCGGGCACGACCAGGTAGGCATAGGCGCGGTGGTGCGATCGACCGACGCGGCCACGCAGCTGGTGCAGCTGGGCCAGGCCGAAGCGGTCGGCACGGTTGATGATGATGGTGTTGGCGTTGGGGATGTCGATGCCCGATTCGATGATCGTGGTCGACAGCAGCACGTTGAAGCGCTGCTTCTGGAAGTCCAGCATCACCTTTTCCAGCTCGCGCTCGGGCATCTGCCCATGGGCGATGCCGATGCGCGCTTCGGGCACCAGCTCGGACAGCTCGCGCTGCATGCGGCCGATGCTCTCCACGTCGTTGTGCAGGAAATACAGCTGGCCACCGCGTGCCAGCTCGCGCTGGAAGGCTTCGCGCAGCAGCGCGTTGTCCCACTGGGTGATGAAGGTCTGCACCGCCAGCCGGTTCGGCGGCGGGGTGGCGATGATCGACAGGTCGCGCAGGCCGGCCATGGCCATGTTCAGCGTACGCGGAATCGGCGTGGCGGTCAGGGTCAGCAGGTGCACGTTGGCGCGCAGTGCCTTCAGCGCCTCCTTCTGGCGCACGCCGAAGCGCTGCTCCTCGTCGACGACGACCATGCCCAGGTCCTTGAACTTCACGTCCGGCTGCAGCAGGCGATGGGTACCGACGATGACGTCGATGGTGCCGGCGGCGACCTTTTCCAGCTCGGCCTTGATCTCCTTGGTGCTCTTGAAGCGCGACAGCACCTCGACCTTCATCGGATAGTCGGCGAAGCGGTCGCGGAAATTGCGGTAATGCTGTTCGGCCAGCAGCGTGGTCGGCACCAGCACCGCCACCTGCTTGCCAGCGCTGGCGGCAGCAAATGCGGCACGCACGGCAACTTCGGTCTTGCCGAAGCCCACGTCGCCGCAGACCACGCGGTCCATCGGCTGGCTGCTGGCCAGGTCACGCAGGGTGGCGTCGATGGCAGCCAGCTGGTCGGGGGTTTCCTCGAACGGGAAACCGGCGGCGAACGGCTCGTACATCGCGCGGTCCACCTGCAGTGCCAGTCCGGCACGCGCCTGGCGGCGGGCCTGGATCTCCAGCAGTTCGGCGGCCACATCGCGCACCTTCTCGGCGGCCTTGCGCTTGGCCTTGCTCCACTGCTCGCCACCCAGCGAATGCAGTGGCGCGGTTTCGGCGGACGCGCCGGAATAGCGGCTGATCAGGTGCAGCTGTGCGACCGGCACGTACAGGCGGTCGCCCTTGGCGTACTCGATTTCGAGGAACTCGCCGGGCATGCCGCCGACGTCCATCGCGATCAGTCCGCGGTAGCGGCCGACGCCATGGTCCTCGTGCACGATCGGCGCGCCTTCGGTCAGTTCGCCCAGATCGCGGATGATCGCTTCCGGCTCTCGTCCGGCGCGGCGCGTGCGACGGGTGCTGCCGGCGCGCTCGGGGAACAGCTGGCGTTCGGTCAGCACCGCGATGTGCGGCGCATCCAGGGCGAAGCCGTCTTCCAGCGGCGCCACGGCAATGGCGAAGCGTTCGTCGCTGGCCAGGAAGGACAGCAGATCGGCCACCACCGGTGGCTTCAGCTCGGCGGCCTGCAGCACTTCCAGCAGGGCCTCGCGACGGCCGGGCGAATCGGCGGCGATCAGCACCCGGCCAGGGTAATGGCCAAGGAAGGATTTCAGCGCGTCACCGGCCGGTGCTTCGCGCGCGGCCACCGGCAGCGGCGGCAACGGCTGGTCGCCCAGCGCATGCGCCTCGGCGATGCGGGCGTGATCGGCAGCCCAAACCTCGATGCGCGGTGCGTCGTTCAAACGCTCGCGCAGCAGGTCCGGCGACAGGTACAGCGCCGACGGTGGCAGCAGCGGCCGTTCTACATCATGGCGGCGTTGCTCGTAGCGCTCGCCGGTCTGCGTCCAGAACGTCTCTGCCGCTTCAGCGGCGCCCACGCAGACGACCGGCAGGCTGCCGGCAGGCAGGTAGTCGAACAGGGTGGCGGTGCGCTCGAAGAACAGCGGCAGGTAGTACTCGATGCCGGCCGGGGCCAGGCCCGATTTCAGGTCCTGGTACAGCGAACTGCGTCGGGTATCGACGTCGAAGCGCTCGCGCAGGGTCGCCAGCACCCGGGCGATGCTGGCGTCGTCCATCGGTACTTCGCGGCCGGGCAGCATGTGCACCGCCTCGACCTTGTCCAGCGAGCGCTGGCTTTCCGGATCGAACGCACGGATCGAATCGATGTCCTCGTCCAGCAGTTCCACCCGCAGCGGCTCATCGGCGCCCATCGGGTAGACGTCAAGCAGGCCGCCACGCACGGCGAAATCACCCGGGTCCATCACCTGCGGCACGTTGCGGTAGCCGGCGCTTTCGAGGCGACGCTTCTCCGCTTCCAGGTCCAGGCGCTGGCCGACTTCAAGATTGAAGCTGCCGCCGATGACATAGCTGCGGGGAGCCAGCTGCTGCAGCAGGGTCTGCACCGGCACCACCACCAGGCCGCGCTTCAGCGTGGGCAGGCGGTGCAGGGCCGACAGGCGCTGCGAAATGATGTCCGGGTGCGGGCTGAAGCGATCGTAGGGCAGCGTCTCCCAGTCCGGGAACGCCACCACCGGCAGGCTCGGGTCGCCTCCCAGCAGGGTATGCAGATCCGCTTCGATCTGGTTGGCACCGTGGTTGTCACGGGCCACCACCAGCAGCGGTGCGTCATGCGTGCGCGCTGCCTGGGCCAGATACCAGGCCAGGGCAGTGGGCGAGGCGGGGGCGCGCCACCAGGCGCGAAGCTGGCCGGCACGTGGCAGCGGCGGGGCGGGGTATTGAGTACGCGACATGAACCGCGGATTTTAGCAGAAGCCCCCGCCTGGCCCATGATCGTTACGTGACCGGGGTAGCGCCGGGCCGTGCCCGGCGAGCGCAGCGGTCGGATCAACATCGCCGGGCAGGGCCCGGCGCTGCCGTCAGTTGTCCAGTTCCAGCACCATCCGCACCAGGCCTTCGGCCCCGTTGGGATGGGGGACCGGCTTGAAGCCCAGCGAGGCGGCCAGCTGCTTCATCGGCTCGTTCTCGGCGGCGACATCGCCATACAGGCGGTCCAGGTACTTGCCGCGGCCCCATTTCACCAGCTTGCGCATCAGCTGGCGGCCGAGGCCCTGGCCGATCAGGAAGCGGCTGATCAGGATCGCGTACTCGGCTTCCCGGGTACCGGGGATGATCGAGGCACGGGCCACCGCGCCGACCACGGCCTCACCGGCCGGCAGCGACTCGGCGGCGACCAGGGTGATCTCGGTCT
Source organism: Stenotrophomonas sp. 2694 (assembly GCF_040548715.1). NCBI lineage: Bacteria > Pseudomonadati > Pseudomonadota > Gammaproteobacteria > Lysobacterales > Lysobacteraceae > Stenotrophomonas > Stenotrophomonas sp. 2694. The sequence continues at coordinate 306,808 of NZ_JBEPSG010000002.1, forward strand.
TCGGGTTGGGATGGGTCAGGCGCTGGGTGGTTTCCGGTGACAGCTCGGTCACCGATTGCAGGAAACGGTCGCGGATTTCTTCCGGCCCGAACAGGCTGAAGGCGGCCTGCAGCGGCGCGCCATCTTCGGGGCGGATGGGGCGGATCAGCAGCTCGTGGCCGCTGGGAGCCTTGAAGATCTCATGCCAGGGCGGCATGCGGTTGCGAGTGGCCATACCGGGTGATTCCTTGGTGGTCCATCGATTGTGTCATCACCGGGGCTGCATTCCGTGAACGAAAGGCTCACGGTCGTACAGCCTCGTGAAGGCCCCTATTCGGCCGTCTTCAGCCAGTCCAGGCGGGTGCTGGCACCGGGTTCGCCCAGATGCTGGCGCAGGGCCGGCAGGGCCGGGCCGACCACGCGGTCGAACTGCCAGGGGGCATTGAGCACCAGCATGCCGCTGCCGTTGAGGCGCAGCGGGGAGTCGTCCGGGCGGACCAGGAACTCGATGGTCATCGCCGACTTCACCGGCAGTGCGGTGGCCTTGCGCAGGAAATGCAGGATGGTGCGGCGCTGCTTGATCGGGAACCAGACCGCACAGGTGGCCTGCGGCCAGCGCGCCAGGGTCTCGGCCAGCGCGGCAAGGATCGCCTGGTACTCGGCGTCCTGGGCTTCGTAGGGCGGGTCGATCAGGACCAGGCCGCGGCCGATCTTGGCACCGTTGGACTTGGGCGGCAGCAGCGAGCGCAGCAGCGCATAGCCGTCACCGGGGTGCACGCCGACGCGGCTGTCATGGGCGAACAGGGTCTTCAGCGAAGCGGCCTCATCCTCCTGCAGCTCGCACACCGCCATGCGGTCCTGCGGGCGCATGGCCTGCGCGCTGAGCAGCGGCGAGCCGGGGTAGGCGATCATCGCGCCGACCGGATTGTCGGCCTGCACCGCCTTGAGGTAGCGCTCGACCACCTCCGGCAGCTTGGGCTGGGCCATCAGCCGCATGACCCCGGATTCGACTTCCAGGGTCTTGCGGCTTTCTTCGCTGGCCAGCAGGTAACGGCCGGCACCGCCGTGGGTGTCGAGCACGAAGAACGGGCTGTCCTTGCGCTTGAAGCTGTCGATCAGGGCCAGCTGCACGATGTGCTTGAGGACATCGGCGTGGTTGCCGGCGTGGAAGGCGTGGCGATAGTTCATGGGCGGCAGTGTACGGGGCAAGGGCCGCAGCGGCTATGCTGCGCGCCATGACAGCCCCTGTTACCCATGTCCTGGTGGTCGAAGACGAAGCGGCCATCGCCGAAACCGTGCTCTATGCGCTGCGCAGCGAAGGCTACGCTGCCAGCCATTGCCTGCTGGGCGGGCAGGCGCTGCAGCAGCTGCAGGCCGGCGATATCGACCTGGTGGTGCTGGATGTCGGCCTGCCGGACCTCAGTGGTTTCGAGGTCTGCCGCCGGCTGCGGGCCCTGCCGGGGCCGGTGGCGCAGGTGCCGGTGATCTTCCTGACAGCCCGCAACGACGAACTCGACCGCGTACTGGGCCTGGAGCTGGGGGCGGACGACTACATGGCCAAGCCGTTCTCGCCGCGCGAGCTGGTGGCGCGGGTGCGTGCCCGGCTGCGGCGTGCCACGCCCGCTGCGGTGGCGCCGTCCGCCGAGAGCGGCTGGCAGGAACACGGTGCCTTCGCCATCGATCGCGATGGCCGCCGCATCCGCTTCCAGGGCCATCCGCTGGACCTGACCCGCTACGAATATGCGTTGCTGGAGGCGTTGCTGCAGCGCCCCGGCGCGATCCTCAGCCGTGCCCAGTTGATGGACCGTGGCTGGGACAGCGCCGCCGACAGCGCCGACCGCACCGTCGACACCCACGTCAAGACGTTGCGCGCCAAGCTGCGTGCGGCCGGCGCCAGCGGTGAGCCGATCCGCACCCATCGCGGCCTCGGCTACGCCCTGGAGGTCTGACGCGTGCGTCTGGTCCTGAAACTGTTCCTGGGCTTCTTCCTGATCGTTGGCATCGCCGCGTTCTTCGTGATGCGCGTGTTCGTCAACGAAGTGAAGCCGGGCGTGCGCCAGGCGATGGAATCGACCCTGGTGGATGCGGCCAACGTGCTGGCGGAAATGGCCGCCGCCGACGTCAAGGCCGGCACCATCCGCAACGGCACCTTCACCCGCAACCTGGCCAAGGCCCGGCAGCGCGACCTGAAGGCGATGGTCTGGCGCTTCCCCAAGCGTGCGCTGGACTACCGGGTGACGATCACCGACGCCACGGGCATCGTGATCTACGATTCGCTGGGCCGCGACGTGGGCCGCGACAACTCGCGCTGGAACGATGTCTACCGCACCCTGCGCGGCGAATACGGTGCGCGCTCCAGCCCGGAAACGCCGGGCGATGACAGCAACACGGTGATGCACGTGGCCGCGCCGGTGTACGACCCGGCTGATGGCAGCACGCTGATCGGCGTGCTCAGCCTGGCCCAGCCCAACCGCAGCATCGATCCGTTCATCGCCGCCAGCCAGCGCGCCATCATCGAACGCGGTGCGTGGCTGATCGGCCTGTCGGCGCTGGTGGGCGTGCTGGTGACGATGTGGCTGACCAACGGCCTGGGCCAGCTCAGCCGCTATGCGCGTGCGGTCAGCGCCGGTGAACCGGTGCCGCCGCCGAAGCGGCGCAGCGACGAGATCGGCGATCTTGGCCAGGCGCTGGAGACCATGCGGCGCAAGCTGGAAGGCAAAGCGTACGTCGAGCAGTACGTGCAATCGCTGACCCACGAGATGAAAAGCCCGTTGGCGGCGATCCGCGGTGCCGCCGAACTGCTGCAGGAGCCGATGGCCGACGCCGACCGTGCGCATTTCGCACGCAGCATCGTCGACCAGCAGGAACGGCTGACCGAAACCATCGACAAGCTGCTGGCGCTGGCCGAGGTCGAGCAGCACGGGTGGTTGCAGACCCGTGATCCGATCGCCTTGCCGGTGCTGCTGCAGGAAGCCGCGGCGGCGGCGCAGGTGCGCGCGCAGGCCGCAGGTGTCCAGCTGCATATCGAGCAGGTCCCCGACCTGCGCGTGCAGGGCGATGGCTATCTGCTGCGGCAAGCGCTGCACAACCTGATCGACAATGCCATTGCGTTCTCGCCACCCGGGGCACAGGTGCAACTGGATGCCCAACTGGACGGGCAGGGCGTACGCCTGCAGGTTGCCGACCGTGGCGCGGGCATTCCCGATTACGCACGCGAGCGCGTGTTCGAGCGCTTCTATTCGCTGGCCCGACCCGGCACCGGCCGCCGCAGTTCCGGCCTCGGCCTGCCCTTCGTGCAGGAAGTCGTGCGCTTGCATGACGGCCGCGCCAGCCTGCAGCCGCGCGAAGGCGGCGGCACCGTGGCCAGCCTGTGGCTGCCGCTGGCGATACCGGGCCAGCGTCTGCGGCGCTGACTTCACACCCACTTCAAATTCGCCACAAACCCTGCTCACCGCAGCCGTCCATCCTGCAGTCCTCTCCAACGAGGACGGACGATGAAATCCCTGAAGATGCTGCTGCGGTTCGCCATTGTCGGCGGCCTGATCCTGCTGCTGCTGATCCCGCTGTTCCTGATCCGCAGCGTCATCACCGAGCGCAGCGCCTATCGCGAAGAGGCCTACTCGCGGGTGGCCGAAAGCCGTGCCGGTACCCAGCGCGTGGTCGGGCCGGTGCGCGTGGTGCCGTGGTCCAAGCGCGAGCAGGTGGAAGTGGTCGATGCGCAGGGCAACAAGAAGACCGAGCTGCAGACCACCCAGGGTTACTGGTTGCAGCCGCCGGCCACCCTGCAGATCAGTGGCGAGCTGCTGCCCAGCCAGCGCTCGGTCGGCCTGTTCAAGGTGCCGGTGTACAGCTGGAATGGCCAACTCAAGGCGACCTTCAGCGAGGACGACTACCCGGAGCACGATGGCATGACCTATGGCGAGGCCTACATCGCGCTGGGCGTGTCCGATGCGCGTGGCCTGGTTGGTACGCCGAACCTGCGGGTTGATGGACAGCAGGTCAAGCTGCTGCCGGGCGTGGCCGGCGCATCCGCACTGGGCCGTGGGCTGCATGCACCGATCGCCGGCATCGCCCGCACCGGAGGCACCCTGGCGGCCAGCAGCGTGGAACTGGAACTGCAGCTCGATGGCAGCCGCTCGCTGTCGGTGGTGCCGGTGGGCGATGACAACCAGATCGCGCTGCGGTCCAGCTGGCCGCACCCGTCGTTTGCCGGTGCGTTCCTGCCGAACGAGCGGCGTGTGGATGCGCAGGGCTTCGATGCACGCTGGGCCGTGTCCTCGCTGGCATCGGACGCACAGCAGCGACTGCGCGAGGGCGATGACCTGGATGCGCAGGCGGTGCAGGTTTCGCTGGTCGACCCGGTCGATACCTATACCCAGGCCGACCGCGCTTCCAAGTACGGCGTGCTGTTCGTGGTGCTGACCTTCGTTGGTTTCATCCTGTTCGAACTGATCAAGTCGCTGCGCATCCATCCGCTGCAGTACCTGATGGTCGGCCTGGCGCTGGCGATCTTCTTCCTGCTGCTGATCAGCCTGTCCGAGCACATCGCCTTCTGGCAGGCCTACCTGGTTTCCGCGCTGGCCTGCATCAGCCTGCAGGCGGTGTACCTGGCCAATGTGCTGGGTCACTGGAAGCGGGGCCTGGGCTTCGCCGCGATGCTGACGGTGCTGTACGGCGCGCTGTATGGGCTGCTGGTCTCGGAAAACAATGCACTGCTGATGGGCTCGCTGCTGCTGTTCGTGATCCTCGCGCTGGCGATGTGGGTGACCCGTCGGGTTGACTGGTACGCCCTGGCCGAGCAGAAGTAAGGAGCACGCCATGGGCTGGCGCCAAGGATTGCAGCAACGGGCACGACAGGGCATTCCCGCGCTGTTGGAGGTGGATGCACTGCTGCAGGCCCATGGGGTACTGGCGGCCTTGCCGGGGGCACGGATCGCGCCCGGCCTGGTCCGCTTCCAGCTGGCCGCCGTCACCTGCGAAGGATTGCAGCGGCGCGGGCTGGACTGGTTGCGGGAGGCGCGGCACGGACGCGGCGCGCTCGCCGGCAAGGTGCCCCGTTACCGGCCATGGAAGGCCGGGGCGGGGGCATTGTCGGAGATCGGCATCGACGGGCTGCCGGCAGACTGGCCGGAACATGCGGCGGTGTTTGGCTGCAGCAGCATCGACCAGCGGCACTGGCTGCTGCTGTTGCCCGAACGCGCGCAGCTGTGGCTGGGGTGGAAGGGGTGACAGCGGAAGGCCCATCCACGCGTGGCGTGGTTCTACGGGGCCTCTGCTGGGTGCGGACCTTGGTCCGCACCGCTCTTCGGTGGGAAGGCGCCATCCACGCATGGCGTGGATCTACCAGATGCCCATGACCGATGGGACGGGGGCCGGGCGCCGCGGCTGGCTAGACTCGAGCGGATGATGATCGAGCCGAAGGGCAGGGGTGCGGCGTGTTGACGTGGAGCGGGCTGAAGTGGGGCGTGCTGGCAGTAGCGCTGGCGATGGGTGGCAATGCGGTGGCGCAGCAGCGCGAGCCGGTGGACCTGGACATGGTCGGCAAGATCCGCCAGCAGGCGTTCCACAAGTCGCAGGTGATGGATACCTTCAGCTACCTCACCGAACGCATCGGGCCGCGCCTGACCAATTCGCCGGCGATGGGGCGTGCCAACGCCTGGACCCGCGGCAAGTTCAGCGAATGGAAGCTGGACAATGTCCATGACGAAGCCTTCGACGAATTCGGCCGTGGCTGGGAATTCACCTCGGCCAGCGTGGAGATGCTGGGCGATCGCGTGCAGCCACTGCATGCGCTGCCCAAGGCGTGGACGCCGGGCACCAATGGCCCGGTCGAGGGCGACCTGCTGCAGGTGGACATCAAGAAGCCCGAGGACATCGAGAAATATCGCGGCAAGCTGCGTGGAAAGATCCTGCTGCTGGGCGAGGCACGCGAATACAAGCGCGGCACCGACGCCGATTCGCACCGGCACGACGCCACCTCGCTGGAAGGCCTGCAGGAATTCACCCTGCCCAAGGACAAGGACGTGGCCGCCGACCGCGCCAAGCGGGTCAAGGAATACCAGGAGAAGCAGGCGCTGGCGGCGAAGGTCAACGCATTCTTCGTTGAAGAAGGCGCGCTGGCCTCGATCAGCATCAGCAGCTGGGACAACGGCATCATCCGCGTGGCCGGTGGCGGCTCGCGCAAGGCCGGTGAAGCGGTCGGCATTCCCGAACTGGCGATGATCGCCGAGCACTTCAATCCGCTGGTACGCGCGCTGGAAGCCAAGCAGAGCGTGCGCCTGCGCGTGGATGTGGCCGCACGCTTCACCGACGAGGCCGACCAGCCCGGCTACAACACCCTGGCCGAGATCCGTGGCAGCAGCAGGCCGGACGAGGTGGTAATGATCGGCGCGCACCTGGATTCCTGGCACAGCGGCACCGGCGCGGCCGACAACGCGGCCGGCGTGGCGGTGATGATGGAGGCCATGCGCATCCTCAAGGCCAGCGGCGCCAAGCCCAAGCGCACCATCCGGGTTGCGCTGTGGAGTGGCGAGGAACAGGGGCTGATCGGTTCGCAGGCGTACGTGGCCAAGCACTTCGGTCGATTCCCCGAGCCTACCGACCCGGCGCAGAAGGCGCTGCCGGCCTCGCTGCGCGAACCGACCGGTGCCCTGCAGAAGACCCGCGACTACGGCAAGTTCCAGGTCTATTTCAACATGGACAACGGCTCGGGCCGCTTCCGTGGCATCTACGCACAGGAAAACCTGGCGGCGATGCCGATCTTCGAAGCCTGGCTCGCCCCGTTCCATGACGTGGGTGCAACCACCGTGGCAACCCGCAACACCGGCAGCACCGACCACATCAGCTTCGACCGCATCGGCCTGCCGGGCTTCCAGTTCATCCAGGACAAGCTGGACTATTTCAGCAACGTCCACCACAGCCACCTGGACACCTGGGACCACGCCGAACCGGAAGACCTGAAGCAGGCCGCCGCCATCGTCGCCTCCTTCGCCTACCACGCCGCCATGCGCGAGCAGCCGTTCCCGCGCAAGCCCGAGCCCTGAAAAAGGCACGGAGGGGATCAAGTCGTGTTTCCCCTCCGCTGCACCGGCGTTCTCCCGGGAGCGCGGCAATAGTGACTTGCCCCCCTCCGTCCCCTTTTTCCGCAGGGGGCGGAGGGCTGGTAAAATCGGGGGATACCCGTTCCTCGAGCCCTCCATGACCTGCCGCACCCGCTTCGCCCCCAGTCCCACCGGCTACCTGCATATCGGTGGCGCCCGCACCGCGCTGTACTGCTGGCTGGAGGCCCGCCATCGTGGCGGCGAGTTCGTGCTGCGCATCGAGGACACCGACCGTGAACGCAGCACCCAGGGCGCGATCGATGCGATCCTGGAGGCGATGGAGTGGCTGGGCCTGGACTACGACGAAGGCCCGTTCTACCAGACCGAGCGCGTCGCCCGGTACAAGGAAGTGGCCGAGCAGCTGATCGCCGACGGCAAGGCGTACTACGCCTACGAGACCCGGGAAGAGCTGGACGCCATGCGCGAGGCCGCGATGGCCAGGCAGGAAAAGCCGCGCTACAACGGCGCTGCCCGCGAGCAGGGCCTGCCGTACAGGGACGACCCGAACCGCGTCATCCGCTTCAAGAACCCGCTTGAAGGCACGGTGGTGTTCGATGATCTGATCAAGGGCCGCATCGAGATCGCCAACAGCGAGCTGGATGACATGGTCATCTTCCGTCCGGACGGCTACCCCACCTACAACTTCGCGGTGGTGGTGGACGACTGGGACATGAAGATCTCTGAAGTCATCCGTGGCGACGACCACATCAACAACACCCCGCGCCAGATCAACCTGTACGAAGGCATCGGCGCACCGGTGCCGAAGTTCGGCCACATGCCGATGATCCTGGACGAGCAGGGCGCCAAGCTGTCCAAGCGCACCGGCGCGGCCGACGTGATGCAGTACAAGGACGCCGGCTACCTGCCTGATGCACTGCTGAGCTACCTGGCCCGGCTGGGCTGGTCGCACGGTGACCAGGAACTGTTCAGCCGCCAGGAACTGATCGACCTGTTCGATGTGAAGGACTGCAATTCCAAGGCCTCGCGCCTGGACATGGCCAAGCTGGGCTGGGTCAACCAGCACTTCCTGAAGACCGAGGAGCCGGCCGCGATCGTGCCGCACCTGGTCTACCAGCTGCAGAAGCTGGGCCTGGATGTGGCCGCTGGCCCGGCGCCGGTGGACGTGGTGATCGCCCTCCGCGAGCGCGTGCAGACCCTGAAGGAAATGGCCGAGAAGGCCGTGGTCTGGTACCAGCCGCTGAACGAATACGATGAAGCGGCCGTGGCCAAGCACTTCAAGGCCGGTGCGGAACTGCCGCTGGGCAAGGCCCGCGAGCTGCTGGCAGCCCTGCCGGAGTGGACCGCCGAGGCCGTTGGCGTGGCCCTGCACGATGCAGCCGCCGCGCTGGAAATGGGCATGGGCAAGGTCGCCCAGCCGCTGCGCGTGGCCATCACCGGCACCCAGGTCAGCCCTGACATTTCCCATACCGTGTACCTGGCCGGCCGCGAGCAGGCCTTGAAACGCATCGATGTGGCCATCACCAAGGTAGCAACGGCCTGAGCCCTGCGGCCCACGCCCGAACTGGAGAACGCGCATGTCCGCCAAAACCGCCTGTACGGCCCCGCACCACCATGTCCACGACGCTTCTGATTTCGTGGCGGTGGTCGAGCGTGTCTCGCGCGAGCGCGGGCTGCGCCTGACCCCCATCCGCGCCAACGTGCTCAAGCTGATCGCCGAGGCCGGCAAGCCGGTCAAGGCCTACGAGCTGCTGGAGTGGGTGCGCAACGGCAAGGGTGTGGGCGCTGACGCCCCGCCCACCGTGTACCGCGCGCTCGACTTCCTCATGGCCAATGGCTTCGTGCACAAGCTGGAATCGGTCAATGCCTTCGTGGCCTGCCACCACCCCAGCAGTGCGGCCCATTCGGTGCCGTTCCTGATCTGCAACAGCTGCCACAGCGCGGTGGAACTGGAAGACCGTGAGATCGTGACCCAGCTCGAAAAGCGGGCCAAGGAGCTCGGCTTCCAACCGCAGGCTCAGACATTGGAAGTACACGGACTCTGCGCCCGCTGCGCAGGTTGATGCGAGGGTAGGGCCCGCCGCTGGCCGGCTTCCTCGGGATTGGGGTCAGATCCCTTTGCCAGTGGCAAAGGGATCTGATCCCATGTCACAACAACGCAGCCGAGCATGGCTCGACTCCACCGGGCCGGCGCCCTAGTCCATCGGCTTGGTCGCGGTATCCACCCGCACGATCACCGACATGCCCGGCCGCAACCGCGCCGCCAGTTCCTGGTCCCCGTTGATCGAGATACGCACCGGCAGCCGCTGCACCACCTTGGTGAAATTGCCGCTGGCATTGTCCGGGCGCAGCACGCTGAACTCCGATCCGGTGGCCGGCGCGATCTGCTCCACGCGTCCGCGCAGCACCTGGCCCTGGAACGCATCCACCGAGAACGAGGCGGGCTGCCCGATCTTCATCTGCCAGGTCTGGCCTTCCTTGTAGTTGGCCACCACCCACAATGCGTCGGGCACCAGGAACAGCAGCTGCGAACCGGCGGCTACGTACTGTCCCACGCGCACGCTGGCTTCGCTGATCTGCCCATCGCGCGGCGCATGGATCACCGTATTGGCCAGGTCGATGCGGGCCAGCTCAAGCTGTGCCTGCGCGCTTTCCACCTGCGCTTCCAGGCTCTTGCGCGAGACCTGGGTCGAGACCAGGGTTTCTTCGGCGATGCGGATCTGCGCCTGCGACTGCTGCACGCTGGCCTGCGCCGAGGCCTGGCTGGTGCGGAACTTGTCGCGGTCGTTGATCGACACCAGCTGCTGCGCCGCCAGTTCCTCGTAGCGCTTGGCCTCGTTGCGGGAGCGCTGCAGCTCGGCCTGGCCGGCCGACAGCGTGGCCCGCGCCGCAGCAATCTGCGCGCGGTTCTGCGCCTGCGACTGGTCCGAATTGGCCAGGGCCGCGCGCGCGCTGTCCAACGTGGCCTGCGCCTGCGCCACCCGCTGCGCGTAGATGCGGTCGTCGATGCGCAGCAGCGGCTCGCCCTGCTTCACGTGCTGGAAGTCCTTCACCAGCACGTCGGTCACATAGCCGTTCACCTGCGGCGCCATCACCGTGATCTGACCGCGCACGTAGGCGTTGTCGGTCACCATCACGGTGCTGGTGAACGGCCACAGGTGCCAGGCGCGCAGGATCAGCGCGATGCCCAGCAGGGCCACCACCACCATCACCACCACGCTGCGCGAACTCGGCTTGAGGTACTTCGGCGCGGCGGCGGGCGCGGCAGGCGTCGCCGCCGGTGCCGCATCGGTGGGCGGCGGCGGGGTGACGTTCTCGGCAGCGTCGGTGTCGTCTGGACGGGGCGGGACGGGAGGCATGACGGTGGACTCAGCGCGGTGCCGCGGTCGCAGCCGCAGCGGGGGAGGAAGGATGGCGCTTGCGCCATTGTTTGCGTACGGCGGTACGCAGCGACAGCAGCAGCAACCAGCACAGGAAACCGATTGCCAGCCAGCCGCTCAGGGTGAACACATCGTTGAACCCGCGCACGTTGGCTTCGCGGCGGGTGGTCTGCGCCAGCTGCGCGCTGCCCTGGGCACTGCGCAGCACCGGGTCGGTGATCTGCGCTGCGTACAACTGCTGCTGGATGCGCAGGCGCTGTGCCACCACCGGGTCGGCTGGATCGAGCTGGCTGGTCAGCGCGCTGGAATACAGCTGCTCGCGATGCAGCTGGAATGTTCCCAGCACGGCCGAGCCGGCCAGTCCGCCCAGCGTCTGCGTGATCGACAATGTCACCAGGAAGGTGATCATGTGGTCCACGCCCTGTTTCAACGCGGCCGAAATACCGAGCATGATCAGCGGGCCCATGAACATGCCGGCGCCCACCGACGCCAGGAACTGGCTGATGTAGAAGTCGTGCGGGCGATCCAGGCTGGTGCGGTGCTGGTCGAAGAACGCGGCGGCACCCAGCAGCAGGATCGCCATCAGCAGCTGCGCAATCAGGCGCTTCGGGCCGAAGGTCAGTGACGCACCGGCGATGCCGGTGACCACGCCGGCCAGGATCACCACGAACAGCGGCCGCATCTGGTCCGGTCCCATGCCCAGCGTGCGCATCAGGTTGACCACGCCGTAGGACTGTTCAGTGGTCAGGAAGCGGATCAGGAAGGCGCCGACGATGAAGTGCATCACCGGCAGGGTCGACAGCCAACGGATCTGCAGCAGCGGGTTGCGCCGGTAGTGTTCGATGATCAGTGCGGTGGTGGTCAGCACGATGGAGGCGATCAGCGCCCAGCCCAGCCACGGCGTGTTCAACCACCAGCGCGTGTAGCCCTGGGCCAGCACCACCACCAGCAGGGCGACGGCAGGCGCGAGCAGGGCGAAGGTGAGGAAATCCAGCGGTTCGAAGGCCTTGACCTGGATGCCCGGCGGCAACTTCAGCACGACCACGGCGGCAAACGCGCACAGCGCCAGCCCCGCTTCGAACGAATACAGCTGGTGCCATTGGCCGGTATCGACCAGGCCGGGCGAGACGATCCAGGCAATCGGCACCGCCAGCTGCGACAGGCCGACGCCGATCACCAGCAGGTTGCCGGTGAATCGCCGCGGCAGCGCCTGCAGCATGTACAGCGTCCCCAGCGTCGAACAGGCCGCGCCGGCGAAACCGCTGGCGGCGCGGGTCAGCATGGTGGTCTCGAAACTGCCGACGAACAGGTGCAGCACCGCCAGCGCCGCATACAGCCCCAGGCCGATCTCGGCGAACAGGCGGATGCCGTATTGCTGGCGGAACTTGAAGGCCAGCAGGTTGGCGGTCACGTTGACCATGGCGTAGGCAGCCACCAGCCAGCTGCCCTGGGTGGGGGTGAGCGCCAGTTGCCCCTGCAGGAAGGGCAGGTTGGCCGTTACCAGCGCGTTGCCAAGGCCGCCGGTGATGGCCACCAGCAGCGACACCAGTGCATAGGCTGCACGCCGATAAGGCGGGTGCCAGGGCATCGACGCCGAACCAGGCATGGTCGGCTTCTCGTGCTCCTCCCAATCCGGAACCGGCTTGAGGTACGGCTGCACCATCAGCGTTCCCCGCTGGCTGCTCCCTGGAGTCCCCCGCGCAGCAGCTGCAGGGCACGCCCGGCCAGCTGGGCGCGCTCATCGCGGGTCTTGCCGCGCAGGGCCGCGCCCAGCATGCCCGAGATCAGTGAAATATCCGTCTTCTCCAGGTCGGGCCGGCACAGGCCAGCGGCCTTGGCACGGGCGATGGGGGCTTCCAGCAGGTCGCGCACGGTCTCGCGTGCGGTGCGCATGGCCGGCACGTCCGAATCGACCGCGCGCCAGTAATCGGCCAGTGCCGGTGAATCGACGATGCGCTGGGCCATGCCTTCGAACACCTCGAACAGGGCGTCGTCGCGGTCGCCAAGCTGCTCGACCTGGCGGCGGATGCGGTCGACCGTGCGCTGCAGCAGCGCCTGGATCAGCGCGGTGCGGTCAGGGAAATTCCGATACAGGGTGGCGCGGCCGACTTCGGCACGCTCGACCACCAGGTCCAGCGGCGCGGTGACGCCGTGTTGGCCGAACACATGGTCGGCAGCATCGAGGATGAGGGCTCGGCGGGCAGCGGCATCGGCACGTTGGGTGGTCATGGCTTCATTTTCGGACACAAATGTCCGGATGGCGAGAGACGAATGGCGACGGGATTGTCCGCTTGTTGTCGTACGCACATCTTTGTGACGGATGCGTGAGGGTCGATCGAGGTCATCAAAAAAGACGGGGGGCCAACCTGGCCCCCCGGGAGAGAACGACAGCATGCCGCCGTCAAAGTCAGTAGATCCACGCCATGCGTGGATGCACTTCAGTAGATCCACACCACGCGCGGATGCACGTCAGTAGATCCACGCCATGCGTGGATGCCTCATCAGAAGAACGCGCGGATCCCGAAGGCGACACCACGACCCGGCAGCGGCGAGTAATCCTTCAGCAGCGAGGTATGCGGACGCACTTCGCGGTTGGTCAGGTTGCTGCCATCCAGGAACAACTCGTAGCTGTTGCTGTCGCTGCGGTCCCAGCGGTAGGCCAGGTGCGCATCGACCAGGGTGTAGCCGTTGCTCGGCTCCTCGTTCTGCGCAACGTCCTTCTGCCGGCTGTAACGCACCGCGCCCACCGAGGCACGCCAGCCATCCTTCGCCCAGCGCAGGTCGGCGCCGACACGGGCCGGGGCGATGCGCGGCAGGTAACCGGTGTTGGCCAGTTCCACGCTGTAGTTGTGGTTGTGGTCGCCGTGCGGCACGGCGATGTCCAGGGTACGGCTGCCGTTGCCGTCCAGCTTGGCCTGCACGTAGTCGCCGAACACGCGCAGGTCCCAATCGCCGGCGCCGCCTTCGAACAGGTGCACCAGCGCTTCGGCTTCGGCGCCCTTGAACACCGCGTCCTGCTGGGTCCAGGTGCGCACCGGCAGGCTCTCGGTGATGCCGGTGTCGGCCAGGTAGATGAAGTCCTTGAACCTGGTCTGGTAGATCGCGGCAGAGAAGTCCAGGCGCTCGCTGTGGGTGTGGATGCCCAGTTCAATGCGTTGGCCGCGCTCGGTCTTCAGGTTGGCATCACCGATTTCCAGCGAACGGGTGGCGATGTGCGCACCGGCGGCGTACAGCTCCTCATTGGTCGGTGCACGCTCGGAGCTGTCCACGCCGATGCGCAGGTCGACCGCATCGTTGAGCTTCCAGATACCGGCGGCCGACAGGTTGGTGGCGTCGAACTTGCGGCGGCGGTAGTCGCCGGTCGGGTCCAGCTTGACCTGGTCGTGGCGACCGCCCAGTTCCAGCTTGAACGGGCCGAACTGCTTTTCCTGCAGAACGAACAGGCCGATGTTCTTGGTTCCGGTATCGGGCACGAACGCTTCTTCGCCCTTTGCGCCGAAATCGCTGTTGCCGAACTGCAGGCCGAAGGCGCCGTCCCAGCCGCCGATCTGCTGCTGCACCGCTTCCAGGCGGCCTTCGATGCCGCGGTTGGTGAAGCGGGTGGACGGCGTGCCGGCTTCCAGCTCCACGTGTTCGTAATCGGTGTAGGCCACGCGCGCGTTGACGTTCTTCAGGAACGATACCGGGTTGTAGATGCCGGCCTTGGTCTCGAAACGGTTCTGCACCATGTCGATGCGCACGTCGTGCTCTTCACCTTCCTCCTCCTCGCCATGGTCGTGGTCGTGACCGTGGTCGTGGTCGTGGCCATCGCCGTCGGCATGCACGTGGGCGCCGTTGGGGATGCCGTAGTTGGTGCGGTAGGTGCTGGCCGAGGCGCCGAAGTAGCCGCCTTCGCCCAGCCAGGTGGCGCCGACGCCACCGGCGCGGGTGCGGATGGAACTGTTGTCCAGGCGGCCGCGACGCGGCTCTTCGCCTTCCTCGCCCGCGTGGTCGTGGTCATCGTGGTGGTCTTCCAGGCCGTCGATCACCGCGTAGCCGGGAATGCGGAAATCATCGCCATTGCGCACCAGACCATCCACGTGCAGCACGACATTGCCGCTCACGCCGTCCAGGCGGAACATGCCGCTGCGTTCGTCGTTGACCGAATTGCCACGCAGCTCGGCACGGCCGCTGAGCGGACGATCCGGCAGTTCGCGCGCAATGCGCCCATCAACCACGTTCACCGCACCGCCGATCGCGCCGCTGCCGAACAGCAGGGTAGCCGGGCCTTTCAGTACTTCGATCTGGTCGGCCAGGAACGGCTCGATGCTGGTGGCATGGTCGGCGCTGACGGTGGAGGCGTCCATGTTGCCCATGCCGTTGGACAGCACGGCCACGCGCGGACCTTCCTGGCCACGGATGATCGGGCGGCCGACGCCGGGGCCGAAGAAGGTGCTCTGCACGCCGGGCAGCTTGGCGACGGTGTCACCGAGGGTGCCGGCCTTCTGCTCATCGAGGCGCTCACCGGCCAGCACTTCAACCGGGCGCGCCAGCGATTCGGCATCACCCTGCAGTGGCGATGCCGTGACCTGCACCGAGGACAGCTCGGTCAGGTGGCGGTCACGATGCGAATCATCGTCGGAGGCCGCAAAGGCGACGGAGGGCAGCAGCGCAGCAAGCGCCAGGGCCAGGGAATGCGGCTTGAGGCGAGGGTGACGGGAGGGCATGGGCGTCCTTTGTTACATTGTATCAATCGGGTGGCGCACGAATCCCGTCGGCGGGACAGGGGGAGGGGAACCGTGCGGGTCGGGAAACGATGTTATATTATTCCATAACGATTCACCGCCCTGCTGGAAGTCATGCCCTTGCCCTCACGCCTGCGCCACCTGCTCGATCGCTTCGGCGCCACCGGTTCGATGCTGTGCGCGGTGCACTGCGCGGTCATTCCGCTGCTGCTGGCCGCTGCCCCCTCGCTTGGCCTGTCCTTCTGGCTCAGCGATGGCGTGGAGAAGGCGCTGGTGGTGTTCGTGACCCTGCTGGGCTTGTTCAGCCTGGTCTGGGGCTATCGGCGGCACGGTGCGCTGCGTGCGCTGGCGTTCCTGATTCCCGGCCTGGTCGCGTTGTGGGCCGGCGTGCTGTACGACCCGCTGCACCACAACGCGGTGCCGCACGCGGTGGTGATGACCCTGGGCGGCCTGCTGGTCGGCATCGCGCACCTGGTCAACCTGCGCTTGAACCACGGCCACGTGCATGACGCCAGCTGCGCGCACTAGGCGCTCCGTGGTAGGCTTTCCGATCGTGCGCGGGGGCGCCCAGCAAGGCGGCCCCGCCGAACCCGTGTCAGTACGGGGTAACCAGATTTCACATTTGAGGAGTTGAAGACATGGGTAAGGGTGACCGCAAGACCGCCAAGGGCAAGCGCTACAACGCCAGCTACGGCAACGCCCGTTCGCACACCGCGAGCAAGGTCGCCGTAGGCGCCGCCGCCCCGGTTGCCAAGAAGACCGTGGCCAAGGCTCCGGCGAAGAAGGCTGTGGCCAAGAAGGCAGTGGCCAAGGCCGGCTGATCCGCCGACCGACCGGTCCAAAGAAAAACGCGGCGCTCGGCGCCGCGTTTTTTTTTGACCGTGGCCAGGGCATGGCGCCGCGATCAGCGCAGGGTTTTCTGCAGCGTCTGCGCGTTGCCATCGTTGGCCGCTTCCGGCACCTGCAGCAGGTGCACCAGCAGCGGGTAGACGTCGACATTGTCGAAACCGTCGATCACCAGGCCTTGCCGGAATGAAGGGCCACGGGCGACGAACACCGCGCGCATCGACGGCAACGCGTTGTCGTAGCCATGTGAGCCGCGATCGGCGTGCTCGCGCTTGGCGATCTTCTCGCGCGTCAGCGCGTCCCAGCCTTCATCCATCTGGCAGACGATGGCCGGCACGCGCGGATGGGTGCCGTAATGCCAGCGGGCCGGCAGATTCTCCTTCTTCCAGCATTCGTAGTGTGCGTGGCGACCGAGCAGGGCACGCTCGGCCTCTGCTTCGCGTCCCACCACCGGCGCGAAGCCGACCGACTGGCCTGCGCTGACGTTGCGCGCGATGGCAGGGTCAACCATCGATTCGAGGGCGATCACCTGGCCCTCCGGCACCGACGCCATGCCGTGATCGGAGACCACGATCACGTTGGTGCTGTCGGCCAGGCCGTGCTGCTGCAGGCCATCGAGCACCTGGCCGATGACCTGGTCGGCATGCACGATGGCCTCGGTGTACTGCCTGGATTCGGGGCCAAAGTTGTGGCCGGCTTTGTCCACGTGCTCCATGTACAGCGTTGTCAGGCGCGGCGCATCGGCATCGGTCTGCGACAGCCAGTCGAGCACCGTCTGCGCACGCTGCTCCAGCGGTTCCTTGGCATCGTAAATGCGCCACTGGCTGGGCCGTGTGCCCTGGATCTCGGCTTCGCTGCCCGGCCATGAGGTGGTGGCGGTGCGCACACCGACCTTCTCGGCACCGACCCAGATCGGTTCGCCGCCCCACCATCCGCTGGTGGTCACCGCAGTGCGGTCGTGCAGCGCGAAGCGACCGAGCGCGGCATCGTCCATGCTGTTGTTGATGATGCCGTGGTGGTCCGGACGCAGGCCGGTGACCAGTGTGTAGTGGTTGGGGAAGGTGAGCGAGGGATAGGAGGGCGTCATCCAGCGCGCACGCACACCACCGTCGATGATCCGCTGAAGGTTCGGGGTGAGGCCGCGATCCAACGCATCGGCGCGCAGGCCGTCGATGGAGATCAACAGCAGCTTCGGCGGGCTGGCGGGCGGCGTATTCGCCTCCGCGGCAGGTGCAGCGATGGTTGTCGAAGGCGAAGGCGTGGTGGTGCATGCGGCCAGGGGCAGCAGCAGCGCCAGCGTGCAGGTCAGGCGTACGGAAGTCATCCCGCCATGATAATCCGCAGCAATGACGTACCCAAGACACGCCATCGCGCCTGTGGCGCGCTGGCGTGTCCACGCATTTCACCGTATCCCCGCGCCCTTGAACAACAAGGGGGCTCTTCTCCAGACAGATTACGGATGCTTCCATCCACGCATGGCGTGGATCTACCGGAACGAATCAAACCGTCACCGGGAACCTGTCGAAGGCGGGGCGGTGTCGGATTGCGGGGTGTCCGCGGCATGGATGCCGCGGCCAAGCCCCCAAGGATGGGTTTACGGCGTCCCCGCAATCCGACACCGCCCCGCCCCCCCACGGACAACCTGCTTTTGACGTTGACGTTGCTCTGGCTTGTAGCGGGTGCAGGGCGCAGCCCTGCCTCCAACCCTCATGCAAACAGCGGTGCCTGTCGCTGCTCCAGCCGCAACAACGCCGCTTTGGTTTCCAGGCCGCCACCGAAACCGGTCAACGTACCGTTGCTGCCGATCACGCGATGGCACGGCAGCACGATCGGCAACGGATTGCGGCCATTGGCCGCGCCGACCGCACGGGTCGCCGTCGGCTGACCCAGCTGCTGCGCCAGCTGCAGGTAGCTCCAGGTCTGGCCGAAGGGAATCAACGCCAGCGCATGCCAGACGCGCAGTTGGAATGGCGTGCCATGCGGTGCCAGCGCCAGGTCGAAACCGCTGCGCTCACCGTGCAGGTACTGCAGCAACTGTTCGCGCGCCTCCGGCAATGCGCCAGGCGCGTAATGCCAGTGCTCGCGGCCGCGCGCAGGATGGCGGTTTTCCGGGAACAGGACGTGGGCCAGGCCATTCTCATCCCCGGCGATGGTCAGTTCACCGATCGGTGTATCGAAGCGATCGAACAACAGGTTCATGAGGGTTCTCCAACGAAAGTGCCGGACAGGTGCCACAGATGCAGCACGGCATAGGCGCGCCATGGTCGCCATGATTGCGAACGGGCCTCGGTGGCGCGTTCGCTGAGGCGCTGGCCCTGTGCATGGCCCAGCACCTGCTGCAGCACCAGGTCACCGGCGGGGAAGGCATCAGGCTGGCCGAGCCCGCGCAGGGCAATGTACTGCGCCGTCCACGGGCCGATGCCGGGCAGGGCCACGCAGCGGGCGACGAATTCCTCCAGTGCCTGCCCCGGCCCGAAGTCGAGCTGGCCGCTGGCGCAGGCTGCGGCGAGGGCGCGCACGGTGGCGGCGCGGCTGCGTGGCAGGCCGATCGATTCCAGCGGCGCGTCGGCCAGTACGTCCGGCGCTGGAAACTGACGGTCGAATTCGGACGGCATGCCGGGCAGGTGCGCACCGTAGGCATCGACCAGCCGGCGCGCGAACGTGGTGGCCGCGGCCACGCTGACCTGCTGGCCCAGCACCGCGCGCACGCCCACCTCGAAGCCGTCCCATCCGCCTGGCACGCGCAGGCCGGGGCGCTCGGCGATGCCGCGCGCCAACAGAGGTTCATCGCCCAGCGCGGCGTGCACCTGCTGCAGGTCGGCGTCCAGGTCGAACACACGGCGCACGCGGCGCACGATGTCCGGAATCAGGCGTGGGTCGACCGCGCCCAGTTGCAGGCGCAGCTCGGGTCGCTTCGGGTCGGCGGTGACGCGCAGCAGAGCGGGGCGCTCGGCTGTGCCCAACACGCGCTGGTAACTGTCTTCCCCGATCAGTTCGATGCCGGGCAGGCTGCGCTTGCGCAGGAAGGCCAGCATGCGGGGGAAATCCAGCGGCGGTCGATAGCCCAGGCGCAGCACCAGCCCGCCATCGTCGGCGGCCAGGGGATGGTGTTGGCGGCGCAGTACGGTAGGCGCCATGCCGCAGCCCTGCAGGAATGCCGTATTGAAGCGGCGCAGGCTGTTGTAACCAGCGGCCAGTGCCACGTCGGTCACCGGCAGCGTGGTTTCGGTCAGCAGCTGCTTGGCCAGCAGCAGGCGATGGGTTGCGTGGATCTGCCCTGGCGTTGCGCCCAGCCGTTCGACGAACAGGCGTTGCAGCTGGCGTGCGCTGAGGCCGATCTTTCCCGCCAGCTCGGCCACCGGCTGGTCCTGCAGGAAGCCAGCATGGATCAGCGCCAGGGCACGCTGCACGGCCTGTCCGGCCAGCGCCTGTTGTGCCAGCGGGGCGAGCTCGGGGCGACAGCGCAGGCAGGGGCGATAGCCGGCGGACGCAGCGGCCGCTGCCGTGGGGAAATAGGTGATGTTGCGCGGCTTCGGTGGTGGCGCCGGGCACACCGGCCGGCAGTAGATGCCGGTGCTGCGCACGGCGGTGAAGAATACGCCGTCGAAGCGTGCATCACGGGCCAGGCGGGCGCGATCGCAGGCGGCAGTGTCGAGGGCGAGTGCGGTATCCATGGCGCCAGTCTAGGCGCCTGCGGGCGGTAGTACTCGCCATATTCGGACATGGATGCTGGAGGGGCCTGGCCGGGCTGCGCCCGGCACCCGCAGAGGCCTTCAGGCCAGGGCAGCAGCAAGGGCAACAGCAACAGCAACGGCAACAGCAACGGCACAGCAACAGCGGGCTATCCGTGGGATGGCGGGGTGGGTCCGGTTGCAGGGGACGCTGCAAGTACGTCCCTGTAAGCTTGGCCGCGGCATCCATGCCGCGGACACCCCTGCAACCGGACCCACCCCGCCTTCGACAGACTTCCGCGAACTGTCGAGATGGCATTGGCCTGCTCTTGGTGGGTGTCGACCTTGGTCGACATGTAGATCCACGCCATGCGTGGATGGGAAGGGGGAAGACACTGGAATGGGAAATGACGGTGCGTGAGGGTCAGAACAGGTTCAGTGGCGGGCGCTGAATGCGCGTCGTGGACGGGTAGACTGTGGTTCTTGCCTGTCTGAATCCGGTTGCCCGATGTCCGCCAAACTCCGCTGGTTGCCCCTGTTATTCCTGGCCCTGGCGGGCTGCAGCCAGTTGGAGAACCCGGGCAACGTCACCGCGGCCGACAGGGCCACGCGGGCCCCGGCCAGTGATGGTGAAAACATGGTGTCGATCAATGCCGCCGATGCGCCGCCCCCGCCGGCACAGGCGCGCAGCCGGGCTGATCGGCCCTGGCCGCAGGCGCAGCTGGAAAACGGCAAGGCCTGGGTCAGCTGCACCACCGATTACGCCGGCGACGGCGGCGATGGCATTGAACTGGAAGGCCTGCAGCGCGAACAGTTGAAGCAGGCGCTGGCGCCGTGCGCCGAGCGTGGCCTGCTGCGCGTGCGCTACAACGGCAAGATCAACCCCGGGTTTGCCGAGATGATGTGGCGGCTGGCCGTGGTCGCCGACGAGCTGCAGATCCACAAGCGCATCCTGGATCTGGATTCCAGCGGTGGCCAGGTGGAATCGGCCATCGTTGCCGGCGACAGCATCGGCGAATCCGGCTGGACCATCTGGGTGCGCGAGGGCTCGATCTGCCACAGCGCCTGCGTGTTCGTGCTGGCTGCCGGCGACAACCGCCTGTTGACCGGCAAGGTCGGCATCCACCGCATGATGCGCATCAGTTCCAAGGCCACTTCGCGCGCGGAACTCAACCGCGAGCTGCACGAGGTCTATGACAACGTGAAGGATTATCTGCAGCGCAATGGTGTGGCGGTGGGTGTGGCCGACCTGATGATGACCGTGCCCAACCGCAGCCTGCGCCTGCTGACGGCCGAAGAGCTTCGCCAGTACGGCCTGGACGGGACCAACGCCGTGCAGGACGACCTGGAGCGGATCAAGCAGATGCGTACCTGCGGCGACGACTTCGTGCAGCGCAAGGATGCGTTCCTGGTGGCGTTCGACCAGCAGTGCAAGCGCGACGGTGCCGACATGGAATCGATCAACAGCTGTGGCCAGTCGCTGAAGCAGCGTTTCGGCTTCCCCGACCCGGTGTGCCCGGAGGAAAGCCCGCTGTCGGAGATCGACGTGGCTACGCTGCCCCCGGCACCGCCGGAGCAGCCGCCGGTGGCCGAGCAGCTGCCCGCGGCATCGGCGGCACCGGCGGCGCAGGCCGAGGCGGGCGCGGTGGAAGGCAGCGTCCAGGCGCGCTGACGGTCCACTCACTGCGCTGGCGTAGACTGCGGTTCTTTCCATCGAACCGGCGGTGTCCATGAAGCGCGTGCTCCTGCTGCTGTCCTTGTTGCCCCTGGCTGCACTGGCGCAAACGCCGGCGCCGGCCACGCCCGC
This sequence comes from Stenotrophomonas sp. 2694, assembly GCF_040548715.1. Lineage (NCBI taxonomy): Bacteria > Pseudomonadati > Pseudomonadota > Gammaproteobacteria > Lysobacterales > Lysobacteraceae > Stenotrophomonas > Stenotrophomonas sp. 2694. The sequence continues at coordinate 328,273 of NZ_JBEPSG010000002.1, forward strand.
ACCGGCCCCGGCTCGCCCCGCGCCGAGCGCACCGACGGCCGCGAAGCCGGCCACTGCTGCCGCGCCGGCGTTGAGCCCGGCCCAGCAGGCGCAGGTGCAGAAACAGGACGCGGAAATGGGCAGTGCCGCATTGAAGGCCGCGCAACTGGTCGACGCCAATCGGGCCGGTGAGCTGTGGGACGGCGCCTCGGCGGTTGCCCGCCGCGCAGTGCCCAAGGCGGCCTTCGTCAGCCAGCTTGCGGCAGACCGCACACGTCTTGGCGCGTTGGCCGGGCGTGGCCAGCCGACCATCACCCGCGTGAAATACGCTGCAGGTGCTGCCGTGCCCGAGGGCCTGTACATCAACGTCAGCTTCCCGACCCGTTTCGCCAACAGCGCGCAGCCGGTACGCGAGCTGGTGTCGTTCCGCTTCGACGAAGACCAGACCTGGCGCCTGGCCGGATACAGCCTGCGCGCATCGGCACCCTGAGGGTTGGTAGCAGATGACTTGTTGGCGGAGCTACCTGCAGAAAGATCTGGAAAAACAACTATGAAATATCACCTGACAGAGGGGCGGCTTAATTGTCCGGCCGAAGCTTCGGCGGTTGATGGTCTGTCGACACCCCTGGGAGTGGCACTTCCCGAGAGTTACATTGAATTCCTCAGGGCGCACGACGGTGGCGAAGGGTTCATTGGCGATAACTACGTCATTTTCTGGAAAGCAGAAGAGGTAGTCGATTTCAATCGTGAATATGAGGTCGAGACATATGCACCAGGTATATTTTTGTTCGCTTCTTACGGCGGAGGGGAGGCGTACGGGTTTGATACATTGGATGCAGTAATGCCGATAGTTCGGGTTCCGTTTATAGGCATGGATCGTAAGCATGCCATCTCGGTAGCGAGCGACCTTCCCGATCTGTTTGCTCGATTGGCAGACGAAAATGATTGACCTGAATAAGTACTCACGTCCCAAGGGCATGGAGCTGTTCGAGATTAAACCCGCTATCGTTGGTGGTGATCCGATCAGCCCTGAGAACAAAACCTGGTTGACGAGACAGCAGCACTTTGAGGCTGTGCGCTACTGGAATGGAGTTATAAGCAGCCTGCGTATTAGGCCGAAGTAATAAGCGATCCTCCGATCAACTTGTCGCCGTGGATGAATGATGACAACCGAACTGACGATGCTGGCGTGGGCGATGCTGCTGGGTTTCGTCTACATCTTTGCCGCCTCCACCGTGGTCACCCACGAGCGCGGGATGAAATGGAATGCCTCCGCACGTGACGACTCGTCCAAGCCGCTGAGTCCACTGGCTGGACGACTGCAGCGGGCGCAATCCAACTTCTTTGAGACCTTCCCGTTCTTCGCCGCCGCTGCGATTGCGGTGGTGCTGGCCGGGCGTGGCAGCGACACCACCGCGCTGGCGGCGCAGGTCTACTTCTGGGCACGCGTTGTCTACCTGCCGCTGTACGCAGCCGGCGTGCCCTATGTGCGCAGCCTGGTCTGGCTGGTGTCGATCGTGGCGATCCTGGCGATGGTGTTCGCGCTGCTGTGACGCGCAGCTGATCCAGATCAAGGCCGGTCAGGCAAGCAGCGCTATGCTGGCCGCGACTGGATCAACGGCAGGAGGCGCGCATGCGCAGGATGGACGTGGTGGTGGTCGGCGCCGGACCGGCCGGGCTGTGCTTTGCGCGCGCGCTGGCCAGCACTGGCCTGCAGGTGGGGCTGGTCGAGGCACAGCCGCGCCAGGCCCTGGCAGAGGCGGCCTTCGACGGCCGCGAAATCGCCCTGACCCATGCCTCGCGGCAAAGCCTGGAACAGCTTGGCCTGTGGCAGCGCCTGCCCGAAGCCGAGGTTGCCGAACTGCGCGACGCGCGGGTGCTGAACGGAGGTTCGCCCTTCGCGCTGACCTTCGCCAGCAGCCAGGTAGATGGCCAGCCGCTGGGCTGGCTGGTGCCCAACCATTTGATCCGCCGCGCGGCCTGGCAGGCGGTGCAGGGCCAGGACGGGCTGGAACTGTTTGATGGCCGCAAGGTGCAGGCGGTACGCGCCGACAGCCAGGGCCACGTGGTGCGCCTGGACGATGGCAGTGAGCTGCATGCGCGGCTGCTGGTATGTGCCGACAGTCGCTTCTCCGGCACCCGCCGCATGCTCGGCATCGGTGCGCAGATGCGTGACTTCGGCAAATCGATGCTGGTCTGCAGGATGCAGGTCGAGCGCGATCATCACCACACGGCCTGGGAATGGTTCGGCTATGGCCGCACGATGGCGCTGCTGCCGCTCAACGAAGGCCAGGCATCGGCGGTGATCACCCTGCCGCCGCGGCAGATCGAAGCGCTGCTGGCGATGGATGAGATCGCGTTCGGGGAGGCCATCAGCGGCTTCTTCGAACACCGCCTGGGGCGCATGCAGCCGGTGGCCACGCCACAGGTCTATCCCTTGGTCGGGGTGTATGCGCACCGCTTTGTCGGCGAACGTTCGGCACTGATCGGTGATGCCGCAGTGGGCATGCACCCGGTCACCGCACACGGTTTCAACCTGGGCCTGGCCAGCGCGCAGCGGCTGGCGCAGGGCATCGCCGAGCAGCAGCGACGTGGAGCGGACATCGCCGCGGCCGGCATGCTGGGCCGCTACCAGCGCGGGCATCGGCTGGCGGCGCGGCCGCTGTATGAAGCGACCAATGCGATTGCCAGCCTGTATACCGACGACCGCCGTCCGGCGCGCCTGTTGCGGGCGGCCGGGTTGCGGGTGGCGCAGGGGGTGGCACCGTTCCGGCAGTTGATTGCCGCCCACCTGACCCAGCGCGTGGCCTGACGGCCACGCGGTGACTTACGCGGCGGCCAGGACGCGGATCTGGCTGTCGTTGAACTCAACCACCTGGCCTGCGCGGATCTTGCAGGCCTTGCGCAGCTCGACCTCGCCATCGACCAGCACCAGACCTTCGCTGATGACCATCTTGGCTTCGCCGCCGCTGGTGACCAGGTCGGCCAGCTTCAGCAACTGCTTGAGTTCGACGTAATCGCCGTCGAGGTCGAATTCGAGGATCTGCATGGAACGGGTTTCCTGGGGCAGGCGCTGCAGGACAGGGCCCGCGGCGGTAAAATGGGCGCCTATTGTGCGCCACGGCGGGCCGTAACGGCATGCCGTTGGCTTCCTGTACACCTTGTTCAGGCACAGTGCGGTATCATTCCGCTCTGAGCGAGTAAAACCTCAGCTCCAACCGAGCAGCGCCAGGGCACGCGATAAGAAGGGCGCCCAAAGCGCGGAATCCCCCTTTTTTTTCGCCTGCCATGCTCGTGGCAGTGCCTTCGGAGTTCCCCATGTCCCAAGAAACCCAAGCGCAGCTGCAGTTCGCGCAGCTCGGCCTGTCCGATTCTGTCATGCAGGCTGTCACTGCCATCGGCTACGAAACGCCGTCGCCGATCCAGGCTGCCACCATCCCGGCGATGCTGGAAGGCCGCGACGTGCTGGGCCAGGCCCAGACCGGTACCGGCAAGACCGCGGCCTTCGCGCTGCCGGTGCTGTCCAACATCGACCTGCAGCAGATCAAGCCGCAGGCCCTGGTGCTGGCCCCGACCCGCGAGCTGGCCATCCAGGTTGCCGAGGCGTTCCAGTCCTATTCCTCCAAGATCCCCGGTTTCCGCGTGCTGCCGGTGTACGGCGGCCAGCCGTACGGCCAGCAGCTGACGGCTCTGCGCCGCGGCGTGCACATCGTGGTCGGTACCCCCGGCCGCGTCATCGACCATCTGAACCGCAGCACGCTGGACCTGTCCGAGCTGAAGACGCTGGTGCTGGACGAAGCCGATGAAATGCTGCGCATGGGCTTCATCGACGACGTCGAAGCGGTGCTGAAGAAGCTGCCGGAGAAGCGCCAGGTGGCGCTGTTCTCGGCCACCATGCCGCCGGCCATCCGTCGTATCGCGCAGACCTACCTGAAGGACCCGGTCGAAGTCACCATCGCGACCAAGACCACCACCTCGGCCAACATCCGCCAGCGCTACTGGTGGGTGAGCGGCATGCACAAGCTGGACGCGCTGACCCGCATCCTCGAAGTCGAGCCGTTCGACGCGATGATCGTCTTCGCGCGCACCAAGGCCGGCACCGAAGAGCTGGCCAGCAAGCTGCAGGCCCGTGGCCTAGCCGCTGCCGCCATCAACGGTGACATGCAGCAGGCCCAGCGTGAGCGCACCATCGCCATGCTGAAGGAAGGCAAGCTGGACATCCTGGTCGCCACCGACGTGGCCGCTCGTGGCCTGGACGTGGAACGCATCAGCCACGTGCTGAACTACGACATCCCGTACGACACCGAAAGCTACGTGCACCGCATCGGCCGTACCGGCCGTGCCGGCCGCAGCGGTGAAGCAATCCTGTTCGCCACCCCGCGCGAAAAGGGCATGCTGCGCCAGATCGAGCGTGCGACCCGCCAGCCGATCGAAGAAATGCAGCTGCCGAGCGTGGAAGCGGTCAACGACAACCGCATCAACAAGTTCACCTCGCGCATCACCGAGACGCTGGGCCAGGGCGGCCTGGACTTCTACCGCCAGCTGCTGGAGCGTTTCGAGTCCGAACAGAACGTGCCGGCCATCGAAGTGGCCGCCGCACTGGCGAAGATGATGCAGGGCGATACCCCGTTCCTGCTGCAGCCGCCGGTGCGTGCACCGCGCGAAGAGCGTGCGCCGCGCGAGCGTTTCGAGCGCACCGAGCGCCCGGAACGTGGCGACCGCAACGAGCGCGGCCCGCGCTTCGAGCGTGGCCCGCGTCGTGACGATGCCGAGGGTGGCTTCGAGCAGCGCCCGCGCCGTGACGTGCCGCCGCGCGGTGCACCGGAGCAGGGCATGGAGACCTACCGCATTTCGGTCGGCCACCAGCATGGCGTGAAGCCGGCCAACATCGTCGGCGCCATCGCCAATGAAGCCGGCCTGGAAAGCCGCTTCATCGGTCGTATCGACATCCACGACGACTTCTCGCTGCTGGATCTGCCGGCACAGATGCCGTCGGACGTGCTGACCCACCTGCAGAAGGTCTGGGTGTCCGGCCAGCAGCTGCAGATGCGCCCGTTGGCGGCCGGTGAAGAGGTCAATCCGGCGCCGCGTCCGTTCAAGCCGCGCTTCGACAAGCGTGGTCCGGGCGGTCCGGGTGGCCCGGGAGCTCCGCGTCGCAGCGGTCCGGGTGGCCCCGGCGGCGACCGCGACAGCCGTCCGCCGCGTCGTGATGGCTTCAACAAGCCACGTGGCCCGCGCAGCTTCTAAGCCGCGCTGAAGTAGACGAACAACGCCAGCCTCCGGGCTGGCGTTGTTGTTTGCATGGCGCCAGGGCGGCCCGGCCGCCGCTGCCGATCACCGGCCGGGTCCGGTTTCGCATGGCCCACACATCTGCGGTTCTAGGCTGGCGCGGTTCCGTAGGAGATTGTCACCGCAGCACATTCGGGGGATCCAGGATGGGTAGAAGTGGCATGGACCAACAGCGTCGACGGGTACCGATGACCCGCGGGCTGGGACTGCGATTTGCGCTGTTGACGGGCATGGCGATCGGCTTGGTCGCGCTGTCGGCTGTGATCCAGGAGCTGCAGGCGGCATCGACCGCATGGATCGCAGGGCAGGGCTACTGGTCGCGGGGGCAGCAGGACGCCACCGCAGCGCTCAGCCGTTACCTGGCGCGTGGCCATCTGCAGGATCTGCAGGATGCCCAGACGGCACTGCAGGTTCCGTTGGGTGACCTGCAGGCCCGCAAGGCGCTGGAGCAACCCGAACCGGACGAGGCGAAAGCCCGCGCCGGTTTTCTGCGTGGGGGCAATGCCCGCGCCGACATTCCGCGGCTGATCTTCTCGTTCCGCCATGCGCGCAACGTCGGAGCCTTCCGCGAAGCCACCTGGTTGTGGCGGCAGACCGACGCAAACCTGCTGGCCATGCAGTCGCTGGCGGAGGAACTGCAACGGCGCCATGGCTCGGGGCCGCTGGACGAGGCGACCGTGGATGACTACCTGCATCGGCTGCGTGGCATCGACCACCAGCTGCGCGGGCAGGCGCAGGCGTTCTCGCAGGCACTGCTGCGCATGGCCCGCGCGGTGCGCATCGCGACCCTGGCCGTGGGCGGCCTGTCGGTCCTGCTGATCAGCCTGATGGCGGTGGCTTTGGCGCGCCGGGTCGGCAAGGACCTGACCGAGCATGAGAGCCGCTTCCGGGCTGCCTTCTACCAAGCCAACGTCGGCATGCTCAAGCTGGATGCCGGCGGCCGGGTGGTGGAGGCCAACCAGGCGATGGCCGACATTCTCGACCATCGTCGGGACGTGCTGCTGCAGATGTCGCTGGCCGAGCTGCTTATGGAGGGCGAGCTGGTGATCGATGAGAGTGGCCACATCGACTGGGAGCGCCAGCTGCGACCGGGCGAGCTGCGCTTCCGGCGCCGCGATGGCAGCCTGGTGTGGGGACGCTGGAGTGGCACCGGCGTGCGCACTGCCAGCGGCCGCCTGTCGGTGTTCGCCATCGTCGAGGATGTCAGCCAGAACCATGCCCTGGCACGTGAGATAGAGCACCACGCCAGCCATGACCCCCTGACCGGCCTGATCAATCGTCGGGAGATCGAGCGCCTGCTGGAAAAATCGCTGCTGCAGGTCCGCTCCGACGGCGGAACCCATGCCCTGGGCTACATCAACCTGGACCACTTCAAGCTGGTCAACGACAGCTTCGGCCACGCGGCCGGCGACCAGATGCTGCGCAGTTTCGCCGAGTACCTGGTCGGCGCGGTGCGCGATGGCGACTGGGTCGGCCGCCTGGGGGCGGACGAGTTCGCGGTGTTCCTTGCCCGCGCCAACCAGGATGAAGCCAAGCGCGTGTTGCAGCGGCTGATCCGCAACCTGGGCCAGGCCACGTTCCCGGTCAGCGAGGGCAGTCCCCAGTTGAGCTGCAGTGTCGGCGTGGTCGAAGTGACAGCCGAGGCGCCGGACGTGAACTGGTTGATGAGCGCGGCCGACAGCGCGTGCTATGCGGCCAAGCAGGCCGGTCGCAACCGCGTGCATTGCTTCAACGAAAACCGGCTGGCGCTGGAGGAGCGACGGCTGGAGGCTGAACGCCTGCAGGGCGTCAGTCGCGCCATGGCCGAGAACCGGATGCTGTTGTATGCGCAGCGCATCGCCAAGGTCGGCGATCCGTCGTACCTGCACTACGAGGTGCTGGTGCGCATGCGTGACAGTGAAGGCGTACTGCACCTGCCGGGCCAGTTCATGCCTGCGGTGGAGCGCTACGGCATGGCGGTGGTGCTGGACCGGCACGTGCTCGGCCTGCTTTTCCGCCACCTGCAGGTGTGCCCGGCGCACGTACGGCAGCTGGGCCTGTGCAACGTCAATGTATCGGCCCAGTCGATCGCCGAGCCGGGATTCCTTGCCTTCGTCTGTGACCTGCTGGAGCGCAACCGCGCGCTGGCGTCCAAGCTCTGTTTCGAGATCACCGAAACCGCGGCCATCGGTAACCTGAGCCAGGCGCGTGCCTTCATCGACGCGGTCAAGGCGCGCGGCTGCCGGGTGGCGCTGGACGATTTCGGCTCGGGCCTGTCCTCGTTCGGTTATCTGCGGCAGCTGTCGGCGGACATGCTGAAGATCGATGGGGCGTTCGTGCGCGACATGGACACCGATCCGGTCAGCCGTGCCAGCGTGCGCGCGATCAGCGAGCTGGGCCGCGAACTGCAGATGGAGGTGGTGGCCGAGTGGGTGGAGACCACCGAAATTGCCGAGGCGCTGGCCGGGATGGGCGTGCAGGGGCTGCAGGGTTATGCCATCGAACGGCCGCAGCCGCTGGAACGGCTGACCCTGGCTGACCTGCGACCGATGCGGTTGGCCGGTACGCAGGGGCCATCGGCTGTCGGCTGAAGGTGCTGCGGCCGGGCTGCGCCCGGCACCCTCAACCTCAACAGCAACAGCAACAGCAACAGCAACAGCTGCATTCCGTGGGATGGCGGGGGGGGTCCGGTTGCGGGGGACGCCGCAAGTACGTCCCTGTAGGCTCGGTCGCGCCATCCATGGCGCTCACGCCCCCGCAACCGGACCCACCCCGCCTTCGACAGATCTCCACAATCTGTCGGGATGGCATGACTTGCTCCTGGTGGGTGTCGACCTTGGTCGACACGTAGATCCACGCCATGCGTGGATGAAATCCAATCCATTCGATGATCTCGAAATCGGTAGGAACGTCCATCCGCGCATGGCATGGATCTACTACGCGCGGGAACTGTCAGGGGTGGGGCGGTATGGGCAGGCAGGACCGTTGGCGCCATGGGCCCGAGGCATGCCCTCGGCCGGGTTGGGCAGGACGCCCAACCCCGGTCTTGCCGTGTGCGCAGGACGGCGCACACGAGCAAGGCGCCATCGAGCCCCCATGGATGGGTTTACGGCGTGTCCTGCCTGCCCATACCGCCCCGCCCACCTCGGTAGCCGCTTTCGGTGTTGCTTCGGCTCCGGCCTCTGCGGGTGCCGGGCGGCAGCCCGGCCAATACCCCCGCCACTTTGGTCTACACATTGGTGGTGCATTCCGCTGCGATAATGCCGCCAGGGGCGACGCGCAGTGGGCGCGGACGTAAGCAGGAACAGGACGTGGCGTGGGCGGCAGGCAGGTGCGTTTGGAAACAGGGGCGGTGCTTGTCCTGCTGCTGGTGTGGTTGGCGTTGCCGTGGCTGGGCCATGCGCGCAGCGTCGACGCTGGCCGCGATTACCTTCTGGTCGGCACCGCGACAGCCGAACCTACGCCCCATCGCGCGTGCACGCCGGAGATGCTGGCCGGGCCGCGCCAGCAGACACGGGTGAATGCACCGCCAGAAGGCTGGTCCGGCGAGCCGCAGGCGCTGGATGTCTTCAACATCTTTGCCGGCGAAGTGCGGCTGCAGCACGGTGATCGCGAGATCTGCGGCAACATGCAGGATGCCCGCACCCGCGATTCGCGCTTTCGTGCGGGCATCGGCATGGTGGCGGTACCCGCTGCCGGCAGCCACGAGCCCTTCCTGGTTTCCTGGCAGACGCCGCTGAAGGCGCGCTGGGTTCCCACATTGCAGCTGGGTGCGCCCAGCCCGGTGCAGCAGAACGACACTGCCCGGCTGCTGGTGCGCGCCGCATGCATCGCCGTGGCAATCGCGCTGGCGCTTTCCGCGCTGATGGCCTACCTGACCACCCGCGACCGCAGCTTCCTGATGTATATCGGTGCCACCCTGGTGCTGGTGCTGTGGCAGTCGATCCTTGGCGGCCTCAGCGGCTATCCCGAGCCCTGGTTGCGCGTCGGCGGGCGCGGTGACTGGTGGCTGCTGGCGCTGACTGCAGCGACCCAGGCACTGGTGTTGCCGGCGCTGTGGCGCCTGAACGGCGGTGACCGCGTGCTGCCACGTTCGCGCGCGGGCCAGCAGCTGGTGTTGTGGTCCCTGCTCACGCTGGCGGCACTGGTGCCGTGGTTGCAGCGCGATGGACTGGTCGTGGTCGCACAGGTCCTGCAGTGGAGCTTCATTGCCGGCTGCGCGCTGTCGTTGGCGATGGGCATCTGGGCCCGGTTGCGCGGCGATGTCTGGTCGCTGGCCGGACTGGCCGCACTGGCGCCGATGCTGGTGCTGATCGTGGCCGACGCCGCCAGCGCGCATTGGTTGATGGAATACCGGGTGGAGGCCCTGCAGCTGGCGGTCACCTGGCTGCTGATGATGGCGGCCTATGCGCTCAACCTGCGCCTGGGCCGGCTGCGCCAGCAGCGCGATGAGATGCGCCAGCTCGCCGAGACCGACATGCTGACCGGCCTGCCCAACCGCCGTGCCGGCCTGCAGCAGCTGGCCCAGCATCTGCAGGGCGGCGAGCGTGAGAGGGGGCCGCTGGTGATCGGCTTCCTCGATATCGATCTGTTCAAGGACATCAATGATCGCCATGGCCACGAGATCGGCGACCAGGTGCTGGTGGCCGTGGCCCGCGCGCTTCGCGCCGCTGTCCGCAGCGAGGACCAGGTGGTGCGGATGGGGGGCGAGGAGTTCCTGCTGCTGTTGCCGGGCATGCCGCGTGAGGTTGCGGCCACCCGCCTGGAACGCCTGCGCCAGCGCATCACCGAGACCTGCCGGGACCTGCAGGTGCCCGCTCTGGAGGTGACCGCGAGCATCGGCATGGCACAGTGGCGACCGGCCGAAGATGACCTGGCCGCGCTGCTGCGGCGCGCCGACCACGCCATGTACGTGGCCAAGCGCAGTGGCCGCAACCGGGTGTTCGATGGCGAAACCGAAGATCCGTTGACCACGGCATGAGGCGGGAAGGGCGGTGATGCCGGATAATGGGGCGATGACCAGCCGACTCAACAAATACATCGCCGACACCGGCTTCTGCTCCCGACGCGAGGCCGATCGCCTGATCGCCGCCCGCCGGGTCACCGTCAATGGCCATGCCGCCGGCACCGGCGCGGTGGTCGGCGAGGATGACAAGGTGCTGGTCGACGGCCAGCCCCTGCGCGTGCGCACTGCCCGCAAGCCGGGCGCCCGCCGCCACGTGTACATCGTGCTGAACAAGCCGGTGGGCGTGACCTGCACCACCGAAAGCACGGTGAAGGGCAACATCGTCGACTTCGTCGGCCATGAACAGCGCATCTTCCCGATCGGCCGCCTGGACAAGGAGTCCGAAGGCCTGATCCTGATGACCAGCAACGGCGACATCGTCAACCAGATCCTGCGCGCCGAGAACGGCCACCAGAAGGAATACCTGGTGGCGGTTAACAAGCCGGTCACCGACGAATTCCTGCGCGCGATGGCCCGTGGCGTGCGCATCCATGACCAGATGACGCTGCCGTGCAAGACCTCGCGGATCGCCAAGTTCGGTTTCCGCATCATCCTGCAGCAGGGCCTGAACCGGCAGATCCGGCTGATGGCGGCCGAGTTCGGCTACCGCGTGACCCAGCTGCGCCGCGTACGTATCGACAACATCAAGATCGGTGCACTGAAGCCGGGCCAGTGGCGCAACCTGACCGAGCAGGAGCTTCACGGCCTGTTGCCGCAGCAGCAGGACTGGTAAGCAACGGCCGGTAGTGCCGGCCGCTGGCCGGCAACTGCACGGTGCTGGCAATGAACATCAGGGAGCCGACCAACGGCCGGCACTACCGGAATGCAGATTGGCCGCCCGCATCCGCTAGACTTTGCGGCGCCCTGCCGGAACGTGACGCTGCATGATCAAGCCCGACAAGCCCGCCAACGAAGCGCTGCGCCTGGAGGCGCTGTACCGCTACCGGATACTCGATTCCGAGCGCGAACGCTCGTTCGATGACCTGGTGGCCATCGCCAAGGCGGTGTGTGGCACGACCATGGCGGCCGTGACCCTGATCGACGTCGAGCGCCAGTGGTTCAAGTCGATGCAGGGCATCGACGCGACCGAGAACCTGCGCAGCGAGTCGATGTGCGGCCACGCGATCCTGCAACCGCAGGAAATCATGGTGGTCGAGGATGCATTGCAGGACGTCCGCTTCCACGACAATCCGGTGGTGACCGGCGACCCGCATGTGCGCTTCTATGCCGGTGCGCCGTTGATCAGCAGCGACGGCCTGCCGCTGGGAACCCTGTGCGTGTTCGACGCGCGGCCGCAGCAGCTGGCGACCGACAAGGCCGAAGCGTTGGCCGCGCTGTCGCGGCAGGTGATGGTGGTGATGGAGCTGCGCCGTTTCGCCCTGGATATCCAGCGGCACATGCTTGAGCGCAACGATTACGAACGCCTGCTGTCGGAGTATCACGATGTGCTGCTGGCCCAGAATGCCGACCTGGCCGAACAGAGCCGTACCGACGCCCTGACCGGCCTGCCCAACCGGCGGGCACTGGCAGCGGCGCTGGACGAGGCGGTGATTGCCGTCGATGGCCGCGACCGGCAGACCTGCGTGGCCCTGCTGGACATCGATCATTTCAAGCACATCAATGATTTCCAGGGCCACGCGACCGGCGACCGGGTGCTGGCCGAACTGGGGGCGCTGCTGCGCTCGCACTTCGCTGGTGGGGGTCTGGCCGCGCGCTATGGCGGCGAGGAATTCGTGGCACTGATGCCGGACGCGGACCTGCGTACCGCCGAACTGCAATGCGAGTTCCTGCGGGTAGCCGTGTCCAACCTGCCGCTGGGCTTCCCGGTGACCATCAGCATCGGTGTGGCACAGCACCAGCCCGGTGAAACGTCTGACCAGACCCTGGCCCGTGCCGATGCCGCGCTGTACCGGGCCAAGGGCGCCGGCCGCAACCGGGTGGAAGTGGCGCCCTGACCGCCCGCGCGGCTGCGGTGGATCCACGCCATGCGTGGATGGCCCGGGCCTTTGCGTGCAGTCGCAGCCATTGCGATACCCATACGGCACCCTCAACGTCTCACCGCAAGGACGTCGACCATGCTGCAGACCCTGGCCATCGCCAATTACCGATCGCTGCATGCGCTGGTCCTGCCGATGCAGCGGCTCAACGTGGTCACCGGCGACAACGGCAGTGGCAAATCCAGCCTGTACCGCGCGCTGCGCCTGCTGGCGGAAACCGCCCAGGGCGGTGTTGCAGCGGTCCTGGCGCGGGAGGGTGGATTGGGCTCGGCGCTGTGGGCCGGTCCGGAAAAGATCGACCGCCGCGTGCTGGCCGGTGAGATCCCGCTGCAGGGCGGGCCGCGCCAGGAATCGGTGGGGCTCAAGCTGGGCTTCGCCACCGATGAATTCGGCTACGCCATCGACCTCGGATATCCGCCACCGAGCCGATCAGCTTTCGCGCTGGACCCACAGATCAAGGCTGAAGCGATCTGGGCAGGGCCGTTCCTGCGCAGCGCCAATCTGCTGGTCGACCGCCGCGGTGCGCTGGTGCGGCAGCGGCACGGGCATGGCTGGGATGTAGTGGATGATCGTCTTTCACTGTTCGACAGCCTGTTCACCCAGGTGGGCGATCCGCAGCGCATGCCGGAAGCCATCACCTTGCGCGAGTACATCCGCCGTTGGCGCTTCTACGACCACTTCCGCAGCGATGCCGATGCACCGGCGCGACAACCGGCGATGGCGACCCGCACCCCGGTGCTGCACCACGACGGCCGCGACCTCGCCGCCGCCTGGGTGACGATCCTCGAAATCGGCGATCCGCAGGCGCTGGCGCGGACGATCGAGGATGCATTCCCGGGGGCGACGGTCAGCTTCGAGGAACTGGATGGCCGACTCGCGCTGCGCTTCCACCAGCCCGGTCTGCTGCGGCCACTGTCGATGGCCGAGCTGTCCGACGGCACGCTGCGGTTCCTGTTGCTGGCCGCGGCCCTGCACACGCCACGGCCGCCGCCGCTGCTGGTGCTCAACGAGCCGGAGACCAGCCTGCATCCGGACCTGCTGCCGGCGCTTGCACGGTTGATCATCGCCGCCAGTGCACGCAGCCAGGTCTGGGTGGTATCGCACGCCACGCGCTTGATTGCCGCGCTGGAACAGGCACCGCAGTGCCATTCAATGCACCTGCACAAGGAATACGGGCGTACGCTGCTGAGCGGGCAGGGCCTGCTGGATGCACCGGCCTGGCATTGGCCGCAGCGCTGAGACGGGTGCCGGGAAGATCCACGCAATGCGCGGACGCGCTCAATCGGCGATGTTGCGCGCTTCGGATGTTCCGAGGATTTCCGGATGCTGCACGCGCTTGCGGCGGTTGAGCAGCGGATGCAGGAACACGGCACCGACGATGATCGCCACGCCCAGGTAGAACCACGGGGTGACTTCATGCTGCTCGCGCAGCAGCACCACGGCCAGCAACACGGCGTAGACCGGTTCCAGGTTGGTGACCAGCTGCACGGTGTAGGCGCTGAGGTGGCGCAGCGCGACCAGGGCCAGGGCGAACGGCAGCAGCGTGCAGACACCGGCCAGCACCAGCAGCAGGATGCCGTCGTGCAGGTCGGGAACGATCCACAACGGGCTGGCCAGCGCTGGCAGCAGGTACGGCATCAGCGGTGCCAGCAGGGTCAGGGTGAGCGTGCCCGCGCCAAGTTCCAGTGCGGTGACCGTCAGCGGATCGGCATGGCTGACCATGCGCTTGTTGAGCGAGCCGAACACTGCCACCAGCAGGGCCGAGAGCGCACCGATCAATACGCCCAGACGCATGCCGTCGGGCACGCCGCCCACCACCAGCGCCACACCGGGCAGCACGGCCAGGCCGAAGGCCAGTTCGCGCAGCTGGAAGGGACGCTTGGCCACCCAGGGCTCGATGATCGAGGTGAACACCGGTGCCAGGGCGATGCAGGTGGCGGCAACCGAGGCATTGGCCAGCTTCACCGCGCCGTAGAAGGTCAGCCAATGCAGGGCCACCAGCGCGCCGATACCGGCATAGCCGGCGACCAGCCGCAGCGGCAGCGTGCGCAGCCCGCGCCAGACCCGCGGCAGCAACGCCAGCATCGCCACCACCAGCAGCATCCGCCACCACACCAGCGGCAGCGCCGGCAGGGTGATCAACTTGCCGAGGATGGCGGTGACGCCCCACAGCAGGACACAGAAGTGGATCTGCCAAAGCGCTTTGCGGGTGTCGGGTGTGCTCATCGGCGTATTGTGAGGCAAGCCGCATCGGCGGGCGATGCCTGTGGCATGCTCGCGGCGTTGCCACGAGGGAGCCGTGCATGCCTGCTGCCCGTTTTCTTCTGCTGCGCGGCTGGGCGCTGTTGACCGCGCTGGTCGCGGCAGCATCGCTGCTGCTGCAGTTTGCCCTGCTGATGCGCGGCATCGGCGCCAGCCTGGGACCCGGCGTGGCGAGCCTGCGCTTCTTCAGCTACTTCACCATCCTCAGCAATCTGGCCGTGTGCCTGGGCTGCCTCTGGCTCTGCAGCGGCCGCGCACTGCGACCTACGGTAGCCGCCACCCTGGCACTGTGCATCGGCGTGACCGGCCTGATCTATCTGCTGGTGCTGCAGGGGCTGTGGCAGCCAACTGGCCTGCAATGGTGGGCCGATGCCGGCTTGCACTACGTGGTGCCGCTGCTGTATCTGGCCGGTTGGGCGGGGCTGCTGCCACATGGTGGCCTGCGCTGGCGTGCGTTGGGTGTGGTCCTGCTGGTGCCGCTGGCCTACCTGGGCTGGGCGATGCTCACGGCCTCGTGGCTGGGCAGCGCACCGTATCCGTTCCTGGAAGTACAGCGGATCGGTTCGCGTGCATTCGGCCTCAGCGTGCTGCGCGTCGGCGGGGTGTTCGTGCTGGGCTGGACACTGCTGTGGGCAGTGGACCGCTGGCGCCGTCGATGACCCGCTGCAGTGCCATCGCCGCCGCCGGATTGCGCACCTTGCCGGCGCCGATGCACAGCAGGTAGACCTCGCGCGGCGCGGCCGGGGACGGTGCGGCCAGGCAGGGCAGGTCGTCCACCGCCTCACCCCGGGCCCAGCACCGCGCGCGCGTGGCCCAGCGCTGCTGCATCGGCTGGGGAAGACCTTCGGCCAGTCGGGCCTGGCTGCGTTTGATCCGTGCATAGACGAAGCCCGCGGTGATGTCGCCATGCAATGGCGATTCGTCGCTGTCTTCGATCACCAGGGCCACGCCATGCCGGCGCGCCGCTTGCACCAGTTCCGGCCCATGGACGCTGGCGTTGCGCACCTCCAACGCATGCTGCAACCCCGTTCCATCCAGCTGCCTGGGCAGCTGTGCCATGAAGGCATCCAGTGCCGCGGCATCGGCCGGGTGCTGCGGGTCGAACTGCCAGAGCAACGGGCCCAGCCGGTCGCCCAGCGCGAGGGCCGCCTGCAGGAACGCGCTCGCCGCCTCGATCGTGGACGACAGGTCGCGACGCTGCACCAGATGACGCGGGGCCTTCATCGAGAACCGGAAACCTTCCGGCGTCTGCGCTGCCCATTGCGCGCACTGGGCCGCTGTCGGGGTGCGGTAGAAGGTGCCGTTGATCTCGATGCAGCGCAACGCACGACTGGCATAGGCCAGCTCTTCGCGCTGGATCAGCCCTGGCGGATAGAAGGCGCCACCACGCCATTGCGGGAACACCCAGCCGCCGATACCGCAGCGGACCGGCGCTGCAGACGCTTGCCGTGCCGTCATTGCGTGTGTTCCGCCCGCCACGGATCGTAACTGCCGAACCACCACAGGTAGCCTTCCGGGTCGGCGCAGGCATAGCCACGTCCACCGTAGGCCTGGTCGGCAATGTCGATGACGATGCGCGCACCGGCAGCCGTGGCCCGGGCATAGTGGGCGTCGACATCGGTGACGATCACGCAGGGACTCTGGGTCTGCCGGCCGCCGACTTCATCGGGCATCACCGCCAGCTTGGCCCATTCGCCGCTGTTGCTGGCAGATCCGAGCATGATCATGCCCTGGCCGAACACCAGCTGCGCGTGATGCACTGTATCGCCGTCGGCATGCACGGCCTGCGCGTGGAAACCGAACGCGCGCTGCAGCCAGTCGATGGCCGCCAGCGCATCGCGGTAGCGCAGGCACGGAATGATGGTGGAGCCGTTGTTGCTCTGGCCGTTCGCACCCATGGCACCCCTCCTATGGCACAGGGCAGGCTGCACCCGGGGCCGTTACCATCGCGCGAAACCCCGGTGACGGCCTGCACATGGCCGCTACCCCTGTTCGGAGATGGTGCTGGATGAAAACCTGGATCGGAGGAGCCGTGCTGCTTGCGTGCACGACCATGGCCAATGCGGCGACCCCGCAGCAGCTGCAGGACCTGGATGCGACCGTGGAGCGCGTGCGCGCGCAGTTCGACGTGCCCGGCATCGCCGTGGCCGTGGTCAAGGACGGGCAGGTGGTGCTGGAACGCGGCTGGGGCGTGCGTGAGCTGGGCAAGCCGGCGCCGGTCGAGGCCGATACCCTGTTCGCCATCGCCTCCAACACCAAGGCCTTCACTGCCACCTCGCTGAATCTGCTGGCCGAGGACGGCAAGCTGAAGATGGACGACAAGGTGATCGACCACCTGCCATCGTTCCGCATGTCCGATCCGTTCGTGACCGGGCAGATGACGATCCGCGACCTGCTTTCCCACCGCAGTGGCCTGAGCCTGGGCGCAGGCGACCTGCTGTTCTGGCCGACCACCTCCTACAGCAATGCCGAAGTCGTACAGCGCCTCGGCCAGGTGCCGCTGAAGGGCGGTTTCCGCGAGCGCTATGCCTACGACAACATCCTGTATGCAGTCGCCCAGCAGGTGATCGAGCACGTCTCGGGCATGAGCTACCAGCAGTT
Organism: Stenotrophomonas sp. 2694; assembly: GCF_040548715.1. Lineage (NCBI taxonomy): Bacteria > Pseudomonadati > Pseudomonadota > Gammaproteobacteria > Lysobacterales > Lysobacteraceae > Stenotrophomonas > Stenotrophomonas sp. 2694. Next base: position 345,385 of record NZ_JBEPSG010000002.1, read on the forward strand.
CCTGCAGACACGCATCTTCGACAAGGTCGGCATGGCCGGCACGCGCTACAACGCCGATCACCTCAAGGCCGGCGACAATGCTGCGGTCGGCCACGCCAAGTACGATTTCAAGGACCTGCGCACCGTTGCACCGTTGACCTGGTCGAACAATGCCGGTGCCGGTGGCATCTATTCCAGTGCCCACGACATGGCGCGCTGGATGCAGGTGCAGCTGGCCGAAGGCAAGCTGGCCGATGGCACTGCGCTGTTCACCGCCAAGAGCCAGCAGCAGATGTGGCAGATGATCACGCCGCAGACGATCCCGGCGCCGAGCGTGCCGGAGCTGGCACCGGCGCGGGCCAACTTCGCCGGCTATGGCGAGGGCTGGAGCCTGAGCGACTATCGCGGGCAGAAGCTGGTCTGGCACACCGGTGGCTGGCCGGGCATGGTTTCGCGGCTGACCCTGGTGCCGGGCGAGAAGCTGGGCGTGGTGGTGCTGACCAACCAGGAAGTGGGTGCGGCCTTCAATGCGATCACGCTGAGCGTGCTCGATGCCTACCTTGGCGGTGAAAAGCACGACTGGGTGGATGCCTATGCCAAGGGCGTGGCCAAGGGCCAGGACAAGGCCGACGAATCGTGGGCCAAGCACCAGGCCGAGCGTGACAAGGGCAGCAGGCCGTCGTTGCCGCTGGCCGGGTATGCGGCCACCTACCGCGACCGCTGGTATGGCGACATGGTGGTGACGGCGGAAGGCAAGGGCCTGCGCCTGCGCTTTGCGAAGACCGCACAGCTGAGCGGCCGCCTGGAGCACTGGCAGCACGACACCTTCATCGTGCGCTGGGACGACCGCTCGCTCAATGCCGATGCGTTCGTCAATTTCAGCCTGGACCCGGACGGAAAAGTGCGCGAGGTGCGCATGCAGCCGATCTCGGACCTGACCGATTTCAGCTTTGATTTCCAGGACCTGCTGTTCACGCCGGTGAAATGACGCCGCCGGGCGCGGCGCTACCGTTTGGCCGAGCGGACGGGTAGCGCCGGACCACGTCCGGCGAGCGCGTAGCGCGGTTGCAGGCGATCCGCCGGGCATGGCCCGGCGCTACGCGGAACCGGTGGTGATCGTCGGCCGGCGTACACACGCGGCGTGGGATACTCCGCCGGCTATCGATGGCGAGGGAATGCGATGTTCCGTTGGTTTGAATCCCTGATTCCGGTGTTTCCGCCCATTGACGGGCGCATGCCGCCGCGCACCGTGGTGCCGTTCTACCTGCACTACCTGCGGCCGGTGTGGCCGGTGCTGCTGGCCACCCTGGTCGCCGGCCTGCTGCTGGCGCTGGTGGAAGTGGCGATGTTCGATTTCCTCGGTCGCATCGTCGACATGGTTGCCGAGCAGCCCGGCGCGGACTTCTTCCAGCGCCATGCCGATACCCTCGGCTGGATGCTGTTCATCACCGTCATCGCGCGCCCGATCCTGGTCGGCCTGCACAACCTGCTGGTCAATCAGGCCATCGTGCCGGGGCTGAGCAATCGATCGCGCTGGCTGATGCACAACTACGTGGTGCGGCAGAGCCTGAGCTTCTTCCAGAACGACTTCGCCGGCAGCATGGCCAACCGGGTCATGCAGACCGGTACCTCGCTGCGCGAGTCGGCGGTGCAGATGGTCGATTCGCTGTGGTACATCGTGGTCTATACCGGCACCGCGCTGTACCTGTTCGCGCAGGCCGACTGGCGGTTGATGGTGCCGCTGATCCTGTGGCTGCTGGCCTACGTGGTGATCATGATCTACTTCGTGCCGCGCGCGAAGGAAAGGGCCTGGATCGCCTCGGAGGCGCGCTCCAAGGCGATGGGACGCATCGTCGATGGCTACACCAACATTCCCACGCTGAAGCTGTTCGCCCACGGCGGCCGCGAGCAGGCCTATGTCGCCGATTCGATCCAGGAGCTGGCGGTCAAGCACCGCGCGCAGACCCGGATCACCACCGGCATGGACCTGACCATCGCCATCGTCAATGGTTTCCTCATCGCCGGCACCTGTGGCCTGGCACTGTGGCTGTGGAACGGCGGACACATCACCGTCGGCGCGATCACCCTGGCAACCGGCCTGGTGATCCGAATCCACAACATGTCCGGCTGGATCATGTGGACCATCAACGGCATCTTCGAAGACATCGGTACCGTGCAGGATGGCATCACCACCATCGCCCAGCCGCTGACCGTGCAGGACCGCGAGGATGCGGTGCCGCTGCAGGTGACTCGTGGCGGTGTGCACTTCCAGGATGTCCATTTCCATTACGGCAAGAAGGGCGGCGTGATCGCCGGCCTGGACCTGGTGGTGAAGCCGGGCGAGAAGATCGGCCTGGTCGGCCCCTCCGGTGCCGGCAAGTCGACGCTGGTGAACGTACTGCTGCGGCTGTATGACCTGGAAAGCGGTCGCATCCTGATCGATGATCAGGACATCGCCTACGTCACCCAGGAAAGCCTGCGCCAGCAGATCGGCGTGGTCACCCAGGACACCTCGCTGCTGCACCGTTCGATCCGCGACAACCTGCTGTACGGCCGTCCCGATGCGACCGACGCGCAGCTGCGCGCGGCCGTGGCCAAGGCGCGCGCGGAGGCCTTCATCGACACGCTGGTCGACGGGGAAGGGCGTCGTGGCTACGACGCGCATGTCGGCGAGCGCGGGGTGAAGCTGTCCGGTGGCCAGCGCCAGCGCATCGCCATTGCCCGTGTGCTGCTGAAGGACGCCCCGATCCTGGTGCTGGACGAGGCGACCTCGGCACTGGACTCGGAAGTGGAAGCGGCCATCCAGGACAACCTGGACGAGCTGATGGGCGGCAAGACGGTGATCGCGATCGCCCATCGCCTGTCGACCATCGCGCGCATGGACCGGCTGGTGGTGATGGACCAGGGCCGCATCGTCGAGACCGGCAGCCATGCCGAGCTGATCGAGGCCGGTGGACTGTACGCGCGCTTGTGGGCACGGCAGACCGGTGGTTTTGTCGCGGCGGAGCAATGACCAACGCCGCACGGTGGATGCGCAACAGTAGATCCACGCCATGCGTGGATGCTGTGCCACACGGATAAAGAAACGGCCCGGGTCTCCCCGGGCCGTTTTCATTCAACTCACACCCGATCCATCACTCGATCGGCTGGTCCAGCATCAGCTGGCGTGCGAAGCGCACCGGCGGGGCACCGTAGGACAGCATCTGGTCGTGGTAGGCCTTGAGGTTGAACTTGTCACCCAGCTTGTCCTGCATCGCCTTGCGGGTGTCGAAGTGTTCCTGCGCACCGACGAAGTAGGTCGGCAGCTGAGCCGAGGTCAGCTGCGCACGCACCCACTTGCCCGAGGCTTCGCTTTCCTGCTGGAACGCGTCGTGGGTCATCAGGTGCATCGCCTTTTCGCGATCCCAGTTGTCCACGTGCACGCCCTGGTCGAGGATCGCGTTGGAGATCGTGCGCAGGTAGAACTTCAGCTGCACCAGGTGGAACAGCGGGTCGTTGTTGAGGTACCCCTGCTCCTGCATCATGCGCTCGGTGTAGACCGCCCAGCCTTCGGCGAACAGGCCCGAGCGCAGCACCGCGCGCAGGGTGGAGGGGAACTTGGCCGAATGCCAGCCTTCCAGATAGTGGCCCGGGGTGCCCTCGTGGATGCTCAGCAGGTGGATCATGCGCGAGTTGTACTCACGCAGGAACGAATCGACCTGCTTGTCGTTCCAGTCATCCGGAATCGGCGAAACCGCGTAGAAGGTCTTCAGGTTCTTGTCCAGCGGGCCAGGCGAATCGCAGTAGGCCACGGCCACGCCACGCTGGAATTCCGGCATCAGGATGATGTCCACCGGCGCGTCGGGCAGGGTCATCAGGTCGTGCTCGCGGACGAACGCAGTGGACTGCTCCAGTGCGGCCTTGGCGTCGTCGACCACCTTGTCGCGCGCCGGCTTGTCAGCGTAGGCCAGCTCCAGCGCGGCCTCGATCGCCTTCTGCTGCTGTTCGTCGGTCGGCTGCGCCGGCATTTCCGGTGCGCCCGGCTTGTCCTTCAGCACGGTCTGCGCGATGCCGTACATGTCCTCGCGCACGCGCTTGAGTTCGGCGCGTGCACGCTCACCGATCTCCTGCCGCGACAGCGAGGAATTCAGCGCGAACTTGAGCTTCTGGTCGTACTTTTCCGCACCGATGCGGAAGTCGCCCTTGGCGTTCGGCACCAGGGTCTTGTCCAGCCAGGTCTGCTGTTCGTCCACGGCCTTCTTCAGGCCGTCGATGGCGGCCTGCAGGCGCTGCTGGTCGGCCTGCGGCAGCTCGCCGATGTGCGGGGTGATGAAGGTATCGACGATGCTGAGGATGCCCTTGTTCTGCTTGGCCACGGTCTCGGCATGGATCTTCGGCACGCGCGCCGGATCCAGGTTTTCGCGGGCCTGGGCGAAGATCGCCGGCAGTTTCTCCATGCGCGCGGTGGCCGCCTTCAGGCGCTCGGGCAACGGCGCGAACTCGCGTGCCATCAGGCCGTAGATCGCGCTGCCGGCAACGCCGTTGTACAGCTGCGGATCCCACTTGCCGGACTGCATGACCTCGGCATTCCAGATTTCCGACTGCAGCTGGTTGCGCAGGATCGCTGCATCCACCTGGTTTTCGCGGCCCAGCTTGGCCACCTCGATCTTGTCCAGCTCGCCCAGCAGGCCCTTGTAGGCGTCCACGGTCTTCTGCTGGCCGGCCGCGCTCAGGTCGTCGATCTCGCTGTCATAGCGGTGGTCGCCGATCTGGGTGGCGCTGACCGGGGACAGCTGCATCCAGGTATCCAGGGCACGCTTGGACAGGTCGGCGAAGGCGGCGTCGACCGCCGCATCTCCGGCCTGCTGGCTGGCGGCCGGGGTGGAACCGCTGGTCGGGGCATCGGCCGGCTGGCAACCGGCGAGGGCGGCGACGAGGGCGAGGGCAAGAAGATGCGGGCGCATCGGCATTCCTGTACGGGGTCAATCCTCGAGCATAGGCCCCCGGGGCTGCTTTGTCCCCGTGCCATAGGATTACCATGGGCGCATACAAGGACTCTCCAGCGGAGCGCGGGACATGGAATACCAGGGAAGCTGCCATTGCGGCAGGATCGCATTCACCGTGCAGGCCGACGCCCCCATCAAGGACGTCATCGACTGCAACTGCTCGATGTGCCGCCGCCGCGGCAGCCTGCTCTGGTTCGCCCCGCGCGAGGCGTTCCAGCTGGGCACCGATATCGCCGACGTGGCGACCTACCAGTTCAATACCCATAACATCGATCACCATCACTGCCGCGAGTGCGGCACCGCGCCGTACAGCGAGGCGGTGGATCCGCGCAGCGGCCTGCCGATGGTGGCGATCAACGTGCGCTGCCTGCCACAGGTCGAGCTGGGTGGATTGTCGATCACCTCGTTCGACGGAGCCTCGCGATGACGGCGCCTCGCGTGTGGACGCGCGTGGTTATCGTGCCGGCATTGCTGCTGGCGCTGGCGGCCTGTGCCAAGAACGGTGAGCGAGCGCAGGAGGCCGGCGCAGTCGCTGCCGATGCCGATGCCGCTGTCGCTTCGCCGGAAGGCGCTTTCCTGGCCTACGAGCACGATGTGCAGGTGCAGCTGGAAGCAGCGCAGATCGCCCCGCGCATCCAGCAGGTCGCACAGGCGTGCCAGAACGCGAAGTTCGGTGAGTGCGCGGTGCTGCAGGTGGATCAGCGCAGTGGCGAACAGCCCAGTGGCGAAGTCAAGGTACGCATCGCGCCGAAGGGCGTGGAATCGCTGATCGGCCTGGCCGGCGAGGGCGGCAAGCTGCAGGCGCGCAACACGCGTGCCGAGGACCTGGCCCAGCAGGTGGCCGACACCGCGCTGACCAAGGCTCGGCTGGAGAAGGAGCACGCGCGGCTGCTGTCCTACCAGGACCGCAGCGATCTGAAGATCGAGGATCTGATGGCGATCACCACGCGCCTGTCGGAGATCGAGGCGGGTGTGGAGCAGGCCAACAAGGACGCCGCCCAGCAGCGCAGGCGCATCGATACCCAGCTGGTGACGATGCATTTCGACACCACCTCGGGCCAGCGCAGTCGCAGCGAGATCGGCGAAGCCCTGAGCGAGTCGGGCAGCATTCTCAGCACCAGCGTGGCATTTTTGATCCGTGCCGCGGCCGCTTTGCTGCCGGTGGGCGTGGTGGCGCTGGTGATGGCCTGGATCGTCCGTGCGCTGATCCGTCGCCGACGCCGCAAGCCCTGATCGAACCGCGCCGCGTATTCGCCGGGCATGGCCCGGCGCTACCGGAACAGACGGCGCATGGCCGACGCTACCGACGTGCCTCGAGCATCGGGTAGCGCCGGGCCATGCCCGGCGGACGCTCAGCCTTCGTCGGTCTCGTATTCGACGAACACATCCAGTTCCAGCGCCAGTTCCTGCACCGCATCGCGCACTTTCTGCGCGGTGCTCTCGTTGCCCACTTCCACTTCCAGTTCGTGGGTACCCGGGCCGATGTCGTCGGACAGCCCGGCCGAGCTGGAATCATCGTCATCCATGTGCGGCATCAGGTCGTCGGTCTCTTCGACGTGTTCGATGCCTTCCAGGCCGAGCAGCAGGTCGCTGATCGCGCGGGCATCATCTTCGGTTCCGGTAATTCTCAGTCGCAGCAGGGCCATGGCGGAAGCACGTTGTGGGGTTCGCCTGCAGCCTAGCCAGCGCTGGGCAAAGATCGGGTGAGGGCGCAGTCAGCCGGGTGTGCTCGGGCGGCCCAGCAGGCTGTCCGGCAACGCCGGCACCGGCGTGCGCTCATCCGCTGCCTGGCCCAGCAGCCAGTCGATGAACAGCCGTGCGGCGGGGCTGGGCGGTCGCCCTTCGGCATGCACCACGTAATAGGCATAGCGTGCCTTCAGTGCAGGGCCAGGCAGGCGTACCAGCTCATAGCGCTGCAGGTACGGCTGGGCGACGTGGGTGCGCGCCAGCACCGCGCCCATGCCGTACACCGCCGCGCGCATCGCATCGGTACTGTCGGCAAAGGTGTGCATTGCCGGCAGCGGTGACGGCGGACGCACGCCGGCATGGCGGAACCAATCGCGCCAGCCTTGTGGTGACAGATCGCTCAGCAGCGGCAGCTCGGCGATGCGTGCCGGGTCCTGCAGTGCTTCGACTCCCGGCAGCGCCGGGGACGCGACGGGAAACAGGTTGTCGTCCATCAGGTGCTGCGCATGCAGTCCGGGCCATTGGCCCAGTCCGTAGCGGATGCCGACCTCCGGGCCGTTCTCGTCGTAACGGTCCAGGCCACTGCCGGTGTGCAGCTCGATGCGGATGTGTGGATGGGCCTGGGTGAAACGCGGTAGCCGTGGCAGCAGCCAGCAGTACGACAGCGAGCGCAGCGTCGCGATCCGCAGCGGCACGCTGTCCGCGTCCGGCTGCAGATGGTGGGCGACGGCGGCGACATCGGTGAACGCCGCGCTGGCGGCGTCGGCCAACTGCCGGCCTTCGGCGGTCAGGCGTACCCCGCGTGCATGGCGCAGGAACAGGCGCGTGGCCAGCACCTCTTCCAGGCGTCGCACATGGTGGCTGACCGCGCTGGCGGTCAGATGCAGTTCCTGCGCGGCCTGGGCGAAGTTCTGATGGCGCGCAGCGACCGCGAAAACGGCCAGGGCGGGAAGCAGGGAAGGGCGTAGCAGCATGTCCAGCCTCAAACCATATTTGTGGCTGGCAGCGATACTACGCGCTTGTGCAGCGGGCGTCTGCGGCTGATCCTGTGTGGCCGGAACAGCGCCACGATGACGAACGGACAGAGCACATGAATGCGATACCCCAAGCGACCGAGCGTGATTGGCGCACACCGCTGGAATTGACCCTGCTCGGCGCGATCTGGGGCTGCTCGTTCCTGTTCATGCGGGTGGCGGTGCCTTCATTCGGGCCGTTCGCCCTGGTCGAGGTACGGCTGGTGCTGGGCGCACTGGTGTTGCTGCCGTTCCTGTGGCGCGCACGCGCGCAGTTCCCACCGCGCCGCTGGTTGTGGCTGGCGCCGATCGGCCTGGTCAATTCGGCGTTGCCGTTCGTGCTGTTCGCGTACGCCGCAGAGCGTGCGCCGGCTGCGATCGGTGCGATCTGCAATGCGATGACGGTGCTGTTTGCCGCACTGATCGCCTTCCTGTTCTTCGGCGAGAAGATAGGTGTACGCCGCGCCGGCGCGCTGCTGGTGGGTTTTGCCGGCGTGGTGGTGCTGGCCACGGCCAAGATCTCGGGGCTGAGCATCGGCACGGCCGTACTGGCCGGTGCCGCCGCCTCGCTGCTGTACGGCTTGGGCGTGAACCTGGTGAAGCGGCACATGACCGGTCTGCCTTCGGCTGCTGCCGCCGCTGCCACGTTGTCGTGCGCCTCATTGTGGTTGTTGCCGATGGCGCTCACGCATCTGCCGCAGGGTCCGATCCCAGGCAAGGCCTGGGGCGCGGCGATCGCGCTGGGCGTGGTCTGCACCGGATTCGCCTTCCTGATGTTCTATCGCCTGATCGGCCGCATCGGCCCGTCGCGCGCGTCAACGGTGACCTACCTTGTTCCGTTGTTCGGTGCTGCGTTCGCCTGGTTGTTCCTGGGCGAGCCGGTGACGCTGCAGATGCTGATTGCGGGTGCGTTGATTCTCGGTAGCGTGGCGGTGAGTCAGAAGGGCTGAGGGCGCCGACACACGGGTAGTGCCGGGCGATGCCCGGCAGCCTTTTCCCGCGCCTGCGGGGAGGCGTCACTTTCTTTGCTCGTGCAAAGAAAGTAACCAAAGAAACACGCCGCCAGGTCGCGAGCCGGTGCTGCGCACCGGTGCCCTGCGCTCCTCGGTCCGTCGAGAGACGGCGCGCAGAAGTCAGCCGACTAACAGTCGGCTCTACAGGACATCGGCGCCTCTTCGCCCTCGCCGGACCTGCGGTGCTCGGCTCGCTCAAGGCGGACTGGAAGGTCAAGACCAACAGCAAGAGCATCCACGCATGGCGTGGATCTACTGGGTGCAGCTGCGGCCTTTGATCTGGGTCCGCCTTGAGCGAGCCGAGCATCGCAGGGGACCGACGTGCGAAGCACGGCGGCTCGCGACCGGCGGAACGTTTCTTTTGGTTACTTTTCCTTGCGTACAAAGAAAAGTAACGCCCATGAACGGTGAAGCACCTTCAGCACGCGTCACGCGAGGAAAGCATCACCGCACCGGCACCGGAATATTGCACAGGTCGATATGCCCGGCCGGGCGCTTGTAGAAATCATCCACGCGGTTGCGCCGCGCTTCGACCGTATCGGCGAAGGTCTTCGAGTCGGTGCGCAGCACCTGGATCGGCGTGCGCTCGGCCGCGGGTACATCGCTGACGCGACGGATCGACACGATCGGTGTGCGCAGCTTCGGGTCGGCGTAGAAGCCCATCGGTGCCGGTCCGCGCGGGATCGCGCTGAGCAGTTCCATGCCCTTCAGCACGCGGCCGACCAGGGTGATGTTGCGGTCCAGCTGGCGCGGCGATTGGCCAGTCACCACGTAGAGTTCTGCACCGATGCTGCTGTCTTCCTCGTTGCTGCGGCCCGCACCCAGCATGCCGTAGCAGTGCGCCAGCCAGGCCTTGCCGGCCTGCGGGTCCTGGCCGACCGGGAAGCCGTCGACGAAGCCGGTCTGCGCTGCCCATCCATCGCGGTCGGGTAGCATGCTCACCTTCAGGCCGGCGCTGGCACGCTCGAACTCGGCCGGCAGCTTGCGCTGCGCGCTGCCGAACGGCTTGGCCTTGGCGGCATCGTCGGCGTCGGCATCGCCGAACTGCACCACGAAGTTGTCCTGCGAACGGTAGATGCTGGTGCCGTCCCAGAAGTGTTCGTGGGCGAAGGTCTGGATGTTGGCGACATGGCGCGGGGCGAACTGCGGCGCCAGCTCGATGATCACCCGCCCGGCCGGCAGATCCATGTACAGCAGGTTGGCCGGGTCCGGCGTGCGCCAGTCGCTGGCCGCGGAGGCATCGAGGATCTGCTGCGGGCTGCGGTAGGGCGTGGCTGCGCTGGCCATTGCGGGCAGCAGGCAGGCCAGGGCAAGGGCGGTCAGGGCAAGGCGTCGACGGTGCGGCATGGGATCCCCGGAACATGAACGAGGTCTCGATTCTGCGCGAGAGTGCGTGCCTGCGCCACGGTCGCGTGCTGGCCGTGTCCATGTACGTGCGGCACGATGGTCATTCTCCTTAATGGAAGCAGATGATGTTGATACCGCATCCGGAGGCCCCCGAAGCCGCACTGAGCGCCAGAATCGACCAGATCCTGAAGGCGTTCGTCGATGAAGGGGGGAATCGTGTGCATTGGTTGCAGACGTTGTCGCCACGTGGGCTGTTCGATCTTGATGAGCGTCGGCGCAGTTGGTGGGCTGCCAACGATGATGGCCTGCTCGCCTGCCTGAAAGCCTGTGCAGCGGCGCCGGTTACTGTGCAGACGGCGGCACTGTTCCTTGCGGGCTCCGATGGCAATGGCCGCACGCGTGAGGCCGCGTTGCAGATGATGCGCTCGGTGCCCAGCCATTTGACGTTGTCCTGTGCCTTGCTCCGCTGCAATGACTGGGTGGCTGAAGTGCGTGCGGCGGCGCAGGATTGCGTGATGTCCCTGCTCGGGCAGTGCGCGGTGCAGCACGTACTGGCGGCCTGGCCGGTCGCCGTGCGCCTGCGCCATTCCCAGCGCGTTGACCGGGCGTGGCTCGAGGGCACCCTGTTCGCCTGGTTGTCATCGCCCTCCAGCCGCATAGTGCTTGAAGGACTGCTGGGCCATCCCGACGCACGCACCCGGCTGATGGCCTACGCCGTCGCCCTGCACAGTCATCCGGATCGGGCAGCGTTGCGCGTGCGCGCGATTCTGGACAGTGATCCGCACATCTCGCACTTGGCACTTGCCGATCTTCTGCACCACGGTGAGCCTGCGGATGTCGAGGCGAAGTGCGCGCTGGCATTGTCCGCGCCTGCGAGCGGGGTACGTAGTGCCGCGTTGCGTGCGCTGGTCGAGCGCGAGGTGGCCGGCTTGGATGCGCACATCGAAACCGCGGCATTCGACCGTTCGAGAGGCGTGCGCCGGTTGGCGATGTGGCTGCTCCAGCAGCGGCAGGCCACGCCGGCCATCGCGTTGTGGCGAGACGAGCTCAAGCACCGTCGACGCGCGCGATGGCGCGAAGCATTGGAAGCGCTGGCCGATCACGCCGAGGCAGAGGATATGCCTGCATTGCGCGCCTTGTTGCCCCAGGTATCGGCGCGCCATCAGCGCAACTGCCTGCGCGGCTGGGTGCGGGCCGAGGGCGGTGCCCGTCTGGCATTGCTGCGCGAGGCACTGGAAAAGCCGGGGCGGACCGTGAATGCGTTGCTGGCCAGCGCCACCGTGCTATGGGCGGCAGAGCTGGACCCGCCGCGCCTGCTCGCCTTCTGCCACGACGGTCCTTCGCCGGTGGCACAGGCTGGCCTGCTCGGGCAGCTGACCCGGCTGCCCTTGTGGCAACACCTCGACCTGCTGCTGGATGCGGTACCGCAGCGCGAGGATGAACGTGCCTGGCACCTGCGGCTCGTGCATGGCTGGCTTCGGGTGAGCGGGCATTACTCGCCGCTCGGGGCCGACCGTCGGCAGGCCCTGCTCAGCCGGCTTGAAGAGGGCAGGCACGCTTTGCCGCAGAACGTTGCGGCCCAAGTGCGGACTGCCGTCCATCATGCCTGAAGGCCCCTTCCGCACGGCAGGATGACTAACGACACATTCGCTATACCGAACTTCGCACTACTGTGGACTTCAACGTAGTGGAGGGCCGGTCATGTCCGAGGACGATGTCCACCTGAAGAAGTTCCAGAAGGAGCTCAGCGCCGGCACCGTGTCGCTGGCCCTGCTCGCAGTGCTGGCCCGCGCCGGTGAGCCGCTGTACGGCTACCTGATCGCCAAGGAGCTGGAACGGGTGGGCGAGGGCGTGCTCAGTGGCAAGCAGAGCGCGCTGTACCCGGTGCTGCGCAACCTGGAGGGCGCCGGCCTGCTGGAGAGCCATGTGGAGCCGTCCAGCAGCGGGCCGCCGCGCCGCTACTACCGCATCAACGCGCGTGGACGGGAGGTGCTGCAGCAATGGCGCCAGGCCTGGCGCGACACCCGTGATTCCGTCGATTCCGTGTTGGAGGGGATACCGCAATGAACGACCTGGACCTGGCAGGCAACCGTCTGCCCAGCACCATCCCGCAGTACCTGGCGCAGCTGCGTGCCGCGCTGGACGGTGCCGATCCGGCGATGGTGCAGGACGCCCTGTACGACGCCGAGGAATACCTGCGCTCGGAACTGGCGGCGCAACCCGGCCGCAGCGAAGCCGAGGTCATCGCCGACGTCGCCGGCAGCTACGGCGCACCGGACGAGGTGGCGGAGATCTACCGCGAAACCGAGCTCACGGTGAACCGCGCGCTGCGCACGCCGCGGGCTGACACGGGCCCGGTGCTGCGTGCAGCGGCCGAGGCCAGCGGTGCTGCACCGGCGGCACAGCCCGCAGCGCCCGTGCAACGCTCGCTGCTGGCGCGTTTCTTCGGCGTAGTGACGGACCCGCACACCTACGGCGCGCTGTTCTACATGCTGTTGTCGCTGGCCACCGGCATCTTCTTCTTCACCTGGGTGGTCACCGGTCTGTCGCTGTCGCTGGGCCTGCTGATCCTGATCATCGGCGTCCCGTTGACCGTGCTGTTCTTCGGCTCGGTGCGTGGACTGGCGTTGCTGGAAGGGCGGCTGGTGGAAGCGCTGCTGGGCGAGCGCATGCCGCGCCGGCCGCAGTACACCGACCGCAGCCGCAGCTGGCTGCAGCGTATCGGCGACATGTTCACCGATGGCCGCACCTGGCTGACCCTGCTGTACTTCGTGCTGATGCTGCCGCTGGGCATCATCTACTTCACCATCGCGGTGACCCTGCTGTCGCTGTCGCTGGGCTTGATCTGGGCACCGGTGGCGGCGATCTTCAGCGGCGACATTCCCGGCATCTACATCAACGACGTGAACGTGCTGCCGATGGCAGCCTCACCGCTGGTGGCGATCGTGGTAGCAGCGGTGGGTGTGTTGCTGCTGCTGCTGACGATGCACCTGGCACGCGGCATCGGCAAGCTGCACGGCATGCTGGCCAAGAACCTGCTGGTGCGCCTGTAAGGCAGCGATTTTTTCTCTGGTGGGTGCCGACCTCGGTCGGCACTTCGCCATGGTAGGTGCCAACCTTGGTTGGCACGAACCATCAGGTGTCAGTACGCTTGAAAGAGCGCCAACCAAGGTTGGCATCTACCGAAAGCGCCAACCAAGGTTGGCATCCACCAGGGGCGTGCTACCCCGCCTTGCGGCGCAGCGGGGTGACGTTGCTCTTCTTCTTCGTGGCCTTCGCTGCCGGGGCTTCGGCATGCGCGGCGAAGAAGTCACGCACCTTCGGGTACACCACTTCGCGCCAGCGGCGGCCGCTGAAGATGCCGTAATGGCCTGCACCATCCACGATGAAGTGTTCACGGCGTTCGGCCGGTATACCGCTGCACAGTGCCTGCGCCGCTTCGGTCTGGCCGAGGCCGGCGATATCGTCCAGCTCGCCTTCGATGCTCAGCAGCGCGGTATCGCGGATTGCCGACGGGTCGACCTTTTCGCCGTTGACCACCCACTCGCCACGCGGCAGCAGGAAGTCCTGGAACACCACGGAGATGGTGTCCAGGTAGTACTTGGCCGGCATGTCCAGCACCGCGTTGTACTCGTCGTAGAAGCGACGGTGCGCGTCGGCATCTTCCAGGTCGCCCTTCACCAGGTCGGTGTAGAAATCCCAGTGCGAGCTGAAGTGGCGGCTGGGATTCATCGACAGGAAGCCGGCGTGCTGCAGGAAACCGGGATACACGCGGCGGCCGGCACCGGGATAGCTGGCCGGCACGGTGTGGATGACATTGTTCTCGAACCACGACAGCGGGTTCTGCGTCGCCAGGTTGTTGACCGCGGTCGGGCTGCAGCGCGCATCGATCGGCCCACCCATCATCACCAGCGTGCGCGGCGTCGGTTCGCCGCGGCTGGCCATCAATGAAACCGCGGCCAGCACCGGTACGGTCGGCTGGCAGACACTCACCACGTGCAGGCGCTCCACGCCAAGGTGGCGGATGAACTCCTGGATGTAGGCGATGTAGTCGTCCAGCCCGAACTCGCCCTCGCTGCCGGGCACCATGCGCGCGTCCACCCAGTCGGTCACATAGACGCGATGGTCGCGCAGCAGCGTGCGCACGGTGTCGCGCAGCAGCGTGGCGTGATGACCCGACAACGGCGCCACCACCAGCACGAACGGCTGGTTGAGCATGGTGTGCAGCTGGTCGGCTTCATTGCTGTGGCGCTTGAAGCGCAGCAGCTTGCAGAACGGCTTGCTGAGTTCCTCGTGCACCACGATCGGCACGCGCTCGCCCTCGACCTCGATTTCGTTGATGCCCCATTCGGGCTTCTCGTAATCCTTGCCGATGCGATGGAACAGCTCATTGACCGCCGCCAGACGATCAGCGCCGGGCATCTGCGACCACCAGTGCCCCTGGTTGGCGAAGAACTTGGCGTTGGCCTGGGCCTGGTGCACCCAGGGGGCGAGCAGGTTGCGGGTCAGTTCGTGCAGTTGATAGAGCATGCCGACCGAATATGTATGGTCTTATGTTGCCGCGCAGCATAGCGCATCCGACTGTCCCGGACGTTAAGCAGACGCACTGATCGTATTCAGCGGGCCGCCTGTTCCAGCGCAGTCGCTTCAGTGGCCAGCGCTGGCCCCAGCCAGAGGTGGGAGCCGACTGCCTGGAGGCCTTGCCGGGTCAGCTCGCGCCGGTACCAACGGGCCGGGCGCGACTGGAAGCCGTCATGGTCGCCCTCGAATTCATCTTCGGCGGCAAAGGTCTCCAGGAAGGCCACCCCTGCGGTCAGTTCGGCCAGCCCGGCCAGGCCCGCGCGCAGTTCGCGGTTGGGCACGTAATGCATCACGTCCGAACAGATCAGCAGGTCGACCGGGGCGCAGGGGCGCAGCCAGGCGAAATCGCCGAAGCTGGCCAAGTGCAGGTTGCGGGTCCGGCCGTAGCGGCGCACAGCGTACTCGCTGCTGTCGAAACCGAGGTATTCGACCTTCGGACGCAGTTTCAGCAGCGGCGCGCGCCAGGCGCCTTCGCCACAGCCGACGTCCAGCACGCTGCGGATAGGTCGTTCGAGGTAGTACTCGGCCGTCGCCACGGCGAGGGCGACCTTGCGCGCCAGGCGCGCGCTGCCGCCGATGTCGGCGTGCCGGTACCAGCGCTGGAAGTAGGCGGCGTCGTAGGTCTTGTCCATGGCGGTCCGGTGCAGTCGTGAAATCGGCGCCTATCGTACGGCGTTGCAGCACGTCATGCGTCGATGTGTCGCGGCGGTTGCACGTGAGGTGGCCTCGTCAGCGCATGCGAGAATGGCGGACATCCACGCCAGCCGCCGGAGCGAGCGCATGCAGAGCTATTACTGGGTCAAGACCTTCCACATCGTGTTCGTGGTGGCATGGATGGCCACGGTGTTCTACCTGCCGCGCATCCTGGTGAACCTGTCCGAGACGGCGGGGCAGCCGGCGGTGGTCGAGCGCCTGCAGCTGATGGGCATGCGCTTGTACCGCTTCGGCCATTCGATGTTCGGCCTGGCGTTCGTGCTCGGCCTGGTGCTGTGGCTGGGCTACAAGGTGATTCCGGATTTCCCGACCATGGTCGCCCCGGGTGGCGCGGGATGGCTGCACGCCAAACTGGGCCTGGTGGTGGTGCTGCTGGCGTACTTCATCTGGATCGGGCGGCTGCTGAAAGGCGTGGCCAAGGGCAGGGCCCTGCCATCCTCGCGCGCGCTGCGCTGGATCAACGAGATCCCGCTGCTGGCCTTCATCCCGATCGTCTGGCTGGTGCTGGCCAAGCCGTTCTGAGGGGGCGTCATTTGCCTCTGGTAGATCCACGCCATGCGTGGATGCCGCGCGAGGCACAAACAAAAAGAGCCGGGCATCTGCCCGGCTCTTTCGTTTCTGTAATCCCCTGCATGTTGCCGGCCAGCGGCCGGCACTACCAAGCTTGTCTAGCGGCTGGCAGCACGGGGCTTACGCCGCCTCGTAAGTACCGTAGCTGCGCAGGCGCTTGTAGCGCTGGTCCAGCAGCTCTTCGGTGGACAGCGCATCCAGCGCGTCCAGCTCGTTCAGCAGCACGGCCTTCAGTCGCTTGGCCATCTGCGTCGGGTTGCGGTGGGCGCCGCCGGTCGGCTCGCGCACGACCTTGTCGACCAGGCCCAGGCCCTTCAGGCGCGGCGCGGTCAGACCCAGCTGCTCGGCAGCATCCTTGGCCTTGCCGGCATCCTTCCACAGGATCGAAGCACAGCCTTCCGGGGTGATCGTCGAGTACACCGCGTATTCCAGCATCACGGTACGGTCGCCCACGCCCAGCGCCAGTGCGCCGCCCGAGCCGCCTTCACCGATCACGGTGCAGATGATCGGCACCTTCAGTTCGGCCATCTCGATCAGGTTGCGCGCGATCGCCTCGGACTGGCCGCGCGACTCGGCATCGATGCCCGGCCAGGCGCCGGCGGTATCGATCAGGGTCAGCACCGGCAGGCCGAAACGCTCGGCCATCTTCATCAGGCGCAGCGCCTTGCGGTAGCCCTCGGGCTTGGGCATGCCGAAGTTGCGCTTGATCTTTTCCTTGGTGTCGCGGCCCTTCTGGTGGCCGATGACCATCACCGAGCGGCCATTGATGCGGGCCAGGCCGCCCATGATCGCCTTGTCGTCGGCGAAGGCACGGTCGCCGGCCAGTTCCTGGAACTCATCGCAGATGATGCGGATGTAGTCGGCGGTGTACGGGCGCGACGGATGGCGGGCCAGCTGCAGCACCTGCCACGAGGTCAGGTTGCGGAAGATCTGTGCGGTGCGCACGCGCAGCTTGTCCTGCAGCGCATGCACTTCGGCCTCGACATTGACCGCCGGCCCGGCACTGGCGTTGCGCAGTTCCTGGATCTTGGCTTCCAGGTCGGCGATGGGTTGCTCGAAGTCGAGGTAGTTCGGATTCATCGGAAGCCGTCGTGTAAAGAAGAGGGGAATTCTAGCCGAATGCGCAGGAACGGCCCGTACGCCTTCGTCTGGAAGCCGACGGTAGCGCAGTGGGGGCCGGCGGCGCCAGTCGGTCCGCCGGCCGCCGGTTCAGGGCAGGACCAGCGCGCTGCGGGCCATTTCGGTACTGCGGATCGTCACGAAGTCGTTGTAGGCCTGGTTGGCTGCCACCGGCAGCTTCGCGCCCAGCGTCATGGTGGCTTGGGTGAAGGCCATCTGCGCCTGGAAGTCTTCCTTGCGCAGGGCCTTCTGCTCGCTGGCCGTGGTGGCCTTCAGCCAGCGGGCATAGATGTCGCGCACCGGACCGGCATGGGCCTCGAAGGCCGGGTCCAGCGCGGGCAGTGCCGGCGCGGGTTCCAGCGTGTAGGCCGGGGCCACGTAGCCGGCGGGCTGCTCGCGCTTGTAGGCACCGGGTTCGCCCATGCTGGCCTCGATGTAGGTGATGAATTCCGGCGCGGTGAAGATCTTGGTGCTGATCCGGCCGCCGGTCGAGTCCACGTGCGCAACCACCTGCTCCTCGGGGAACGGCTCGCGCACGCCGAAGTTCCAGGTCTTGTCGATGAACAGGCCGTGGTGCTTTTCGAACGGTCCCTTGAACTCGACGCCGCCCAGCTCGATACCCAGGCCGCTGACACCGAAGTTCTTCAGCTTGTCCTCGCCGGTCACATAGATCTCGCGCGCCGTCACGTACTCGCTGAGGCTGGGATTGATCAGGCCGCCGCGGCCGTCGGCGTAGACGATGAAGCGCACATCGCCCAGGCGGTCGGTATGCAGGTGATGCTCACCGGCAGCCAGGCTGATCGGTCGCGAGGCGTGCGCGGCCACCGGCAGGTCCTTGCCATCGATGCTGATCGCCAGCGGCGCATCGGTCGGGTTGTCGATCTCGAAATCGACCTTGGAGGAACAGCCGGCCAGCGCGAGCGCGGCCATCATCGGCAACAGCAGGTTCTTCATTACGGGCAATCGTCCTTGACGTATGCAGTGGGAAAACAGCAACGGATCCGGGGCCAGCCTCAGCTGGCCCATGGCGGGCTGTAGCGCACCTTCAGCGTGCGCACGGCCGGTTCGGCGCGCAGCGCCTCCATCAGCTTGGAATCGACGCGCACCGCGCTCTGCCCGGAAACATCGAGCATGCCGGCGATGCCGCCATCGGGGCCCTTCAGCAGCAGGTCCAGGCGCAGGGGCGTGCGGCCGGGGCGATGGCGGTCGAGCAGGGCGTCGATGCGCTCCCACACCGGCCGCTGATGGCGCAGGTCCAGCCGCAGCGACAGGCGCGTGGCGTAGTTCGCACAGACCTCGTCGAAGTCCCAGCACTGGCGGATGCGCAGTGCGAAGCCGCCATTGAATTCGTCTTCGCGCAGGCCGCCCTTGACCACCAGGATACGGTCCTTGGTCATCAGGTGGCCGAACTCGGCCATGGCATCGGAGAACGCGCTGCATTCGACGCGGCCACGGCCATCTTCCAGCTGGATGAAGATCTGGCTCTCGCCCTTGCGGCGCACGCCGACCACCTGGCCGGCCAGCACGGTCTGTACTTCCGGACGCCAGCGCTTCTCGCCGCCACCACTGTTGCTGTTGGCGCTCCAGATCTTTTCCACCGAGCCGAGGTCGGTACCGACCAGATCGCGCACGTCATCGCGCCATGGGTCGAACGGGTGGCCGCTGAGGTAGAAGCCCAGCGTGTCGCGCTCGCCGTTGAGGCGCTGCAGCAACGGCCATTCGTCGGTTTCCTGCAGCTCCAGGTGGATGGCCTGCACGCCCGGCTCGGGGCCGCCGAACAGCGAGTTCTGGCCGGACGCACGCTCGCGCGCCATCTGTTCGGTGGCCTTGATCACTTCCGGCAGCTGCAGCATCAGCGAGGCACGGTTGTGGCCCAACTCATCCAGCGCACCGCAGTTGATCATTGCTTCCAGCGTGCGCCGGTTGAGCTTGGCCGAACCGATGCGGGTGCAGAAGTCGAGCAGATCGGTGTAGTCGCCGTTGCGCAGGCGTTCGTCCACCACCGCTTCGCAGGCACCCTGGCCGACGCCCTTGATCGCCCCCAGGCCGTACTGGATCGTGTCTGGCGTAGACGCTTCAAACATGAAGGCGGACTGGTTCACCTTCGGCGGCAGCACGGTCAGGCCGAGGTTGCGTACCTCGTCCAGGAAGCCGACCACCTTTTCGGTGTTGTCCATGTCCGAAGACAGCGTCGCGGCCATGAACTCGGCCGGATAATGGCGCTTGAGCCAGGCCGTCTGGTAACTCACCAGCGCGTAGGCGGCGGCGTGCGACTTGTTGAAGCCGTAGCCGGCGAACTTCTCCATCAGGTCGAAGATCGCATCGGCCTTGGCTTCGCCGACGCCGTCCTTGGCCGCACCTTCGCGGAAGATCTCGCGGTGCTTGGCCATTTCCGCCGGCACCTTCTTGCCCATCGCACGGCGCAGCAGGTCGGCGCCGCCCAGCGAGTAGCCGCCGACGATCTGCGCCATCTGCATCACCTGCTCCTGGTACACCATGATGCCGTAGGTGTCGCGCAGGATGCGCTCGGTGCGCGGATCGGGATACTCCACGTCTTCGCGCCCGTGCTTGCGGTCGACGAAGGAGGGAATCAGGTCCATCGGGCCGGGTCGGTACAGCGACACCAGCGCGATCAGGTCTTCGAAACGGTCGGGCTTGGCGTCCTTCAGCAGGCGGCGCATGCCCGAGGATTCGAACTGGAACACCGCGCCGGTATTGCCCGAGGCGAAGATGTCCTTGTAGGTGGGCGCATCGTCCAGCGGCAGCTGGGTGATGTCCACCGGCGGAATGCCGGCGCGCTCGTGGCGCTTGTTGATCGCCTTCACCGCCCAGTCGATGATCGTCAGCGTGCGCAGGCCGAGGAAGTCGAACTTCACCAGGCCGACTTCTTCAACGTCGTTCTTGTCGAACTGGGTGACCGGATTCTTGCCGCGGCCATCTTCATCGTGTTCGGCAAACAGCGGGCAGAACTCGCTCAACGGCTCGGGCGCGATCACCACGCCACCGGCGTGCTTGCCGGCGTTGCGGGTCAGGTCCTCCAGCTGCCGTGCCAGGTCGATCAGGTCGCGGACGTCGTCCTCGCTCTGGTAGCGCTGGATCAGCTCGGGCGAAGCCATCTCGCTGTCCTTGCCCTCACCCATCGCATCCTTCAGCGAGATGCCGAGGATGTTCGGGATCAGCTTGGCGACACCGTCGACCAGGCCGTAGGGGAAGCCGAGCACGCGGCCGGAGTCGCGCACCACCGCCTTGGCCGCCATGGTGCCATAGGTGATGATCTGGCTGACCCGCTCGCGGCCATACTTGCGCGCAACGTAGTCGATGACTTCGTCGCGGCGGTCCATGCAGAAGTCGATGTCGAAGTCGGGCATCGACACGCGTTCGGGGTTGAGGAAGCGCTCGAACAGCAGGTTGTACGGCAGCGGGTCCAGATCGGTGATCTGCAGTGCCCACGCCACCAGCGAACCCGCACCCGAACCACGGCCCGGGCCGATCGGAATGCCCTGCGCCTTACCCCACTGGATGAAGTCGGCCACGATCAGGAAGTAGCCGGGGAAGCCCATCTTGATGATGGTGTCCAGCTCGAACTCGAGGCGGTCGCTGTAATCCTGCGCGGTCATGCCGGGCGCGATGGGATTCTTTTCCAGGCGTGCGGCCAGGCCCTTGCGCGACTCGCTGCGGATCCAGCTGTCCAGCGTCTCCTCGTCGGGCACCGGATAGTCGGGCAGGAAGTAGGTGCCCAGGCGCATCTCGATGTTGCAGCGCTCGGCCAGCGCCAGGGTGTTGTCGATCGCATCGGGGATGTCGGCGAACAGCGCGCACATCTCTTCGGCCGACTTCAGGTACTGCTGGTCGCTGTACTCGCGCGGGCGCTTGGGGTCATCCAGTACGCGGCCGGTGGAGATGCACACGCGGGCTTCGTGCGCGCTGAAATCGGACGGCGACAGGAAGCGTACGTCGTTGCTGGCGATCACCGGCAGGCCACGCTGGCCGGCGGCGATCAGCGCGAACTGGTTGAAGCTCTCTTCGCCATCGCGGCCGGTGCGGGTCAGCTCCAGGTGCAGGCCGTCGCCGAACACGCGCTGCCAGTCGGCCAGCTGCTGCTCGGCCAGATCGTGCTTGCCATCCAGGGCCAGGCGCCCGGCCAGACTCTCACGGCCGGCCAGGGCGAACAGGTTGGCGTTGCCGGCCTTCAGCCAGTCCGGATGCACCGCCACGCCGCCCTCGGGGCGATGGCCTTCCATCCATGCCCGGGTCAGCAGACGCGACAGGCTCAGGTAGCCCTCGCGGTCGCGGCACAGCAGGGTCATCCGCCACGGGTCCTGGCCTTCTTCGGCGATCATCACGTCGGCGCCGGCGATGGGCTTGATGCCCACGCCTTCGGCGGCCTTGTAGAACTTGACCAGGGCGAACAGGTTGTTGAGGTCGGTCACCGCCAGCGCAGGCAGGCCGAGTTCGACCGAGCGCGATAGCAGGTTGGCCTGCTTGGCCTTCTTCGGGTCAGCCTGGTCCGGCTTGGCCGGCACGCGGATGGTGGAGTCCGCCAGCGAGAACTCGGTGTGGACGTGGAGATGTACGAAGCGGGAGTTGGACATGCCGGACCAGGTTGGAGCGCGCAGGCCCCGGGTGCAGACGCGGGAATCGTCGCCGGGGTCGGGAAGCGCTGGAGTGCCCGGTCAGGGTAGCGAGGGCAGGGGGTTGCGACAAGGACTTGACGGTGCGCGATATCGCCAATGCCGCCGGGCATGGCACGGCGCTACCGGGGACGTTCATGTTGCCGTGGTAGCGCCGGGCCATGCCCGGCGAACGTTCAGGCGATCGCGATGGCGGCCGCCCCAGCCGGCGGCGCCTCCAGGCACTCGCGCACCGGGGCGAAGCTGCGCCGGTGCTCCGCGCACGGGCCGTGTTCACGCAGGGCGGCCAGATGCGCCGGGGTGCCGTAGCCCTTGTGCTGGTCGAAGCCGTACTGCGGGTGGCGTGCGTGCAGGTCCAGCATGTAGCGGTCGCGCGAGACCTTGGCCAGGATCGAGGCCGCCATGATCGCGCGGTCGATGCCATCGCCGCCGACCAGCGCCTGCGCCGGCAGCACCAGCCCCTTGGGCACCACGTTGCCGTCGATGCGGGCGAAGCCGGCCACGTGGGCCACCGCCGCGACGACATCGCGCATGCCCTGCAGGGTGGCCTGATAGATGTTCAGGCGGTCGATGGCTTCCACGTCCACCAGCACCACGTGCCAGGCCAGGGCGCGGTCGAGGATGCGGTCATGCAGCTGCTCGCGGCGGGCCGCGGTCAGCTGCTTGGAATCATCCAGGCCGTTCAGTCGTGGCCGCTGTGGATCGAACACCACCGCTGCCACCGCGACGGGGCCGGCCAGCGGTCCGCGTCCGGCTTCGTCGACACCGGCGATGCGGTGGCCGGGGTCGATCACCGCGGCACCATCGAACAGGGCCAGGCTGGCGGCTGCGGCGTGGCGGCGGCTCATGCCTTTTCCTGGCCGCGCACCAGCAGCTCGCCAACGGCATCGGCTGCGCGCGCCGATGCATTGCGGCGCAGGCGTTCATGCAGGCGCGCGTAGGTGCCCTGCAGGTCGGCGATCCGCTGCGGATGGTCGAACCACTGCTGGATGGCGGCGGCCAGTTTTTCCGGCGTGCAGTCGTGCTGCATCAGCTCTGGCGCCAGGTCCTGGCCGGCCAGGATGTTGGGCAGGGCGAAGCGGTCGACCTTGATCAACCCCAGCGCCTTCACCAGGCGGTACGTCAGTTCGTTGACCCGGTAGCCGACCACCATCGGGCGCTTCACCAGCATCGCCTCCAGGGTGGCGGTACCGGAGGCCAGCACCACCACGTCGGCGGCGATCATCGCGTTGCGTGCCTGGCCGTCCAATACATGCGAATAGGCCACCGGCAGCGCCGAGCGTGACAGCTGCTCTTCGATCAGGCGCCGGCAGGCCGCGTTGGCCGCCGGCACCACCACGTGCAGGCCGGGAATGCGCTCGGACACCTGCCAGGCGGCCTCGAAGAAGGCTTCGCCGAGCTTGGATATCTCGCCCAGGCGGCTGCCGGGAAGCACGGCCAGCACCTTGGCCGAGGCGGGCAGGCCGAGCTCGATCCGGGCCGCTTCCCGGTCGACGTGCAGCGGGATGTCATCGGCCATCGGATGGCCGACGAAGCGCGCGTCGATGCCGTGTTTGGCGTAGATCGGCGGTTCCATCGGGAACAGGCACAGCACCAGGTCGGCGCTGCTGCCGATCTTCTCGGCACGCTTCTCGCGCCATGCCCACACCGAAGGGCTGACGTAGTGCACGGTGCGCACGCCACGCTGTTTCAGCCAGCGTTCGATGCCCAGATTGAAGTCCGGAGCGTCGATGCCGATGAACACATCCGGTTGCCACTCCAGCGCACGCTGGCGGAAGGCCGAACGCAGCTTGAGCAGCCGCGGCAGATGGCGCAGGACTTCGGTCAGGCCCATCACCGCCAGTTCGCTGGCATCGTGCCAGGTCTGGCAGCCGGCGCTGCGCATGGCATCGCCGCCGATGCCGGCGAATTCGGCATGCGGGAAGCGGGCCTTCAGTTCGCGCACCAGGCCTGCGCCGAGCAGGTCGCCGGAGGCTTCGCCGGCGACCAGGGCGATCCGCAACGGGCGCTCGCTGAGCACCCGGTGTGCAGGCACGCTGCCGGCCATCGAGGCCAGCGAAATCACCTCGGCGCCGGCCGGCGCCTGGCCGGTCGCGCTGCTCATCGCAGCAGGTGCCTCTCGGTGTGCTCGATGAAGTCCAGCATCGACTTGACGTCGTCACTGTCGCGCGCCTGCTCGGCCAGCTGTGCCTTGGCTTCAGCCAGCGGCAGGCCCGCCACGTACAGCGTGCGGTAGGCACGCTTGATGGCGGTGATGCGTTCGGGATCGAAGCCGCGACGCTTCAGGCCCTCGCTGTTGATGCCGCGCGGGCGGCCCAGCGAGTCGGTGCCGACCATGGTGAACGGCGGGACGTCGCCATTGGTCAGCGCGCCCATGCCGAGGAAGGCATGTGCACCGATGCGGCAGAACTGGTGCGCACCGGCGAAGCCGCTGATGATCACGTAGTCACCCACGGTCACGTGCCCGGCCAGGGTGGTGTTGTTGGAGAACACGCAGAAGTTGCCGACGTGGCAATCGTGGGCCACGTGCGTGTAGGCCAGCATCCAGTTGTCATCGCCGATGGTGGTGATGCCACCGCCGCCGCCAGTGCCACGGTTGAGGGTGACGAACTCGCGGAACACGTTGCGGTCGCCGATCACCAGTTCGGTGCGTTCACCGCCGTACTTCTTGTCCTGCGGTTCGCCGCCGACCGCGACATGGCCGATGAAACGGTTGTCGCGGCCGATCCGGGTCGGGCCATGGATGCTGCAGTGCGGACCGACCTCGGTGCCGGCACCGATCTCGACGTCCGGCCCGATGATCGTGAACGCGCCCACGCGGACATCGTCGGCCAGGCGCGCCGACGGATCGATCACGGCAGTGGGGTGGATCAGGGGGGCGTTGTCGCTCATCTCGGACCTCCAGCCAGGGTCATTCGCGGGTGCCGGCGCACAGCACCTCGGCGCAGGCGACGACTTCGCCGTCGACCTTGGCCACGCAGTCGTACACGGCCATGTTGCGGATCACGCGCTTGATCTCCACGTGCATCTCCAGCACGTCACCGGGCACCACCTGCTTGGTGAAGCGGGCCTTGTCGACCTTGACCATGTAGAACAGCTTGGACTGCGCATCGCGGCCCAGCGTCAACTGGGTCAGCACGCCACCGGCCTGGGCCATGGCTTCGATGATCAGTACGCCGGGCATGATCGGCTGGCCCGGGAAGTGGCCCTGGAAGAACGGCTCGTTGATGCTGACGTTCTTGGTCGCGACGATCGTGCGCTTCTCGTAGTCGATCGACACCACCTTGTCCACCAGCAGGAACGGGTAGCGGTGCGGAAGCAGCGTCTGGATCTGCGCCATGTCCGGCAGGGTCTGGGTGTGGCTCATTCTTTCTCCTTGCTCACAGACAGGATGCGACGGGCCAGGGCATCGAGCTGCTTGAAGCGCGCGGCATTCTTGCGCCACGTGCGGTTGTCGGTCAGGGGCGTGCCGGAGGAATACTCGCCCGGCTCGGTGATGGAGTTGCGGACCACCGATTTGCCGGTGATCACGACCTTGTCGCAGATTTCAAGATGACCGACGACGCCAACGGCGCCGCCGAGCAGGCAGTAACGGCCGATCTTGGCGCTGCCGGCAATGCCGGTGCAGCCGGCGATGGCCGAGTGGGCGCCGATCTGCACGTTGTGTGCGATCTGCACCAGGTTGTCCAGGCGGACGTCCTCGGCCAGCACGGTGTCTTCCAGCGCGCCCCGGTCGACACAGGTGTTGGCGCCGATCTCGCAGTCGTCGCCGATGCGCACGCCGCCAAGCTGCGGCACCTTGATCCATTTGCCAGCGTCCATGGCCAGGCCGAAGCCATCGGCGCCCAGCACGGCGCCGGGATGGATGCGCACGCGCTTGCCCAGCTTGACGCGGGTGACCAGGGTGACGCGGGCGATCAGTTCACAGCCGCTGTCGAGGGTGCAGTCTTCGCCGATGATGCTGCCGGCGCCGATGATGCAGTTCTCGCCGATGACGCTGCGTGCGCCGATGGTGACGAACGGACCGACGTGGACGCTGGCGGCGACCTGCGCCTGCGGGTCGATCACTGCGCTGGGATGGATGCCCGGTGGGCGGGTCGGGGCGATGTCGAACAGCGCGCCGATCTTGGCAAAGGTGGTGTAAGGGTCCTTGGCAACCAGCGCGGTGCCGGGAGCTGCGTCGGCATCCTCGGCGCGCAGCACTACGATGCCGGCCTGGCTGTCGGCCAGCTGGGCGCGGTAGCGCGGATTGGCAAGGAAGGTCAGCTGGCCGGCACCGGCATGGGCGAGGGTGGCCACGCCATGGATGGCGGTGCCTGGGTCGCCATGGACCTGCAGGCCGAACTGATCGGCGAGTTGCTGGGCGGTGTAGGTAGGAGTATTCACGGCGGGAGTTTAACGTGTGACGCCATTGCGGTCATGCGGGAGCAAAAGCCGGCGCCTGGCTGATCCGTGGGGCGATGGCGCAGGGGGCTGCCCAGGACACGCCGTAAACCCATCCCTGGGGGCTCGATGGCGCCATCCATGGCGCCAACGGTCCTGGTCAACCCCCTGCGCCATCGCCGGATAGTCTTCCGCGCGCGAGCGGATCCAACGTCCACAGTCGCCTGCAGAACCGGGCCATACTCGGCTCACCGCGCGTCAGCGTGCGCTTCAATAACGAAAACGCCGGGCAATGCCCGGCGATTCGAGACCCGTCTGGTGGAAAGCCCCCCTTCTGTTAAGGGGGGCGCGCCAACGGCGCGGGGGATAGGGAGCAGGATAGGCCCCGCGGTTTGCATCGCAAACCGTGGGAACGTTTGGGGGCCAGTTAGAACTGGCCACCAAACGTAAATTGCAGACGTTCGATCTCGTCGCCGTCCTTCTTCTTCAGCGGGAACGCATAGCTGATCGAGATCGGGCCGACCGGGGCGCGCCACAGCAGGGCTACACCGGTGGAGACGCGCAGCTCGTTGGCCTTGAAGTTGTCGGTGCCGTTGTAGACGTTGCCGAAGTCGACGAAGGCCGACACACGGGCCGACGGGCTGTCGAACAGGCGCGGGAAGTAGGCTTCGACCGAGCCGACGGTCTTCAGCGAACCACCCAGCGGCTGGCCGTTCGGGTAGCCGTTGGTGACTTCGCGCGGGCCGAGGGTGTTGTCCTCGAAGCCACGAACCGAGTTGGTACCACCGGCGTAGAAGTTCTCGTAGAACGGCAGGCCCGACGCGGTCACCGAGCGCAGGTTGCCATCCTTGTCCGGCACCATCGCGGTCTTGTCATTGCCATAGCTGTCGCCGTAGCCAACTTCCGCGCGGGTGTTGATGACCAGCGAGGGGATGATCGGCCAGTATTTGCTGATCTGGTAGTTGAGCTTGTAGTACTCGACGGTCGAGCCGGGCAGCGTGGTTTCCAGGCCCACGCGCTGGTAGGTACCGCGGGTCGGCATGAAGTAGTCGTTGCGCGAGTCGCGGGCCCAGCCCAGCTCGGTGCGCCAGGAGTGGAACGTGCGGCGCCCGATCACATTGATGTAGTCGATGATGGACTGCGGGGTCGAGCCCGCGTACGTGGTGATCTGGTTGCTGTCGATGCCGAACATCAGCGAGACGGTGTCGGTCTCGGTGATCGGCACGCCGAATACCACCTGTGCCGAACCGTTGGTGCTGTTGTACTGCGCGGTGTTGAAGTCGGAGTAGTCCAGTTCGCGCCAGGACAGGTTGTAACCCAGCGAGACGCCGTCATCGGTGAAGTACGGGTTGGTGTAGCTGAAGCCGTAGCGCTGCAGGTAGCTGCTGCGCGAAGCTTCGACCGACACGCGGTTGCCGCCGCCCAGGAAGTTGTTCTGCGACAGCTGCACCGAGGTGGTCATGCCGTAGGACTGCGAATAGCCCAGGCCGAACACGAAGCTGCCCGAGGTGGTTTCCTTGACGTTGTAGACGACGTCGACCTGGTCGTTGCTGCCGCTGACGGGCGGGGTTTCCACTTCCACCGCCTCGAAGTAACCCAGGCGCTGCAGGCGGATCTTGGAACGGTCGATCGCGGCCTGCGAGTACCAGCTGTTCTCGAACTGGCGCATTTCGCGGCGCATCACCTCGTCGGAGGTGCGGGTGTTGCCCTTGAAGATGATGCGGCGGACGGTCACGCGCGGGCCGGGCACGACCTGCATGTTGACCGCCACGGTCTGCTCGGCGCGGTTGGTGGTCGGAATCGGGTTCACCTTGGCGAAGGCATAACCGATGTTGGACAGCGAGTTGGTGATCGAGTCGGAGCTGAATTCCAGCAGGGCACGCGAGAACGTGTCGCCGGACTTCTGCACGACCATGCGCTCGACGTCTTCCTGCGGCAGGATCGTATCGCCGCTGACCTTGATCTCGGAGATCTTGTACTGGTCGCCTTCGGTCACGCCGGCGGTGATGAACATGTCGCGCTTGTCGGGGCTGATCGACACCTGCGTCGAGTCGATGCTGAAGTCGACATAGCCGCGGTCCAGGTACCAGGAGTTGAGCTTCTCCAGGTCGCCGGACAGCTTTTCCTTGGAGTACTGGTCGTCACGGCGGTACCACGACGCCCAGTTGTGCTCCTTGGACTCCCAGTACTCCAGGATGTCCTTGCTGTCGTACTTCTCGGTGCCGACGATGTTGACGTGGCGGATCTTGGCCGCCTTGCCTTCCTTGATCGCGATGGCGATGTCGACGCGATTACGGTCCAGCGGGCTCACGGTCGGGGTGATGTCGACGGTGTATTTGCCACGATCGTTGTACTGGCGGCGAAGTTCCTGGGTCACGCGATCCAGGCTCAGGCGATCGAAGGTGCCGCCTTCGGTCAGGCCGATGTCGGACAGACCCTTGAGCAGCTGGTCGGACTTGATGTCCTTGTTGCCGGTGACGGTCAGCTTGTTGATCGCCGGACGTTCCTTGACGGTCACCACCAGGATGCTGCCCTGGCGATCCAGCTGCACGTCTTCGAAGAAGCCGGTCTTGTACAGGGCGCGGATGGTCTCGCCGACCTTGCTGTCGGTGACCGTCTCGCCACGCTCGACCGGCAGGTAGGTGAACACCGTACCGGAGCTGATGCGCTGCAGGCCGTCGACGCGGATGTCGCTGACAGTGAAGGGCTCGGCTGCCTGGGCCAGGGCGGGAGCGCCGGTGACGGCGGCGAGGGCGAGGGCCAGCAGGCGGCGATTGGGGAGTCGCGTCATGTCACGTCCGGTAGGAAGGTCGATTTCATTGGTAAGGGATGCCGACGCTGTAGACGGCAAAAACATGGAAAAGTTCATCGCGGGACCAGGCCGAGGATGTCGTTGTAGAACGCCAATCCCATCAGCCCGGCCAGCAACGCCAGGCCGATGTATTGGCCGGCGGCGACGGCACGCTCGCTCAGCGGGCTGCCCTTGACCAACTCGATAAGGTAATACAGCAGGTGGCCGCCGTCCAAGATGGGGATCGGCAGCAGGTTGATGATGCACAGGCTCAGCGACAGCAGGGCGAGGAACTGGATGAACCAGTCCACGCCGCGTTTGGCCGAAATATTGGCAACCCGGGCAATGGTGACCGGGCCGGAAACGTTCTGCAGCGAGGCTTTGCCGGTCACGATCCGGCCCATCATGGCCAGTGAGTCGGCCGCCATCCTGCCGGTTTCGCGCACCGCGACCGTGACCGACTGCAGCGGGCCGAACTTGAGCAGGGTGTCGTAGGCGGGGCTGTAGCTCTGGGCAAAGCCGGCGCCGATCTGCCAGATGGGCTGGCCCTTGCCGTCCTTGCCCTGACGCGGGGTGATCTCCAGCGCCAGGCGCTCGCCACCACGCAGCACCTCGATCATCGCCGGGCCACCCCGGCGGCCGAGGCTGCCCACTTCGCTGATGGCCTGCTCGACGCTGTCGATGCGCTGGCCGTCGATCGCCACGATCAGATCGCCGGCCTGCAGGTGACCCTCTGCAGCCGAACCTTTCACGATGTTGTCCACCAGCGGCGGCTGCAGCCACGCACGCCAGTACACGCCGGCCAGGATCGGAACCCGGCGTTCATCGAAACCGGCCGGCAGCTGCGACAGCGGCAGGGTGCGCGAGCGCAGCTGGTCTGCGGGGTCGAGCACCTGCAGGGTCACGTCGCGGCGGTCCATCGCCGCGGCGGTCAGGGCCATGCTGGCCTCACCCAGGGTGATCACATCGCGGCCGTCAACGCTCAGCAGGCGGTCGCCGCTGCCGAGCCCGGCCGTGGCGGCCATACCGGTAGCGCGGCCGACGGTTGCCGAATAGTCCTGCTTGCCGATCACGAACATCGCCCACAGCAGCAGGATGCACAGCAGCAGGTTGGCGATCGGGCCGGCCGCGACGATGGCGATGCGCTGCCACACGGTCTTGTGGTTGAAGGCCTGGCCGCGCTCGTGCGGATGGACCTCGACTTCGCGTTCGTCGAGGAATTTCACATAGCCGCCCAGCGGGATGGCGGCAATGGCGAACTCGGTGCCATGGCGGTCGCGGCGCGACCACAGCGGACGGCCGAAGCCGACCGAGAAGCGCAGCACCTTGACCCCGCACAGGCGCCCGACCCAGTAATGCCCGAATTCGTGGAAGGTGACCAGCAGCCCAAGGCTGACGATCATCCACCAGACCGATCCGATGAAGTCAGTCATGCAGGTTCACATTGGCGGACACGGGCGGCGGCGTCATACGGGATGGGTGCGCTGTTCAGGTGGCGGCGATGGCGTTCAGGGTCAGCTGGCGGGCCCGCTGGTCGGCGGACAACAGAACCTCAAGTGTATCGGCTGGTTCGGTCGGCAGTGTTGAAAGAGCGTTAGCAACCAGCGTCGGAATGGTCAGGAAGCCTATGCGGCCCTGAAGAAACGCTGAAACAGCCTCTTCGTTGGCGGCGTTCAGCACCGCCGGGGCGGTGCCGCCGGCGCGCATCGCTTGCCACGCCAAGGCCAGGCAGGGGAAGGCGTCGGTGTCGGGGGCCTCGAAATCCAGCCGGCCCTGGGCGAGCAGGTCCAGCCCGGACACGCCCGATTCGATCCGTTGCGGCCAGCCCAGGCCTACGGCCAGGGTGGTGCGCATGTCCGGCAGGCCCATCTGCGCCAGCGTGGAGCCATCAACGAACTCCACCAGCGAATGCACCAGGCTCTGCGGGTGTACCAGCACCTCGATGCGTTCGCCGGGGATGCCGAACAGGTGGTGGGCCTCGATGACCTCC
The DNA here is from genome assembly GCF_040548715.1 of Stenotrophomonas sp. 2694. Taxonomy (NCBI): domain Bacteria; kingdom Pseudomonadati; phylum Pseudomonadota; class Gammaproteobacteria; order Lysobacterales; family Lysobacteraceae; genus Stenotrophomonas; species Stenotrophomonas sp. 2694. The sequence goes on from NZ_JBEPSG010000002.1 coordinate 376,187, forward strand.
AGGCCTTTGTTCATCAACGTCGCCGAATCGACCGAGATCTTCGGCCCCATCGACCACTTCGGATGCGCCACGGCCTGGGCCGGGGTGACCTGCTGCAGTTCGGCGCGGCTGCGCCCGCGGAATGGGCCACCCGAGGCGGTCAGCAGGATGCGGCGCACGCCGGCACCGTCGAGGCTGGCATCCCGTGAACGCAGGCACTGGAAGATCGCACTGTGCTCGCTGTCGATCGGGATGATCTCGGCGCCGGCACGTTCGGCGGTACGGGTCAGCAGTTCGCCGGCCAGTACCAGCGATTCCTTGTTGGCCAGCAGGATGCGCTTGCCGGCCGCGGCGGCGGCCAGGGTCGAGGACAGGCCGGCGGCGCCGACGATCGCGGCAACCACGGTGTCGCAGGCGTCGCTGGCCGCCAGCTGGTCCAGCGCGGCATGGCCGGCGTGGGCCTGGGTGGCCAGGCCGGCTTCGCGCAGGCCGTCGCGCAGTTCGGCATACAGGGTTTCATCGGCGATCACCGCATGCGCGGGCCGGTGCTGCCGGCACAGGGCCAGCAGCGCCTGTACCTGGCGGCCGGCGGCAAGCACGGTGGCCTGGTACCGCAGCGGATGGCGGGCGATCACGTCAAGCGTGGAGGCACCAATCGAGCCGGTGGCGCCGAATACGGCGACCCGGCGCAGGTCTGCAGCAGCTTCCATGGTCAGAACCCGAAGATTTCCTTGCCCAGTGCGAACACCGGGATGGCCGCCAGCACGCCGTCGACGCGGTCGAGCACGCCGCCGTGGCCGGGGATCAGGTGGCCTGAATCCTTGGCGCCGGCATGGCGCTTGATCAGGCTTTCGAACAGGTCGCCCAGTACCGAGGCGAATACGGCCACCACCGAGGTAACCAGCAGGCCGGGCAGGTGCGCGGCATCGATGCCGGCCAGCCAGCCCAGGCCGACGGCCACCGCAACGCCGGCGATCAGCCCGCCGACGAGGCCTTCCCAGGTCTTGTTCGGGCTGATCCGCGGTGCCAGCTTGTGCTTGCCGAAGTGACGGCCAGCGAAGTAGGCGCCCGAATCAGCGGCCCAGACCAGTGCCAGTGCGGCCAGCAGCCACAGGTGGCCCTGATGGCCGGGCGGGTCGCCGCCGGCATGGATCAGCACCAGCGCAGCCCACGCCGGCACGATGGCCAGGGTGCCGGCCAGCAGCTTGAGGATGCGCGCCGGACTGCCAGGCTGCGCGCCGAAGTTGAAGAAGCGCAGCCACACCAGCGCGCCCAGCCACCATGCCACGCCCACCAGGGTCGCGATCTGGAACAGCACCAGGGTGCCAGCATCGGCCCACACCAGCAGCACCATCAGCACCAGGTTGAGGACCAGCAGCACGGTGCGGGCGAGGGTGTCTTCGACGTCGGCCAGCTTCAGCCATTCCCACAGGCCGATCAGCAGCACGGCAGCGGCGGCGGCGGCCAGCCATTGCGTGGGCAGCAACAGGATCGCCGCAATGGCGACCGGCGCCATGATCAGCGCGGCGAGGACTCGGGTCTTGGTCATGGGCTGGACGTCTCGGTGGCCAGGGCGGCGATCTGGGCGCTGGTCAGGCCGAAGCGGCGCTCACGGCTGGCGTAGGCATCCAGCGCCAGCTGCAGCTGCGCGGCATCGAAATCCGGCCACAGCGCTTCGGTGAACCACAGCTCGGTATACGCCAGCTGCCACAGCAGGAAATTGCTGATGCGGGTATCGCCGCCGGTGCGGATGAACAGGTCCGGTGGCGGCAGGTCGGCCAGGGCCACCTGTCGCCCCAGCAGGGATTCGTCGATCTGCTCGGGAAGCAGGCGGCCGGCTGCAACTTCAACAGCCAGTGCGCGTGCGGCACGGGCGATGTCCTGACGGCCACCATAGCTGGCGGCGATCGACAGGGTCAGGGCGCGGTTGTCAGCGGTGCGCTGTTCGGCCAGCTGCATGCGGCTGACCAGGGCAGCACCGAAGCGCTCGCGTTCGCCGATGAAGCGCACGCGCACGCCGCGCCGATGCAGCTCGTCCACTTCGCGGTCGAGCGCGCCGAGGAACAGCTTCATCAACGCATCGACTTCTTCCTGCGGCCGGCCCCAGTTCTCGCTGGAGAACGCGAACAGGGTCAGCGCCGGAATGCCCAGTTCCAGGCAGCGCTCGATGGTGCGGTTTACCGCGCGCGCGCCGGCTCGATGGCCGATCACGCGGGGGCGACGGCGCTGCTGTGCCCAACGCCCGTTGCCATCCATGATGATGGCGACGTGGCGCGGGAGGGCGGACGGCAGGGGAGGCGGGACTGAAGGCATCGACTTCAGACCGACATCAGTTCCTTTTCCTTGTCGGCGACGACCTTGTCGATATCCTTGATGTTGGCATCGGTCAACTTCTGGATATCGTCTTCGCCGCGCTTCTTGTCGTCTTCGCTGATCGCCTTGTCCTTCAGCAGCTTGGCGATTTCCTTGTTCGCATCCTGGCGGATGTTGCGCACGGCGATCTTGGCGCCTTCGCCTTCCTTCTGTACCTGCTTGGCCAGTTCCTTGCGGCGCTCTTCGGTCGGCGGCGGCAGGTTGACGCGGATCGAGGTGCCGATGGTGTTCGGGGTCAGCTCGATGTTGTACAGGCCCTTTTCGATCTCCTTGATCATGCTCTTGTCGAAGGGCGTGACCAGCAGGGAGTGGGCGTCGGCGTTGGAGACGGACGCTACCTGGTTCAGCGGCGTGCTGGCGTTGCCGTAAGCATTGACCGTGACACGGTCCAGCAGGGCCGGCGTTGCGCGGCCGGTGCGGATCGAAGTGAGGGTGTGCTTAAGAGCGTCGATGCTCTTGGCCATGCGCGTCTGCGCGTTGTTCTTGATGTCGTTGAGCATCGCCAGGGTCCTGGATGTAACTGGAATCGGGCGATTATAGGCGAATACGGGACGCCGCCGGGCCTGAATCGGCCCGGAGGTCGCCTTGCGCTCAGCCTCAGGCCGGATCGCGGCCCTGGACGAGGGTGCCGATGTTCTCGCCGTGCAGGATCTTCAGCAGCTCGCCCGGCTGGCCCATGTCGAACACGCGCATCGGCAGGTCGCTGTCACGGGCCAAGGCGAAGGCGGCGGTATCCATCACTTCCAGGCCACGGCGGATCACTTCGTCGTAGCTCAGGCTGTCGAAGCGGACAGCGTCGCTGTACTTGTTCGGATCCTTGTCGTACACGCCATCGACCTTGGTTGCCTTCAGCAGCAGGTCGGCGCCGATCTCGATCGCGCGCAGGGCGGCGCCCGAGTCGGTGGTGAAGAACGGGCTGCCGACGCCAGCGGCGAAGATCACCAGGCGGCCCTTTTCCAGGTGGCGGATGGCGCGGCGGCGGATGTAGTCCTCGCACACGTCGTTGATCTTGATCGCGCTCATCACGCGGGCCTTTGCGCCCACTTTCTCCAGCGCATCCTGCATGGCCAGCGCGTTGATGACCGTGGCCAGCATGCCCATCTGGTCGCCGGTGACGCGGTCCATGCCGCCAGCGGCCAGGCCAGCACCGCGGAAGATGTTGCCACCACCGATGACCAGGGCGACTTCGGCGCCGGCCTGCTGGGCCTCGACGACTTCACGGGCCAGGCGGTTGATGATCTTGGGGTCGATGCCGTAGTCCTCATCTCCCATCAGCGCCTCCCCGGAAAGTTTCAACAGGATGCGGCGATAGGCGAGCTTGGACATAGGGACCTCGGGTGCGTGGAAATCGCGGGCGATTCTACGCGCAAGCGGCGCGCGGCCAAAGCGTTTTGTGCACTGCGGCGCAAAATACCGGTGTGCCCCGTGCATCCGGGGCGCACCATTCAGCCCAGCTCGGCGCCAGCGGTGGCAGACAGTTCATCATGCCCCAGTTCGCCGGGAGAGCGTGCGATGACCCGGTTGCGACCCAGGTTCTTGGAGCGGTAGAGCACGTCATCGGCGGCGCGCAGCAGGTCCTGCACGCCGGCAAAGCGCTCGTAGCCGCCCTGGGTGGCCACACCGGCCGAGAAGGTGATGAACAGCGGGCCACCTTCCAGTTCCGCCATCGGGGTGGCGACGATGTTCGCCAGTACCCGGCGGATCACGTCCAGGGCCACCGACTCACTGGTATTGGGCAGCAGCGCGACGAACTCCTCGCCGCCGAAGCGGGCCACGGTGTCGCTGTTGCGCAGCTGCCCCTGCAGCTTGCCGGCAAAGGCGCGCAGCACCTCGTCGCCGGTCAGGTGGCCGTGCGCATCGTTGATCTTCTTGAAATCGTCCAGGTCGATGAAGGCCACCGACAACGGCCAGCCATGGCGGCCGGCGCGCAGGAATTCCTGTTCCAGCACGGCTTCGAGCTGGCGGCGGTTGAGGACGCCGGTCAACGCGTCGCGATGGGCCTGGTCGGCCAGGCGCTTGGCGCGGGCCTCGAATTCATCGGCGCGGCGGCGGGCCTGGTCGGCATCCTGCAGTTCGCGCAGGTTGCGCAGGGTGGCCAGTTCCTGGGCGTGGTCGATCAGTTCACGCACGCGTGCCGGCGAGTTCAGGCCGTTCTCGAACAGGCTGGCGATGTCCGGCAGCGCTTCGCTGATCCGCGCCAGCACCTGGTCGAAGCGGGCGCTGTCCATCTGCAGGCGGTCGTGGACCTGCTGCAGGGCGCGTTCGCGTGCGCCATCGGCGTCTTCATCCAGCCAGATGTCGGCGACCGCGCCAGACAGCTGTACGCAGGCCTGGAACGGATTTTCGGCGGTGCCTTCGTCTTCGCTGTGGCGGATGCTGTCCACCAGGTAGCGCGGCAGGCCCCACTCCTCGGCCACCCATGCACCGACGTCGGCGTGGCTGCAGCCGAGTTCCTGGCGCTCGCGCGCGATCAGGTCGGGGTTGTCGCGCGCTTCGCGCAGCAAGGGCAGGTAGCGTTCGGATTCGGCCTGGGCCAGGCACAGCACGCCCATGTCCTGCAGCAGTCCGGCCAGCATCAGCTCCTCCAGCCTGCGCAGGCCGCGCGCTTGGCCGAGCTGGCTGGCCGCCAGCGCGCTGAGGATGCTGCGCTTCCAGGCGCGTTGGCGCAGGTCGTGGTCGGCGCCGCCTTTGCCGGTCAGGCCCTGAGTGACAGTGAAGCCCAGGGCGAGGCTGATCGTAGCGTTGAGCCCGAGCATGGTCAGCGCCTGGCCGAGGTTCTCGATCCGGCGCCGGCTGGCATACAGCGGTGAATTGGCGATACGCAGCATGCGCGCACTCAGCGCCATGTCGATGGCGATGATGTCCGCAGCGGTAGCGATGTCCGCCTCCGGGTCCTGGGCCAGTTCGATGATGCGCAGGGCAATACCGGGCGGCGAGGGGAGGTTGCGGCAAAGCGCCAGTGCAGCTGTCAGCTCGGGAGGCATGTCGGGTCGTTCAATTCCATTAGGACAAGAATACCTAGGAATGCATCACAGTCTGCGAATTTCGTTCCTGTTATGTGACTGCAGGTTCCCTTTGCCGAGTATCGGCTTGATTCGCGTGCAACGCAAAGGTGTCGGTGTGCGCACCAGCGGTGCGCACCCACAGATTCGGCCACCCACAGGTGAAGGGCACCCGCAGGCCCACCGGCATAAAAAAAGAGCCGCGGTTTCCCGCGGCTCCTTCTGGTTTCATTACAGCCGTGAGGCTGGAATCAGACCTGCATCGCCTTGGCAACTTCGGCGGCGTAGTCTTCCACCACCTTCTCGATGCCTTCGCCAACGACCAGCAGCTGGAAGCCAGCCACGTCGGCGCCGGCGGCCTTGACCACCTGCTCGACGGTCTTGTCGCCGTCCAGGACGTAGCTCTGGCCGTACAGGGTCACTTCGCTGACGATCTTGTTGATCTTGCCGCTGATGATCTTTTCCAGGATGTCGGCCGGCTTGGACTTGTCCTTCTCGGACATCTTGGCCAGTTCGATTTCCTTTTCCTTTTCCACGAACTCGGCCGGCACATCGGCAGCCTTGTTGTGCGGCGGCTTCAGCGCGGCCACATGCATGGCCAGGCCGCGAGCCAGTTCGGCGTCACCGCCGATCAGGTCGACCAGCACGCCGACCTTGCCGTTGGTGTGGACGTAGGAACCGACGTTGCCGGTGGTGTCCAGCTTGACCAGGCGACGGATCTGGATGTTCTCACCCAGGGTCTGCACGGCGGTCGCGCGGGTTTCTTCGACGGTCTGGCCGGTCGGCAGGGTGGCCGACTTCAGGGCTTCCACGTCGGCGGCGCCCGATGCCAGTGCAGCGGCAGCGACGGAATCGACGAAGTTCTTGAAGTTGATGTCGTTGGCGACGAAGTCGGTTTCCGAGTTGATCTCGACCAGCACGGCCTTGCCGCCGTCCTGGGCCAGGCCCAGACGACCTTCGGCGGCCACGCGGTCAGCCTTCTTGTCGGCCTTGGCAGCGCCGGACTTGCGCAGCGCTTCAGCAGCGGCGTCGATGTTGCCGCCGGCCTCGGTGAGCGCCTTCTTGCATTCCATCATGCCGGCGCCAGTGCGCTCGCGCAGTTCCTTGACCAGGGAAGCAGTGATTTCCACGGGATTACCTCACGAAAGAAAGGGGTTGGGCCGGCATGGTGGCCGGCCCGTGTGACAGTTTCCTGTCGTCGCGCCATCGGCAGCGGACAGGAAAGGTGGGCGCGTGGCGCCCACCGGGGCCTGGATCAGGCCTGGGCTTCGCCCTTGTCGGCAGCAGCCTTCTTGGCCGGAGCGCGGCGAGCCGGCTTGCCTTCTTCGGCCGGAGCGTCGGCGAACTCTTCTTCACGGACGGTGGCAGCGTGCGGTGCAGCAGCCTTGCCTTCCAGCACGGCGTCAGCAGCGGCGCGTGCGTACAGCTGCACGGCACGGATGGCGTCGTCGTTGCCCGGGATCGCGTAATCCACCAGCTCCGGGTTGTAGTTGGTATCGACGACGGCGATCACCGGGATGCCGAGCTTCTTGGCTTCCTTGATGGCGATGTCTTCGTGGCCGATATCGATGACGAAGATCGCGTCCGGCAGACGGTTCATGTCCTTGATGCCGCCCAGCGAGGCTTCCAGCTTGTCGCGCTCGCGACGCAGGCCCAGCACTTCGTGCTTGACCAGCTTCTCGAAGGTGCCGTCGGATTCACCGGCTTCCAGTTCCTTCAGGCGGGCAACCGACTGCTTGACGGTACGGAAGTTGGTCAGGGTGCCGCCCAGCCAACGCTGGTTCATGAACGGCATGCCGCAACGCTCGGCTTCTTCGCGGATCGACTCACGCGCGCTGCGCTTGGTGCCCAGGAACAGGATGGTGCCGCGCTTCTGGGCAACCGACGAGATGAAGTTCATCGCATCGTTGAACAGCGGGACGGTCTTTTCCAGGTTGATGATGTGGATCTTGCCGCGGGCGCCGAAGATGTACGGAGCCATTTTCGGGTTCCAGTAGCGGGTCTGGTGGCCGAAGTGGACGCCGGCTTCCAGCATCTGACGCATGGTGACCTGAGGCATTGCAGAACTCCTGATGGGGAACCTGCGATTCCGCCCGCGGGATAGGTATGCGGGACGCGTGGAAGCGCTGAAGGTTCCGGGGTTGGGCTTCCCTGTTGCCTCCGTGGCCGAACTCCTTGCGGAGCACCCCGGCACGGATGGGGGCAGCAGGTGTGGATTCACCGGTGACGTCCGGTGTGGACGGTGTCCCGCGCACGGGGCGGCAGGACATCCGGGCAATTATAGCCCGCTTGGCTGGCTCGCTGCAATTGCGGGTGCCCGCGCCGCCAGGATGACCTCCGTTCCGTCCTGCAGGCGGGCATGGAACCTGCCGCCTGCGTAGCCATCGGCGCGCGGCGGCAGCTGCCACTGGCGCTGGCGCGCCGCCAGTACGTAGCCGGCAAGACCGGGCAACAGCTGGCTGCGCTGGCCGCCAGCCGTCTCATAGGCAAGGTCGCTCAAGCGCGCGTGCCGGGTGCCACTGTTCAACAGTCTCAGCATGAATTGCGACCCGTTGACCGCCAGCTCTGCCTGCAGGCAGGGGGACGCTGGGCCGACCGGTTCGCTGCGGAACAGGGGCAGTGAATAGCGCGGCATGGCCGGTTCTGCCGGTGCCAGGATGATACGGAATGCCTGTTCAGCGGCCACAGGCGCGGACGACGCCGGCAGCAACCACACGCGCTGGCGGGCGCCGGCCGGCAGGTCCAGCAAGGTCGGACTGGCCAGCACCTGCCCGCTGCGCTGCAGGTGTTCCGCATCCTGTTGCTGGTCCCACGCCCAGATCTGCACCTGGCCGCGCCAATGCCCGGGGCCAGGATTGTGCAGCCACAGCTCGGTCCGCCCCTGCGCAGCCGGCAGGTGCAGGGTGGTCGGCATCAGGTCCAGCGCCTGCAAGGGCATGGGCAGCAGTGCCATCAACAGGGGCAGCAGCCGGTGCATCAGTAATAGGTGGTGGGCGGTTCGGGCAGCGAATGCCCCTGCTCGTCCTGCGCTGGCGGGGCCAGTTCACGGACCTGGGGCGGCAGGTGACTGCCGTCGCTGTGCTGCTGTGGCACCGGGCAACGTGGGCCGCCCTCCGTGCCGACGCAGCCTTCAACCACGGTCAGGCGGATCTGCATTGGGACGGGCGCCGGGTCGGCCCACGCTGTCGTGCTGGCGATGGACATCGCTCCGATCAGTACTGCCCGAACCACCTGCGATCCACCGTGTTGTCGACTTGATGCGCGGTATCGGCCGACAGGGGGGATTCTGTAGAGCGGGTTCCCCTCAGTAGGTGATCGTCACCTGCACCAGGTCGTTGTAGGTGCCCGCCGGAGGCTGTCCGGCAACGGGAGGCACACGCCCGAATATGTTCAGTGTCTGCGCGCTGCCAGTGCCGACGCCGCTGAAGGTGTCCACGGTGAGCGTATTGCCCCAGCGCTGGCTGCGCGCAGCGTCCCGGTACAGCTCGTAGGTCAGGTAATAGCTGTTGCCGCCGATGGTGGTGCGCATGCGCCGGGTGGTGGTAAGGGCCGGGTTGTTCTGACCGTTGTTCAGGCCGACCTGGTAGGCGGTGCGCTTGAGGCAGGTCAGGGTGAGGGTGGCGGTCTGGTCGATGTTGGCGGGAATGCCGCCGGTGACGTTGCCGAAATCCATGGTGGTGGTGAGGTAGCTGCCGCATTGCGGCAGCACGGTGGCAGTGGCATTGAAGGTGAAGGCATTGCTGGCGGTGTTGGTGCCGGTAGCGCCGCCATTGCAGGTGGCCGGCACGGTGGCGGTGCCCAGCAGCACCTCGTTCCAGGCCCAGGTGAGCACCACGTTGGCCCCGGTGAAGGTGCTGCTGTAGTTGCCGGAGGCCAGCACCTGGTTGGCCGGGATCTGTGCGAACAACTGCGTGGTACGGCTGCCGGAGCCGCCGATCAGCGGCACGTTGTAGGTCATCGTCAGCTCCTGTGCGGGAGGTGTGCCGCGCGGTGCCAGGCCGGTGACTTCGCTGTAGTTGGCGACGTTGTAGATCTGGAAATTGAGCGGATCACTGCTGCCGTTGACCATTGTCCGCCACGGCGAAGTACTGGTGCCGCCGGTGCCATTGCCCAGGCCGATGCAGACGCGGATGCCGGTGGTGGCGATCAGGCTGAGTGCGGCGGTGGAGCAGTTCACGGTGATGTTCAAGGTGCCGGTGGTGGCGCCTGCCGCACCGCTGCTGACGTTGCCGAAGGGCAGCAGCGCGTCGGCGGTGGCGGTGCAGGTCGCGGCCGCGCGTGTCGGTGCACTGGCGATCAGGCCGGCCAGAAGCAGCAGGCCGAGCAGCAGCATCCTCATGGCGCCACCTCCGGCACGCATTGCAGCGGGACCGGGCGCGCGCTGGCCCCGACGGCGACCACCTGCGGTGCCGGCACGCGGACCCGGCACTGGCCACCGCTGCTGGTGATGTACAGCACGCTGCCAGGTGCAACGTCCTCCAGGTACAGCAGGCCGTCGTAGCCGACGGTGGCCTGGCGGCCATCGGGCAGCTGCACTTCGCTGCCCACCTCCAGCGGTTGCCCCCGCATGTCCTGCAGGATCAGCCGCAATGACGCGCGCGAACGCAGGTTGAAGGTCAGGCCGGTGCCGGCGCGCTGGCGGGGTGTCACCCAGTCCTCGATGCGATCAGCGCGCATGTCCGCCGGCAGGTCCAGGGTGTCGATGGAGACGCGGTTGCGCTGCCAGGACAGCAGCGGGCTGATCAGCAGCAGGCCACGCTCGTCGGTGGCACCGATCAGGCGGTTCTCAAGCCGCACCGGCACACCGCCAACGCCATTCGTGCTGACCACGGCGAAGGCATCGGCGACTTCGCGGGCGGCGAAGGTGTGCCCGGCCATCCACACCAGGCTGCCGCTGGCGCTGCCATAGGCGTAGTTGAGGCCCGCCTGGCGGGAGGCACCGAAGGCGTAGCGGCCGACATCGTTGAGGATGCCGACTTCGGCCAGGCCGCCGCTGCCGCCGTCGCCGTGGCGGACCTGCGCGCGCCAACCGATACCGCCTGCGCTGCCGTCGCCCGGGACCGGCTGGGTGACATCGGCGACCCAGCTCTGGCGGTCGCCATTGCGCTGGCTGGACAGGCTGGCCTGGCGGTTGTTGCCCAGGCTTGCGGTCAGCGACAGGTAGACGCTGCGGTCATCACTGTCGTCCAGGTTCTGGTTGACCGACAGGTAGGCCGACCAGCGCGGGCTCCAGCTGCGTGACCAGAACAGGCTGGCATAACGGTTGTCATCGCCATCGGGGTAGCGCAGGCGAAGGTAACTGGCGCTGAGGGTGCCCAGGCGCAACAGGTCCAGGCCGACCGTGGCCTGCTCGCTGATGCTGGGCGGCAGGTTGGCCTGCAGCGCGCCCAGGTCGCGGTAGTCGCCGTGGCTGCGCACGCTGCGCAGGTTGAAATTGAAGCGCCGGTTGTTCCAGCTGTACCCCAGCGCCCACTGTCCGCCCTGCAGGCCCTGGTAGCGGCTGTGGGCATAGGCGGCATTGAGCACGCCGGCGCCGCCCAGCAGCCACCAGCCACCCACGCCGGCCTGGGCCAGGCCGCCGCCGCCCTCGGCATGTGCTTCACCGGTGAATGTGTCGCTGACGCCGCCGCGCCAGCTGGCGCTTGCCACGGTACGGTCGTCGTAGGCGAAGGAGCGTTCGCCGAACTGCTCGCGCAGCTGGCCGACGCCGAGCGACCAGTCCGACAGGCCCTTGGCCAGCAGCTGCTGGGTGCCGTAGAAGCTGAAATCCAGGGTCTGCATGCGTCCGAAGGCATCGGTAACCACCACCTGCGCGCTGCCGGTACCGCTGATGCCCGGCTGCGCCGCCAGCTGGAACGGCCCGACCGGTACCTGGCCGCTGTATTGGCGCAGGCCATCGACATACAGCTCGACCGTCGATGGCACCACCGCCTGGCCGAGGAAGGCCGGGGTGGGGGTGAGGACGCGATACGGCTGCAGCCCGTAATTGCGCCCGATCTGCAGGCCGCCCAGGCGTACCGGCCGGCTCCAGTCGACAAAGCCGCTGTAGAAGTCGCCAACCTCCAGGGTCAGCGCCTTGTCCGGGAAATCCAGTGTCCAGCGCGTATCAAGGCGTACGCTTTCGCTGCGCCAGTGGCGGTCTCCGGTCTGGTAGCGACGGCTGACGGCGGTGTTCTCGAAGGTGCCGGTACCGATGCCGAACACTCGCAGTTCAGAGCTCAGGGTAAGGTTGCCGAGGCTGTCGACACGGCTGCCGTACAGGTCGTAATTGAGCAGGACGCCGGGCGAGGCGCTGCCGCGGGAAGCGCGGACCTGCGGGCGGCTGAGCACGGTCGTGGGCAGGGTCAACTGGTCCAGTGGCACGTCCAGCGCGAGGGTCTGCAGGTGCGCGTCATAGCGCACCACCGCACCGCTGATCTGGTCGAGGTATACCGGGGCATCGCCGCTGGCGTTGAAGCCAAGCTGGCGCAGGATTTCGGGGCTGGCCTGCAGGCGGCCACGGTTGTCGGTGAAGGGCAGCAGGCCGCGCGGCGTGCTGTTGAGGGTCACGTCCAGGTACAGCGTCTGGTTGGCCGTGAGTGGGGTTGGTGGCGGCAGCAGGGCATCGGCGGAGACCCCGGAGACATCGGCTGCATGAGCCGCCGGGGACAGGGCCGCACCGAGCGCTGCGCTCATCAGCGCCTCAGCGAGCCGGTGGTGGCGGCAGCGACGTCTGTTCCGACTCGCCATTGAGCTTGGCCGTGATCTGGTCGTTGTCGCGGTCGATCGCCGTGCGCTCCAGCGGCCAGCGCATGACCTGGCCGGGCAGCACATAGCCCAGCAGGCCGGGATGGACGATGCGCGGCCGCTCCGGGCTGCCTAGGGCGAGGTCGGCGATCTGCGCATAGCTGTTGCCGGTATTGCCTACTTCCACGCCGTTGCGACCGTCGTCCAGCCGCACCAGGCGGGCGTGCAGCTGCGGTGCCAGCCGGCTGCCAGCGCCGGGTTGCACGAATACCGGGATGGAATAGCGCAGCACGAACTGCATGCCTTCGGTGCGCGTGGCCAGATCGGGCACCTCGTCGACGATCAACCGGTAGTACTGCTGCGCAGCCGGTGCGTCGGCCACGGCGCGCATGACCCGTACCAGCTGCTGCTGGCCGGCGGCCAACTCCTGCATCGGCGGCGTGGCCAGCAGGTCTTCGGTGGGCAGCAGCTGTTCGTTGCCGTCCTGCTGCACCCAACGGAATATCCGGACCTGCAGCTTCACCGGCGAGGTGCCGCTGTTGGTCAACCACAGTTCGCCGGCGCGCTGGCGTGCCTCCAGCTGCAGGCTGGTGGGCGCGACCTGCAGGCTGGTCGCCGAGGCCGCGGAAACCCAAAGCAGCAGGCTGAGAACGAGCAGCGCCACGCCGGTGGCGCGCCACGGGCGGGATCCGGCCATGCGGGCGTGCTCCATCAATAGGTGATCGTGGCGGTAACGGTATCCAGGTAGTTGCCGGTCGCAGCGTTGGCCGTGCTCAGGTTGAGGATCTGGCCGTAGACGATGTAGGGCACCGCCAGGCCGGTGCCGATACCGGCCTGGGTGTTGGTGCCCGTGGTGGCGCCCCACACCAGGGTATGCGCGGCATCCTGGTAGAGCTGGTAGCCCACGTAGTTGTTGGCCGTCACTGCTGCGTTGGTGTTCTTCATCCGCCGCGTGGTGACGTCATTGGCCGTACCGGCATTGGCACCGGCGTTGAGCGAGATGGTGTACGGGGTCAGCGCCGAACACTGTGCGGTTACGGTGCCCTGGCCCAGGGTCGGGGTGGCGGTGGTGGAGGCGGCGGTACCGAAATCGACGTTGGTGGCGGCGGCCGCAGTGATGGTGCAGGCCTTGGTGACCACCAGGGTGACGTTGAACGTAGTGGTGTCGGCGGCGGCGGCCGGGCCAGCCACCAGCAGGGCCAAGGCCCAAGCCCAGGGGGAACGAACGGTGGATCGCATGGACAACCTCCCTGACCCGAAGGTCCGTTGAACAGCGCGAAGTCGGCACGTTCGGCGCCGATTTGACGACAGTGGGACCAGCGTAGGCACCGCAAGTGTCTGTATTCCGTGAGAAACATGCGGTCGAAAGGGTGTGGCCCATCACGCTTTCACGTTCCTTGCCGGATCCGTGCATGCCCCGGATCGCCAGTTGGGTGGCGTTCGTTCAGATTGCGGCCGGATCGGCGATAATGGGAGCCATGAGCGTGAATATCAAAACCCCGCAGGAAATCGAGATGATGCGCATCGCCGGCCGCCTGGCCAGCGAAGTGCTCGACATCGTCACCCCCCACGTCAAGCCCGGTGTCACGACCGAGGAACTGGACCGCATCTGCCACGACCACATCGTGAACGTGCAGGGCGCCATTCCGGCCAACGTCGGCTACCGCGGCTTCCCCAAGACCGTGTGCACCTCGGTCAACAATGTCATCTGCCACGGCATTCCCAGCGAAGGGAAGGTCCTCAAGGATGGCGACATCATCAATATCGACGTCACCGTCATCAAGGACGGCTGGCATGGCGACACCAGCCGGATGTACTTCGTCGGCACCCCGTCGGTGATGGCCAAGCGCCTGGTCGACGCCACCTATGAAGCGATGTGGCGCGGCATCCGCGCGGTGCGTCCGGGCGCAACCCTGGGCGACGTCGGCCATGCGATCCAGAGCTACGCCGAAGGCGAGCGTTTCAGCGTGGTGCGCGAGTACTGCGGCCACGGCATCGGCAAGGTCTACCACGATGAACCGCAGGTGGTGCATTACGGCCGTCCGGGCCAGGGCCTGGTGCTGCAGCCGGGCATGACCTTCACCATCGAGCCGATGATCAACGAGGGCACCCGCTACAACAAGGTGCTGCCCGATGGCTGGACCGTGGTGACCAAGGATCGCAAGCTGTCGGCACAGTGGGAGCACATGATCGCCGTCACCGAGACCGGCGTGGACGTGCTGACCCTGTCGCCGGGCGAGTCGCAGGTCTCCTGACGATGCTGCCGGCGAGTTCGCTGCTGGACACGCCGGCCGCGTCGCTCAACGACCCGGACTGGGCTGCTGCCGCGCGCGACGCGCTGCAGCAGGCCGATACGCGCCTGTACCGCCGCTTCGACCAGGGCGACAACATCGAGCGCCTGCTGGCATTGCGCGCGCGCGCGGCCGATCACCTGATCCGCCATGCGTGGCAGCGCTGCCTGCCGGCCGACAGTGGCCTGTCGCTGTTTGCGGTCGGTGGCTATGGGCGCGGTGAACTGTTCCCGCGCTCGGACATCGACCTGCTGGTGTTCGGCGATCCGCAGGCGCAGCTGGCCCATGAGGAGGCGCTCGCGCGCCTGTTCGCGCTGCTGTGGGATTGCGGCCTGGCGGTCAGCCACGCGGTGCGTTCGGGCGGGCAGTGCAGCGAAGCTGCGGCCGACCAGACCGTGCTGACGGCGTTGATCGAAGCGCGCCCGCTGATGGCCGATGAGGCGGCGCGGCGTGCGCTGCGTGCGGCAGTGGATGACCGCGAACTGTGGCCGCCGCGTGCGTTCTTCCTGGCCAAGCTGGAGGAACTGCGCAACCGCCACCAGCGTTTCGGCGACACCGCCGACAACCTGGAGCCGGACCTGAAGGATGGCCCCGGCGGCCTGCGCGATCTCAACACGCTGGGCTGGATGGCGCTGCGTGCGTTTGGCGTGCGCGATCTGGAAGCGCTGGTCGGCCTGGGCCACCTGGGCGCTGACGAGGCCGCGGCGCTGAAGCGCGAACGTGCGGTGCTGGCGCGACTGCGCTTCGGCCTGCACCTGGTGGCGCGACGCCCGGAAGAGCGCCTGCGCTTCGATTACCAGAAGACCCTGGCCGCGCGCCTGGGCTTTGAGGACGATGCCGAGAGCCTGGGCGTCGAGAAGATGATGCAGGGCTTCTACCGCGCCGCTTCGGTGGTGCGGCGGATCAGTGATCGTCTGCTGCAGCGTTTCGAGGAACAGTTCGATGGCGAGGCACAGCCTGAGCCGCTGACCGTGGGGTTCGCGCTGCGCCGTGGCTACCTGGCGGCCAACGATGCCGACTGGCCGAATGCTGACATCGGCCAGGTCTTCGCGCTGTTCGCCAGCTGGGCGAACAATCCGCAGATCCGTGGCCTGCATTCGTTGACCGCGCGCGCGCTGGCCGAATCGCTGCCGTCGCTGCCTGCCTATGACCAGGCAGACCCTGACGCGCGCGAACAGTTCATGGCCCTGCTGCGTGGCCAGCGCCCGGTCGACACGCTTTCGCGCATGGCGCGGCTGGGCGTGCTCGGGCAGTGGATTCCTGCATTCGCCCAGGTCAGCGGGCGCATGCAGTTCGACCTGTTCCATGTCTACACCGTCGACCAGCACACGCTGATGGTCCTGCGCAACATGGGGCTGTTCGCCAGCAGTCGCGCCGATGAACGTTTCTCCATCGCCCACGAAGTCTGGCCGCGCCTGCGCAAGCCCGAACTGCTGCTGCTGGCCGGCCTGTTCCACGACATCGCCAAGGGGCGCGGCGGCGATCATTCCGAACTGGGCGCGGTCGATGCACGGGCGTTCTGCCACGCGCAGGGGCTGAGTGGTTCGGATACCGAACTGGTGGCCTGGCTGGTCGAACAGCACCTGCGGATGTCGGTGACCGCGCAGAAGCAGGACATCGCCGATGCCGACGTGATCCATCGCTTCGCGACCCTGGTCGGCAGCCGCGACCGCCTGGATTACCTCTATCTGCTGACCTGCGCAGACATCGCCGGCACCAGCCCGAAGTTGTGGAACGCGTGGAAGGACCGGCTGCTGGCCGATCTGTATTTCGCTACCCGCCGCGCGCTGCGCGAGGGCCTGGAGCATCCGGTGCCGGCCGCCGAGCGCGTGGCCGAAGCGCGCGACAGCGTGCGTGCGCTGGTGCGCGAGCAGGGCTACGACGATGCCACCATCGACCGCCAGTTCGCGGTGATGCCTGACGAAGGTTTCATCCGCCTGCGCCCGGAACAGTTGGCCTGGCAGGCTGCCGCACTGGTGCCGATCAAGCAGGGCCAGACGCTGGTGAAGGTACGCCGGATCAGCGTTGACGACCCGGCGCTGGAAGTGTTCGTGCACTCGCCGGACCGTGATGGCCTGTTTGCCGCGATCGTGATGACCCTGGACCGCAAGGGTTACGGCATCCACCGCGCACGCGTGCTGGATGGTCCGTCCGAGACGATTTTCGATAATTTTGAAGTCAGCCCGGCCGATACGTTTGCCGATGGCAGCAGCGCCAACCTGGAAGCTGCACTGCGCGAGGCGCTCAGTGGCGACCTTGCACGGCTGCGTCCCTCGCGCCGGGTGGTGCCACGTCAGCTGCGCCACTTCCGTTTCGCCCCACGCATCGAGTTCCGCGATGAACCCGGCGCGACCCGCTTTGCCCTGGTCGCGCCCGACCGCCCCGGCCTGCTGGCCGACGTGGCGTTCGTGCTGCGCAACCAGGGACTGCGCGTGCAGGACGCGCGCATTGCCACATTCGGCGAACGCGCCGAAGACACCTTCGTGATCAGTGACGAACACGACCTCCCCCTGACTGAATCCGCCCGGCAGCAGCTGCATGACGCAATGCTGGCCTGCCTGGACCCTGATCGAAACGCCGGAGACCCCGCCTGATGGCCACCAAGCCTGCAAAGAAGACTGCCGCGACTGCCAAGAGCGCAGCGGCCAGAAAGACTACTGCCGCTGCCCCGGCTGCGAAGAAAGCTGCACAACAGCCGAAGGCGGGCCAGACCGCAGCGGTGAAGAAGGCCGCCGTGCCGAAACAGGCTGCAGTGAAGAAGGCGCCGGCAAAGAAGGTCCCGGCCAAGACCGCCGAAGCTGCGCGCGCCGAGAACATCGCACGCAAGTCGCTGCGCAAGCCGGCCGGGCCGGGCGTGGAAGAACTGAAGTTCGGCATCGAAAGCGCCTTCGAGCGCCGCGCCACGCTGACCCTGCACGAACTGGAAGGCTCGACCCGGCCGCTGGTCAACCGCGTGATCGATGGCCTGGAAAGCGGCGAGTTCCGCGTCGCCGAACCCGATGGCCATGGTGGCTGGAAGGTCAACGAATGGCTGAAGAAGGCGGTGCTGCTGTATTTCCGCGTCAACGACATGGCCGTGGTCGATGCACGCCCGGCACCGTTCTGGGACAAGGTCGAATCGCGCTTTGCCGGCTATGACGAGGCGAAGTTCCGCCGTGGCGGCGTGCGCGTGGTGCCGGGGGCGATCGCCCGTCGCGGCACGTATTTCGGCAAGGACGTGGTGCTGATGCCGAGCTTCACCAACATCGGTGCCTACGTCGGTGAAGGCACCATGGTCGACACCTGGGCCACCGTCGGTTCCTGCGCGCAGATCGGCCAGCACTGCCACCTGTCCGGTGGTGCCGGCATCGGTGGCGTGCTCGAGCCGCTGCAGGCCAGCCCGACCATCATCGAAGACCATTGCTTCATCGGCGCGCGTTCGGAAGTGGTGGAAGGCGTGGTCGTCGGCCATCACAGCGTGATCGGCATGGGCGTGTTCCTCAGCCAGAGCACCCGCATCTACAACCGCGCCACCGGCGAAATCAGCTACGGCTACATTCCCCCGTACAGCGTGGTGGTGTCCGGCTCGCTGCCGAGCAAGGACGGTACCCACTCGCTGTACTGCGCGGTGATCGTCAAGCAGGTCGATGCCCGCACCCGCAGCAAGACCAGCGTCAACGACCTGCTGCGCGGCCTGGCCGACTGACGGGGCCGCACGCATGAGCACCACCGTCTACGGTCTGAAGAACTGCGATACCTGCAAGAAGGCGACCAAGTGGCTGGACCGCTTCGGCGTGCCGTACACCTTCGTCGACTACCGCGACAACAAACCCAGCCCGGAAACGCTGCTGGAATGGGCCGCCCAGCTGGGTGGCCTGGCGGCGATGGTCAACCGGTCCTCCACCACCTGGCGGCAGCTGCCGGACAACCGCAAGGCCGCCGATTCGGAGGCGGAATGGAAGCTGCTGCTGCGCGAGTACCCGCAGTTGATCAAGCGGCCGCTGGTGGTGACTGCCGACGGCAAGGTCAGCCAGGGTTTCAGCGACAACGGTTTCAAGGCGCGCTTCGGCGTGGGCGGCGCGTGAGCGCCGTCCTCGACCTGGCCTGCGATCTGATTGCACGGCCGTCGGTGACCCCGGACGATGCCGGTTGCCAGGCGCTGATTGGTGAACGTCTGCAGGCGGCCGGTTTCACTTGTGAGCACCTGCGGCTGGGCGAGGTCGACAACCTGTGGGCCACGCACGGCAGCGGCGCGCCGGTGCTGGTCCTGCTGGGCCATACCGACGTGGTGCCGCCGGGCCCGCGCGAGGCGTGGCAGAGCGATCCGTTCGCGCCACAGATCCGCGATGGCGTGCTGTACGGTCGCGGCACCGCCGACATGAAAGGCAGCGTGGCCGCGTTCGTGATCGCTGCCGAACAGTTCGTTGCGGCCCATCCGCAGCACGCCGGTACGCTGGCGGTGCTGCTGACCAGCGATGAGGAAGGCGATGCGATCGATGGTGTGCGCCATGTCGCGCGGCTGTTCGCCGAGCGTGGCCAGCGCATCGACTGGTGCATCACCGGCGAGCCGTCCTCCACCGCCACGCTGGGTGACCTGCTGCGCGTGGGACGTCGCGGCAGCCTGTCGGCCAAGCTGCGCGTGCAGGGCGTGCAGGGCCACGTGGCCTACCCGGACAAGGCGCGCAATCCGATTCATCTTGCCGCGCCCATGCTGGCCGAACTGAGCGCACGGCGCTGGGACGAGGGCTATGAGAGCTTCCCGTCGACCAGCCTGCAGATCTCCAACATCCATGCCGGCACCGGTGCCAACAACGTGATTCCCGGTGAGCTGGAGGTGGATTTCAACATCCGCTACAACCCGCACTGGGATGCAGCGAAGCTGGAAGCGGACATCACCGCGCTGCTGGACCGCCATGGCCTGCAGTACACGCTGAAGTGGCACCGCAGTGGCGAGCCGTTCTACACCCCGGAAGGTACGTTGCGTGCAGCGGCGCGCGCGGTACTGGCCGAGCACACCGGTCGCGCACCGGAAGAGAGCACCGGTGGCGGCACCTCCGATGCGCGCTTCATCGCACCCCTGGGCGCGCAGTGCATCGAAGTCGGCCCGGTCAACGCCAGCATCCACCAGGTGGATGAGAACGTGCGCGTGGACGAGCTGGAAGCACTGCCGGGGCTGTACCAGCGACTGGTGGAGCGGTTGCTGGTGTGATCCGCGTCGCCGGGCATGGCCCGGCGCTACCGGGTGAGCGTGCGGATGCTGGTGTGATCCGCGTCGCCGGGCATGGCCCGGCGCTACCGGGTGAGCGTGCGGTTGCTGGTGTGATCCGCGTCGCCGGGCATGGCCCGGCGCTACCGGGGTGAGCGTGCGGTTGCTGGTGTGATCCGCGTCGCCGGGCCATGCCCGGCGAGCGCAGCGGCGCGCGTTACTCCGAAAAACTGAAGAACGGCGGCTTGATCGCTTCGCGCCAGTAGCTCGGCGCCGCCATGTAGAACTGCTGTGCTTCCGCCTTGGCAAACCAGGCGGCAGCAGCGTCAGGGTTCTTGTCCAGGCCCGGCGCACCGCGGCCCAGCAGCAGCCCGGCGAAGTATTGGCCGAACACATTGCCCTTCTCGCCGGCGCGCTGGTACAGCTGCAGCGCACGCGCCGGATCGCGCGGCAGTCCCACGCCCTTCTCCAGCAGCGCGCCCAGGTCCACCTGCGCTTCGGCATCGCCGCGCTCGGCGCGACGCTGGATCTGCGCAACCAGCGGATGCACGCTGTCGCCCTGCGCGGCCACCGCATCCGGCAGTCGCGACGATGAACTCGGGTAGCGCTGGTAGATCATTCCGCGCAGGTCCCAGCGCAGCGCCTGTTGCGCGTCGCCACGCTGGCGATAGGCCTTGGCGAGTTCGTAGAACGCATAGGGATTGCCGTGGTAGGCCGCCGCCAGATAGGCGCGTTCGCCACGCCGCCAGGACGCGCGCAGCACCTGCCCAGGGTTGATGTGGGGGCTGTCGGCATACCGCAGCGTGCCGGAGATCCAGATCCGGCCCAGGGCTTCTTCCGCCTTGGTGTTGTGGAAGGTCCAGGGGGTGACCGCTGCGGCACGCTCGTAATAGGCGATGGCGCGCGGATCGTTGAAGCGCTCGAAGGTTTCCGCGGTATCAAAGGCCCCCTTGAAGCTGCCGTCGGTTCCGCGTTGTTCCAGGCTCTGCTGCTGAGCCGGCGGAAGGAGCGAGGGTGGGGGCAGGGTCTGGCAGGCGGCCAGGCCCAGGCAGATCAGGGCGGCCAGAGCCGCGTTGCGTCCGTTGCGGTGTTGCATTTCCATTGCACGTTTCACGGCGGGCCATTATGCGCTCTGCGGAGTGGTTGCCAACGCAACGGTTGCGCCGTGCCGGAAAGCGGGGTAGGGTCGATGCCATGTCGATCCGCCTGGCCACCGCCGTCAACAACACCAACCGCAATAATCTGCGTGCGAATAATCGTGCGCGGCCGATGCGGGACTGCGCCCTGGGTAGATAGACAGCAACATACGCCCGGACACCAGAAAACCCGCATCGGCCGATGCGGGTTTTTTTGTGCCCGGGCGCAGCCCCACCCGGGCCTGGATGGCCGGTCGAACACCTTCCCCCCGTGTACTTCCCCACAACAGGAGTTCCACCCATGTGTTCGATCTTCGGTATTTTCGGCCTGCAGGCCGGTGACGATCTTCCTTCCCTGCGCCGCCATGCGCTGGAGCTGTCGCAGCGCCAGCGTCATCGTGGCCCGGACTGGAGCGGTGTGTACCTGGACGAGGGCGCGCTGCTGGTGCACGAGCGCCTGGCCATCGTCGATCCGGCAGGCGGCTCGCAGCCGCTGCTGTCCGAAGACGGGCAGCTGGCGCTGGCGGTCAACGGCGAGATCTACAACCACCAGCAGCTCAAGGCCGGACTTGCCCAGGCCTATGCCTTCCAGACCGGCTCGGACTGCGAGGTGATCAACGCGCTGTACCGCCAGGGCGGGTCGCCGGCGCAGTGGCTGGAGCAGCTCAACGGCATCTTCGCTTTCGCTTTGTGGGATCGCAGTGCGGGTCGTGTACTGATCGCGCGCGACCCGGTCGGCGTAGTGCCGCTGTACTGGGGCCATGATGCGCAGGGGCGGTTGCGCGTCGCCTCTGAAATGAAGGCGTTGGTCGATACCTGTGCCGACGTTGCCCAGTTCCCGCCCGGCCACTACTACGACAGCGCCAGCGGTGAGCTGGTGCGCTACTACCAGCAGCCGTGGCGCGAGTACGACGACGTGCAGGGCCGCCCGGCCGATCTCGCCGAGCTGCGCCAGGCTTTCGAACATGCGGTCGAACGCCAGTTGATGAGTGACGTGCCGTACGGCGTGCTGCTGTCGGGCGGGCTGGATTCGTCGCTGGTTGCCGCCGTTGCAGCACGTTATGCGCGTCGTCGCATCGAAGATGGCGGGCAGAGCGAAGCGTGGTGGCCGCGCCTGCATTCGTTCGCCATCGGCCTGAAGGGCTCGCCGGATCTGGCCGCTGCTGCGGTGGCCGCCGAAGCACTGGGCACGGTCCACCACGGCTTCGAATACACCTTCGAAGAAGGCCTGGATGTGCTGCCGGAGGTGATCCGCCATATTGAAACCTACGACGTCACCACCATCCGCGCCTCCACGCCGATGTTCCTGCTGGCGCGCCGGATCAAGGCGATGGGGGTGAAGATGGTGCTGTCCGGCGAAGGCAGCGACGAGATCTTCGGCGGCTATCTGTACTTCCACAAGGCGCCGGACGCGCGCGAATTCCACCAGGAACTGGTGCGCAAGCTCGATGCCCTGCACAACTACGATTGCCTGCGCGCCAACAAGTCGATGATGGCCTGGGGCGTGGAGCCGCGCGTGCCGTTCCTGGACCGCGAGTTCCTCGACGTGGCGATGCGATTCGATGCCGCGCACAAGATGGTCGGCGCCGGTTTTGGTGGTCGCCGCATCGAGAAGGCGGTATTGCGCGAAGCCTTCCAGGGCTACCTGCCGGACAGCATCCTGTGGCGGCAGAAAGAGCAGTTCAGCGATGGCGTCGGCTACGGCTGGATCGATGGCCTGAAGGCGCACGCCGAAGCACAGGTCAGCGACCGCGTGTTGGCTGCGGCCGACAAGCGCTTCCCGCACAACCCGCCGCAGACCAAGGAGGCGTACTACTACCGTCACCTGTTCGAGCAGTTCTTCCCCAGCCATGCGGCGGCTGAAACCGTGCCGGGCGGCAAGTCGATCGCCTGTTCCTCGCCGGCAGCGATCGCCTGGGATGCCAGCTTCGCCGCCGCCGCCGACCCATCGGGCCGCGCCATTGCCGGCGTGCACGAGCAGGCCCTGGCCTGATCGGCCGCGCCGAGCGGCAGCCACACGGGTAGCGCCGGGCCATGCCCGGCGAGCCCTGCAGCGCATGGGCGGCGAGGGACGTATCATCAGCCCCCTGCACATTGGGGAATGTTCATGGACGTACAGACCGGAGGTCCCGTGAGGCCGACGAAGTGGGCTTGGCGCTACCTGGTGTGGGCCGGCGTGCCGCTGCTGGTCGGCCTGCTGCTGGCCCGCTATGCGGGCCCCGGGCTACCGACGGTGGCCAGCAAGGCCGAAGACGTGGTCGGCAGTGACTGGGCACATCACCTGGCCTCGCCGCTCGGCCTGTTCCTGCTGCAGCTGCTGGTGCTGCTGCTGGTCGCCAAGGGCGCCGGCGCGCTGTTGAAGCGTTTCGGCCAGCCGGCCGTGATCGGCGAAATGGCCGCCGGCCTGATGATGGGGCCGCTGTTGCTGGGCAGCCTGCTGCCGCAGGTGCACGGTGCACTGTTCCCGGCCGCTTCGCTCGGGCCGCTGGGCATGCTCAGCCAACTGGGTGTGCTGATGTTCCTGCTGGTGGCCGGTGCCGAACTGGATCTGGGCGCGCTGCGTGGGCGCCGTCGATTCGCCTTCACCGTCAGCCACGCAGGCATCGCGGTGCCGTTCGTGCTTGGTGTGGTCCTGGCCATCTGGCTGTACCCGCAGCATGGCCCGCAGGGCGTGGGTTTCACCGCGTTCGCGCTGTTCGTCGGTATTTCGATGAGCATCACCGCTTTCCCGGTGCTGCTGCGCATCCTCGCTGATCGCGGCATCACCCACACCCCGCTGGGGCAGACTGCCATCGCCTGCGCGGCGCTGGGCGATGCGACCGCGTGGTGCCTGCTGGCGCTGATCGTGGCGGCAGCGCAGGCCACCGGCTGGTTGCCGGCCAGCCTCAACCTGCTGTGCGTGGTGGCGTTCATCGCGCTGATGCTGGGACTGGTGAAGCCGTGGTTCGCCCGCCAGACCATCGCGCCGGGTCGCGAAGGGCGCTGGCTGCTGGGCATCCTGCTGCTGTCGCTGGCCAGTGCGCTGGTCACCGAAGTGCTCGGCATCCATGCGCTGTTCGGCGCCTTCGCTGCAGGCGTGGCGGTGTCGTCCAACGCGCAGCTGCGGCACCTGCTGGTGGCCAGGGTCGAACCGTTCGCGGTGACGCTGCTGCTGCCGCTGTTCTTCGCCATGACCGGCCTGCGCATGCGCGCCGACGCGTTGCAGACCAGTGACATCGCGTTGTGCGTGGTGGTGATCGCCGTGGCCACGGTGGGCAAGCTGTTGGGCACCTGGAGCGCGGCGCGCAGTACCGGCATGGCCTCGCGCGAAGCGTGGCGACTGGGTGCACTGATGAATACCCGCGGGTTGATGGAGCTGATCGTGCTCAACCTGGGCTACGAGCTGGGCCTGCTGGGCGACCGCCTGTTTGCGGTGCTGGTGATCATGGCACTGGTGACGACCGCGATGACCGGGCCGCTGTTGAACCTGATCGAGCGCCGCAAGGCCTGACGCGGTGAATCCCGCCGGGCATGGCCCGGCGCTACCATATCGTTCGGATCCACTGTGCGCGGGCTCGTTGCTCTGGTAGCGCCGGGCCATGCCCGGCGAGCAATTACCTGGCCGGTAGCAGCGTCAACGTGTGCTGCGCCTTGCCGGGCAGGAACGGGGTGGGACGGCCGTGCACCCAGTCCTCATGTCCGGCGCCCCAGTACGGCGACAGCGGATGGCCGCTCTGCCCACCCGGCATGTGCACGATGCCATCGGCCTCGTGGCCGGGCGAGACCACCATGCGCTGCGAGGCGCCGAACGCCGGCGTCTGTACACGCGGCATGTCACGGTCGCCGGGCAGGGGATCGGCCGGCATGCACAACCAGCGGCTGGCGAAGGCGGGCAGGGCGCGCGCGACCGGATGGCAGATCGCTGCGGTATTGCGCTCGCCCCAGCTGCGATGCGCCAGCGGCCCCTGCGCGGACAGCTCCGCTTCGGTACGGCGCGCCGCATCGGCCAGCAGCGCATCCCAGTTCGTGTACGCGGGCGGCAGCAGGTTGGCCGGGCGCTGCTGCAGCATCGGCCAGGCCACGCCTTCCAGCTGCGCCAGTCGCGGTGCCAGGAAATCCTCGCCCAGCGGTGCCCGGGCCGGTGCCAGCAGCGCATCGGTCAACGTGTCGAGTACCTGTGTGCGGAACTCGCGCACCACCCGGTAGCTGACCGAATCGATCGCGGCGCGACCCTCCCAATGGCTGCTGACCGTGCCCAACCGCTTCAGTGCCGGATCGTCGCTGTGCTCGACCACCTGGTGCAGCAGCACCCACCAGCGTTGCAGGAACACCGCGCGGTCGTCGAGCTGGATCGCCAGCAGGTCGTGCTCGTCGAAACGCTCCTGCGTGGCCAGCAGGTCGCGGATCTGCCGTCCGCGTGCGCCGAGGTCGTAGCCGCCATTGCCGACCGTGGCCAGCGTCGCCTCGTCCACCACGCGGCTGTTGGCCGTCCACAGCCGATGCGAGGCGGGGTCGACCAGGCTCGGCGCGGCGTCGCTGCGGATCGGCCACGGCGCGCAGCCCGGGTTGCGGTGATTGTCATTGAAGCCCAGCGGTGTACAGCCCGGGCCACGGTCAGGCCGCGCGCCGATCAGGCGCCACGCGATACGCCCGCTGCGGTCGCCGATCACCAGATTCTGCGCGGGAATGCCGGCATGGTCGGCAATCTGCAGGGCCTGGTCCAGATCGGCGGCCCGTGCCATGTCGGCGAAGTCCATGCGCACCGCGCCCGGCAACTGCGCGACCCAGCGCAGGGCGTCGCCGCTGCCATCGGCGTGGGTGTGCAGGATCGGTCCCCACGCGGTTTCGCGTACCGGGAAACGCACGTCGGCACCGCCGGCCACGACGATCCGTTCCTCGTGCACGGTCACTGCAGCGTCCGCTGGCTCGGTGCGGAAGTCGGCAGTGTCGATGTAGCTGTTGGTGAAGCCCCAGGCCACGTGGCCGTTGCTGCCGACGATCACCGCCGGCACGCCCGGCAGCGAGAATCCGCTGACGTCGACCTGGCCACCCGCGGCCTGTGGATCGGGGTAGCGCAGGCGCACACGGAACCACAGGCTGGGAGCGCGCAGGCCCAGGTGCATGTCGTCGGCGACGATCGCACGGCCATCGGCGGTCAGCGCGCCGGCCACGGCGAAATTGTTGCTGCCGACCGCGTCGGCATCCTCGGCAGCCGCGCCGGTCGCGGCCTTCAGCGTGCGCAGGTCCAGCTGGCTGGCATCAGGCAGGGGGGCGTTGCCACGGGCAGTGCCGGCCAGCGGCGCATCCCACTCGCTGCCGTCGTTTGCCAGCAGCGCATACAGTGCTGGCGGCACCACCGCGCGGATGCGCTCCAGGGCCAGTTCGGACTGGTTGCTGGGGTCCTGCAGGTCGGCGTACATGGCCAAGCCTGCCAGCACGCTGTCGCTGGCCTGCCACGGTTGGGGCGCCTGCCGCAGCAGCAGGTAGGCCCATGGCCGTACCGCCAGGCTGCCCAGGCCCTGGTTGACCCCGTCCACATAGGCGCGCACGGCCGCAGGGTCGCTGCCCAGTGCGTCCTGCAGATGGGCCTCGGTGCGCGCGCGCAGGCGGTGTACGCGCATGCGCTTGTCGGCTTCGATCGCCTTCGCCCCGAACAGGGCGGACAGTTCACCTGCGGCACTGCGCCGCATCAGGTCCATTTCGAAATAACGTTCCTGCGCGTGAACACGGCCGAGCGCCCGCAGGGCGTCAGTCTTGTTGCCGGCGGTGATGGTGACCACCCCCAGCGCATCGCGCTCCACGGTGACCTTGGTGGCCAGCCCGGGCAACGGGCGCTCGCCGTCCAGTTCGGCCAGGCTGCCGCGCAGCAGCAACCACAGGACCAGCACCGCGAGCAGCACGATTGCCAGCAGCACACCCAGAATCCACCGCCACGTACGACGCATTGCAGGTCCTTTCCGAGCAGGTCGGCCGATTGTAGCCGCAGGCGCAACTGCGACTGATTCCGATTAGATCACCGTATTTCCAGATGGGGCACCATGGGCGCCATCGATTCACAGGAGCTCCCCCCATGAAAGGCAACCCGGACGTCATCGCCTGCCTGAAGGAACTGCTGCGCGGCGAACTCGCCGCCCGCGACCAGTACTTCATCCACTCCCGCCGCTACGAGGACCAGGGCCTGTTCGCGCTGTACGAACGCCTGAACCACGAGATGGAGGAAGAGACCCAGCATGCCGACGCGCTGTTGCGCCGGATCCTGTTCCTGGGCGGCGACCCGGACATGCGCCCGCATGCCACCGAGCCCGGCAAGACCGTGGAGGAGATGCTGCGCAAGGACCTGGACACCGAATACGCGGTGCGCAACAACCTCGCCGCCGGCATGAAGCTGTGCGAGGAGAAGGGCGACTACGTGAGCCGCGACATGCTGCTGGCGCAGTTGAAGGACACCGAGGAAGACCACGCCTGGTGGCTGGAGCAGCAGCTGGGCCTGATCAAGCGCATCGGCCTGGAGCTGTACCAGCTGAGCAAGATCGACGGCAGCGGCGCCCCGGCGCACTGACCCCGATTGTCGTAGCGCCGGGTCATGCCCGGCTCTACCAGGAGCGCAAAGCAACGTCGCCCGCCAGCACCGGAGCACCGCCAGCCAGCCATCGCCCGCCAGCTGCTCCACCGCCCGCCAGCCGACAAACAAAGAAGCCGGGGAATGCCCCGGCTTTTTTGTGTCTGATGCTCCGATCCCGGTAGCGCCGGGCCATGCCCGGCGGGTTCCCGGTTGCCGGGCAAGGCGTGTCAATCAAGGTTGACACCTACCATCATTCGACCGACAACCCTTCCACCTTCTGCCAGCCACGCGGCAGCAGATGGCCACGGGTGGCGCGGGCGCCCAGATAGGCGTCGAGCTCGTTGAACTTCAGCCCCATGGTGCGCTGGCCGCTGCGGACCTGCAGGGTCTGGCCGGGGCTGATTGCCACGATGGCGACCACGCGTTCGGTGGCGAGCTTGGCCTTGGGGATCTCGATGATCTTGTTGCCCTTGCCCTTGTCCAGTTCCGGCAGGTCGTTGGCGGCGATCGCCAGCAGGTTGCCCGAACTGGTCACCGCGACGATGCGGTCGGTAGCGACGTTGGCCACCACCGATGGGGTCAGTACCGACGAGCCCGCCGACAGGTTCAGCATCGCCTTGCCGGCCTTGTTGCGACCGATCAGGTTCTCGAAACGGGTGACGAAACCATAGCCGTGGGTCGAGGCCAGCACGAAGCGGGTATCCGGTTCGGCGCTGGCCAGGGTCACGAAGCTGGTGCCTGCGGCCGGCGAGAAGCGGCCGGTCAGCGGCTCACCGTTGCCGCGTGCCGAGGGCAGGGTATGCACCGGCGTGGAGTAGGCGCGGCCTTCGCTGTCCAGGAACGCGACCTGCTGGGTGCTGCGCGCACGCACTGCACCCTGCAGCGCATCGCCATCGCGGTAGGAGAGGGTCGAGGCATCGATGTCGTGGCCCTTGGCGGCGCGGATCCAGCCCTTCTCGGACATCACCACCGTCATCGGCTCGCTCGGCACCAGCTCGGTCTCGTCGATGGCTTGGGCGGCCTGGCGCTGCACCAGCGGCGAGCGGCGCTCGTCGCCGAACTTCTTCGCATCGGCCTGCAGCTCGTCGCGGATCAGCTTCTTCAGCTTGGCCTTGCTGTCGAGGATGCTGAGGATCTTGTCGCGCTCCTTGGCCAGTTCGTCCTGCTCGCCGCGGATCTTCATTTCTTCCAGGCGGGCCAGCTGCTTCAGCTTGGTTTCCAGGATGTACTCGGCCTGGTCTTCGGACAGGCCGAAGCGTGCGATCAGCGCCGCCTTCGGTTCGTCCTCGGTACGGATGATGTGGATCACCTCGTCCAGGTTGAGGAACGCCACCAGCAGGCCTTCCAACAGGTGCAGGCGACGCTCGACCTTCTGCAGGCGGTGCTGCAGGCGGCGGGTGACGGTGCTGCTGCGGAATGCCAGCCATTCGCTGAGCAGCGTCTTCAGGTTCTTCACCTGCGGACGGCCGTCCAGCCCGATCACGTTGAGGTTGACGCGGTAGCTGCGCTCCATGTCGGTGGTGGCGAACAGGTGGCCCATCAACTGCTCGGCGTCGACGCGGTTCGAGCGCGGCACCAGCACCACGCGCACCGGGTTGGCGTGGTCGGACTCATCGCGGATGTCTTCCAGCCACGGCAGCTTCTTGGCGCGCATCTGTGCAGCGATCTGCTCGATCACCTTCGACGGCGACACCTGGAACGGCAACGCGGTGACCACCACGTTGTGCGCTTCCTTGATGTAGGTGGCACGCGCACGCACGCTGCCGTTGCCGGTCTCGTACATGTTCCGCAGGTCGTTGGCCGGGGTGATGATCTCGGCGTTGGACGGATAATCCGGACCCTTCACGTGCTCGCACAGGTCGCGCACGCTGGCATCCGGATCGTCCAGCAGGTGCAGCAGCGCGCTGACGATCTCGTTGAGGTTGTGCGGCGGCACATCGGTGGCCATGCCCACGGCGATGCCGGTGGTGCCGTTCAGCAGCAGATGCGGCAGGCGTGCCGGCATCCAGGTCGGTTCCTGCAGGGTGCCGTCAAAGTTCGGTGCCCAGTCGGTGGTGCCCTGGCCCAGTTCGCCCAGCAGTACTTCGGCGATCGGGGTCAGCTTGGATTCGGTGTAACGCATCGCCGCGAACGACTTCGGGTCGTCGCTGGAACCGAAGTTGCCCTGGCCTTCGATCAGCGGATAACGGTACGAGAACGGCTGTGCCATCAGCACCAGCGCTTCGTAGCACGCGCTGTCGCCATGCGGGTGGTACTTACCGATGACGTCACCGACGGTGCGCGCGGACTTCTTCGGCTTGGACGCGGCATTCAGGCCCAGCTCGCTCATCGAATAGATGATGCGGCGCTGCACGGGCTTCAGGCCGTCGCCAATGAACGGCAGGGCGCGATCCAGGACCACGTACATCGAGTAGTCGAGGTAGGCGCGTTCGGCGTACTCGCGCAGCGGCAGTTGTTCGAAACCGTGGAACACGGGGCGGGCAAGATCGGTCATGCGGCGTTGTTACCTATGTCGGGAGGCGGTGACGGCGGTCGCCGCTCTCAATCCAGTGATTATCCGGATGCGGCGGGGGATGCCAAGCCGCGTGCAGGGTCAAGGCCCGGTTCCAGGCCGTGGCCGGCCCGTGCCAGGTAGCGTCCGGGCGGTAGCCCGAAGTGTCGCCGGAACACGGTGACGAAGGCGCTGGCGCTGCTGAAGCCCAGTGCGTGGGCGATGTCGGCCACGCTGCGGCCCTCGCTGAGCTGCCGCAGCGCCTCGGCCAGCCGCGCCTGCTGGCGCCATTGCGCAAAGCTCAGGGTGGTCTCGTCGCGGAAATGGCGGGTCAGGCTGCGCGGCGACAGGCCGGCCCAATGCGCCCACTGCGCCAGGCCGCGCTCGTCGGCCGGGTCGGCCAGCAGCTGCGAGGCGATCTTCAGCAGGCGCCGGTCGCGCGGCATCGGCAGGTGCATGCGCTGGCGCGGCGCGGCGCGTATCTCGTCCAGCAGAACGTTGATGATGTGCTGCCGTTCGCTGGTGCTTTCGTAGTCCTGCGGCCAGTCACAGATGCGTTCGGCCACTGCCTGCGCCAACCGCGAGATGCCCAGCACGCATGGGTCGGCGGGCAGTTCGGCGCACAGCGGTGCGGCCAGCACCATGCCCCAGCCGCGCAGGGGGCCATCGATGTGGACCGTATGCGGCTCGGCCGGCGGCATCCAGCCCGCCGAACCTGGCGCCAGCGACCAGGTGCCATGGGAGGTGCGGGTGGTCAGCAGGCCGCGTTCGACGCAGATCAGCTGCGCGCGGACGTGGTGATGCCAGTCCACTTCGCGGGCCAGCCCCTGCGGGCTGTCGAAGCGGAAGGCGATGACCGGCGGGCCGTCATTGCGCTCGAACCAATCCAGTGCTTCTTCGCGCAGCAGGGTGGCAGGGCCGGGTTCGCCCGCCTTCACGTGGGCCGGGGGTGGCTTGAATGTGACATTCATTGGCTGGATTGTACTACCGGGCCAGTTGGGAGCGCTATTAAGGTGGCGCCTTCACCTGATCCAGCCCACTGCTGCAACACAGCATTTGATGCCAGATCGAATATTTCCATTGAGAAATATTTTTTTTGGAAGAGAATGCTCCCCCATGATCTGTCCTGCAACCACTCCCCCCAGCTTCGGCCTGCTGCTGCGCCAGGTGCGCGACGGCCTGGTCCGCCAGCTCGACGCGTCCATGGCCGAAGAAGACCTCGGCATCGGCTTCACCCACTACATCGGGCTGAAGGTGCTCTCGAACATGGCGCCGTGCACGGCCAACGAGCTGGCCCAGGCCATCGACCAGGTGCCCAGCGCGGTCACCCGCCTGCTGGACAAGCTGGAAGCGCTCGGTTGCGTGCGCCGTGAGCCGCATGCGCAGGACCGGCGTGCACTGCAGATCGTATTGACCGATGAAGGCCGCGCGCTGTGGGCGCGGTTGAAGCTGCGCGGCGACGCGGTGATGGATTACGCCCTGCGCGATCTGTCCGCCGACGAACGCACGCAGCTGCTGTCCCTCCTGACCCGAATCCGCGATTCCCTGACAACCCCATGAACCCGATCCCGCATCCCACTCTCCGCCGCTCCGGGCGCGCGCTGCTGCTGTCGGCGCTGGCCCTGGCGCTGGCCGCCTGCGCAAGCAGCCGTGGCCTTGACCCGCAGGGCCACGTGCTCGACGTGGACAGCCTGCACAGCGAACGTACCCTGGCCGACAGCGACCTGAGCGCAGCCGGTTTTCCTGCCCAGGACTGGTGGAAGGCACTGGGCGATGCGCAACTGGATGCGCTGATCGCCGAAGGCCTGGCCGGCCATCCGAGCCTGGACGCCGCCGACGCGCGCCTGCGCCAGGCACAGTCGCAGGTCGGCACCGCGCGCGCCGATCGCCTGCCCAGCCTCTCCGTGTCCGGTGGCTACACCGGCCTGCGCCTGCCCGAATCGATGGCTGGCGATGAAATCGGCGGCCACTACGCCGGCAGCAGCCAGATCGCGTTCGACTTCAGCTACGGCATCGACCTCTGGGGCGGCAAGCGCGCCGCCTGGGAGGCTGCCGTGGATGGCGCCCACGCCGCGACTGTCGAAGCCCAGGCCGCGCGCCTGAACCTGTCCACCGGCATCGCCCAGGCCTATACCGACCTGGCCTACGCCTGGCAGCTCAACGACGTGGCCGAAGAAGAACTGGCGCGCTCGCAGAAGTCGCTGCAGCTGACCCGGCAGCGTCGTAGTGCCGGCATCGACAGCGATCTGCAGGTGCGCCAGGCCGAAGCCCGCGTGCCAGCCGCACAGCAGCAGTTGCTGGCGGCGCAGCAGCGCATCGATGCCGGGCGCACGGCGCTGGCCGCGCTGGTCGGCAAGGGCCCGGACCGCGGCCTGTCGATCGAACGCCCGCGGGCGATGAACCCGCTGGCCCTGCAGCTGCCGGGCGTAGTGCCCAGTGAACTGCTCGGCCGTCGCCCCGACATCGTCGCCGCGCGCTGGCGGGTGGAAGCGGCCGACAAGCAGATCAAGGTCGCCAAGACCCGGTTCTACCCGAGCCTCAACCTGACCGCGCTGGCCGGCGTGGTCGCACCGAATGTCGGCGACCTGCTGCAGAGCAGTTCCAGCTTCGCCTACATCGGCCCGGCGTTGAGCCTGCCGATCTTCGAAGGCGGCAAGCTGCGGGCCAACCTGGCCAACACCGATGCGCAGTACGACCTGGCCGTGGCGAACTACAACCAGGCGGTGCTCGATGCACTGCGCGACGTGGCCGACCAGGTCAACGCGGTGCGCTCACTGGCGCAGCAGGCGCAGTCGCAGCAGCAGGCGGTGGATACCGCACGCGCTGCGTTCGACCTGGCCCAGCAGCGCTATCGCGCTGGCATCGGCAGCTACCTGGACGTGTTGACCGCGCAGTCCACCCTGCTGCAGTCGCAGCAGCAGCTGGCCGGCCTGCAGTCGCAGCAGCTGCAGACCTCGGTGCGCCTGAGCAAGGCGCTCGGCGGTGGTTTCCAGCCCAGTGACGCTGATGCCGCACCGCTTGCTTCCCATTCCGATTCCTCGCATTCCTGAAGACGCCTGCCATGAGCCAGACCCAAGACACTGCGGCCCCCGCCGCCCCCAACCGCCGCGGCAAGCTGTTGCGCGGCCTGTTCGTGATCGTCGTGCTGCTGCTGGCGGCACTGGCGCTGTGGTACTTCATGTTCGGCCGTTGGTTCGAAGAGACCGACGACGCCTACGTGCAGGGCAACCAGGTGCAGATCACCCCGCTGGTGGCCGGTACCGTGGTCGCCATCAACGCCGATGACGGCATGCGCGTGGAGCGCGGCCAGCTGCTGGTGCAGCTGGACCCGGCCGATACCTCGGTGGCCCTGCAGCAGGCCGAAGCCAACCTGGCCAAGACCGTGCGCCAGACCCGCGGCCTGTACCGCAGCGTCGAAGGTGCGCAGGCGGACTTGAACGCACGCCAGGTGACCCTGAAGCGCGTGCGCGACGACTTCGCACGCCGCAAGGGCCTGGCCGCCACCGGCGCCATCTCCAACGAAGAACTGGCCCACGCCCGCGACGAGCTGGCAGCTGCCGAAGCGGCCGTGGCCGGTTCGCGCGAGACCGTCGAGCGCAACCGCGCACTGGTCGATGACACCGTGATCGCCACCCAGCCGGATGTGCAGGCTGCCGCCGCGCAGCTGCGCCAGGCCTTCCTCAACAATGCACGTGCGGGCATCGTCGCGCCGGTCACCGGCTATGTCGCCCGTCGTTCGGTGCAGGTCGGCCAGCGCGTGCAGCCGGGCAATGCGCTGATGGCGGTGGTGCCGACCGAGCAGATGTGGGTCGAAGCCAACTTCAAGGAAACCCAGCTGCGGCACATGCGCCTGGGCCAGGAAGTGGAGCTGAAGTCGGACCTGTATGCCGGCGACGTCAAGTACAAGGGCCGCATCGACAGCCTGGGCCTGGGCACCGGCTCGGCGTTCTCGCTGCTGCCGGCGCAGAACGCCAGCGGCAACTGGATCAAGATCGTGCAGCGCGTGCCGGTGCGCATCGCCATCGATGCCAAGCAGCTGGCCGAACACCCGCTGCGCATCGGCCTGTCGATGAAGGCCGAGGTGAGCCTGCGCGACCAGAAGGGCGAAGTGCTGCCGAGCGCAGCCGCCAAGGGCACGGTGTTCGACACCGACGTGTACGCCAAGCAGCTGCACGATGCCGATGAGGTGATCCACACGATCATCCAGGGCAACCTGCCGCAGCAGTCCAAGGCGAGCTGAGGTCGGCCATGTCCGCACAAGCTCCAGCTGCGCCCGGCTCTCCGGGCGCACCGGCGGCGCCGGGTGCGGCCGCTGGATTCCTGCCACCCAGTGTGGCCCTGTGCACCGTGGGCCTGGCGATGGCCTCGTTCATGCAGGTGCTCGACACCACCATCGCCAACGTCTCGCTGCCGACCATCGCCGGTAATCTTGGCGCCAGTTCGCAGCAGGCGACGTGGGTCATCACCTCGTTCGCGGTCAGCACCGCGATCGCGCTGCCGCTGACCGGCTGGCTCAGCCGTCGCTTCGGCGAGCGCAAGCTGTTCGTGTGGGCCACGCTGGCCTTCGTGATCACCTCGCTGCTGTGCGGCCTGGCCCAGAGCATGGGCATGCTGGTGCTGTCGCGTGCGCTGCAGGGCTTCGTCGCCGGCCCGATGTACCCGATCACCCAGTCGCTGCTGGTCTCGATCTATCCACGGGAGAAACGCGGGCAGGCGCTGGCGCTGCTGGCGATGATCACCGTGGTGGCGCCGATCTGCGGGCCGATCCTCGGTGGCTGGATCACCGACAACTACAGCTGGGAATGGATCTTCCTGATCAACGTGCCGCTGGGCATCTTCGCTGCGCTGGTGGTGGGCAACCAGTTGAAGGGTCGCCCCGAGCACGTCGAGAAGCCGAAGATGGACTACGTCGGCCTGGTCACCCTGGTGATCGGCGTGGGCGCATTGCAGCTGGTACTCGACCTGGGCAACGACGAAGACTGGTTCTCGTCGATGAAGATCGTGGTACTGGCCTGCGTTGCCGTGGTGGCGCTGACCGTGTTCCTGATCTGGGAGCTGACCGACAAGGACCCGATCGTCGACCTGAAGCTGTTCCGGCACCGCAACTTCCGTGCCGGTACGCTGGCGATGGTGGTGGCCTACGCGGCGTTCTTCAGCGTGGCCCTGCTGATTCCGCAGTGGCTGCAGCGCGACATGGGCTACACCGCGATCTGGGCCGGTCTGGCAACAGCCCCGATCGGTGTACTGCCGGTGATCATGACCCCGTTCGTGGGCAAGTACGCATCGCGTTTCGACATGCGCATGCTGGCCACCATCGCGTTCGTGGTGCTGTCGATGACCAGCTTCCTGCGCTCGGGTTTCAACCTGCAGGTGGACTTCCACCATGTGGCCGGCGTACAGCTGATCATGGGCATCGGCGTGGCACTGTTCTTCATGCCGGTGCTGCAGATCCTGCTGTCGGACCTGGATGGTCGTGAGATCGCGGCCGGCTCGGGCCTGGCCACCTTCCTGCGTACGCTGGGCGGCAGCTTCGCGGCGTCGCTGACCACCTGGCTGTGGGCACGTCGCACGCAGGTGCATCACGCGGACCTGACCGAGCACATTTCGGCCTATCAGCCGGGCATGCAGGACCAGGTGGCGGCGATGGGGCAGGGCGACCTGCAACATGGCGCGGCGGTGCTGAACAACATGATCAACCACCAGGCATCGCAGATGGGCTTCAACGACATCTTCTTCCTGCTGGGCTGGATCTTCCTGGCGATCATCTCGTTCCTGTGGCTGGCCAAGCCGCCCTTCGGTGCGGGCGCGGGTGCCGCCGCCGGTGGCGGGCACTGATCGATCGCTGTTAGTGAAACGCAGAAACCCCGCCGGAAGGCGGGGTTTCTGTTTGAGGGATATCGTGGCGGCCGTCACACCTGAAATGCAGGCTACGGGCTATCGGTTTTGGCTCGCGCTGGCCGATGATTGCGACTGAAGGCCCAGTACGACCCGTTCCAGCAGTTCCGCCAGTCGTGAGAGTCTGGCAGCGAAGTAGGTTTGCAGGATCGCGCCCAGCATGAATCCGATGGCCAGTGCCACAGTGTAGGAGGGGACCTCGATCGGCACTTTGATCTGCATGAGCTTTTGCGCCGTATCCGACCCGGTGATGATCAAGCCCGCCATTGCGCCCAGTAGACCTCCAGTGTTGGCACGTGCCAAGCGGACGCGGCATTCCGACTGCAGGTGGCGGATCAATAGCTGCAAACGTGCGCATGCTTCGGCGGGCTCCATGGGCGTGGAAGCCTTGCCGTCTGCTGTTTGCTTCCGCGCACTGCACATCCGCTCCTGAAGTGCGGCAGCGACCCAATCGTCGCGGCGGAGTGCTTGATCGATACCTGTCAGTCGTGTGCGATACATCGTCAATGCCGAGTGAACGGCATCCAGTGCGAACCAGACTGCCCAGAACAGCGCGAGGACCACGAGGAAAATCATGAATCCCAGGCCCATGGGATTCCAGAAGGCTTGGTCGCCTTCATACGCGAATTGCTTGATGATGGCGGCCATTGCGATGACGGTCAGCAGGACGGCGAGCGCGATACCGAGGGCGACCAGTACCGTATCGCTGAGGACCGGGGCGGAGTGTGCCTTGCGCGCTTTCACATAAGCGTCGTCAAACTCCTTCATCTCGTTGAAGAGCGAGGCAACATCCAGTGTGATCGGGTCTTTTTTTGCCTTGTCCATAAGCGCAGATGTTCACAGTCCTGCCTTCCATATCGGTACCGGATGGGCGTACTTGAATCTGCTGAAGGCGCTCAGGATGGGCGCGCTGTCAATCCAGGTCGACGCGGGCTTAGAAATGAAAAAACCCGCTTGCGCGGGTTTGATCATTGTCTGAGTCATGGTGCCCAGGAGAGGACTCGAACCTCCACGAAGTTGCCCCCGCTAGCACCTGAAGCTAGTGCGTCTACCAATTCCGCCACCTGGGCGACTCAGGAGGAGAATTTTGCAGGAAGGCTGGATATGTGTCAACACCATTTCACACATTTTTTTCTGCACCGGCTTCCGCGTCCACATCCAGATGCAGCAGCAGGCTGCGCATCGGTGGCGAGAGCGATTTCCAGTCGGCGAACGCGGCGCACAGCCGGCGTTGTGCCCATGCGTTGCCGAGTGCAACGGCGACGATGCCGGTGGCCCGCCGATGTTGCCGCGCGATCGTGCGCGGCGCGATGCCCGCGCCGATGCCATGGCCCACCATCGTGCACAGGCCTTCAAAGGTCTTCATGCGGATGCGCACGTCGAGCGTGCGTCCGGCCTCTGCCGCCAGCTCTTCGATATAGGTCTGCAGCGCATTGCCGTCGGCCAGGGCAACGAAGGTCTCGCCCAGCACATGGCTGAAGTCGAGCGAGCGCCGCGCGGCGAAGCGGTGGCCGGCCGGCAGCAGCATCATCAGCGGGTCTTCGGCAACGACATGGCGGTGCAGACCATCGGCGGGAACGGCATCACTGATGATGCCGGCCTCTGCCTGGCCGGCGCGGATCGCGCGCACGACTTCATTGCTGGTGCGTTCGTGCAGTTCCACGCGCAGGCGAGGGCGCTCTGCCAGCCATGGGGCCAGCCGCGCGGGCAGGTAGTTGGTCAATGCGGCGGTGTTGGCGTACAGGTGCAGCGTGCCGCGCGCACCGTGGGCGAACGCCTGCAGTTCGCCGCGCAGCTGCGCCTGCTGCTGCAGGATCAGCCGCGCGTGATGGGCCAGAGCGGCACCCGCTTCGGTGAGGCTGATGCCGCGCGGGTGACGGGTCAACAGCGCGGTGCCAGCGTCGGTTTCGATGGCGCGCAGGCGTTCGCTGGCCGATCCCAGTGCCAGATTCGCCTCCACCGCGCCGGCGGTGATGCTGCCGGCTTCGGCCACCGCCAGGAACAGGCGCAGATCGGCAATGTCCAAGCGCATGTCGTTTGCTCCGCTCGGCCCTGCCTTCGGCTGGTCCGAAGGCGCAGGCGGGAAGACCGCATTGTGCGCGCCTGCGGCGCCGGCTCCAATGGCGGCATGAACGAGACGACATACTTCTATGGGTTGCTGGTGGTGGTGTTCGTGCTGGCCGGGGTGGTCAAGGGCGTGACCGGCATGGGCCTGCCGACGGTGGCGATGGGATTGCTGGGCGGCGCGTTGTCGCCGGTGGCGGCGGCCTCGATGCTGTTCATTCCCACCTTCGTCACCAATGCCTGGCAGTTGCTGTCCGGGCCATCACTGGGCCGCACCCTGCGGCGGCTGTGGCCGATGATGCTGGCCGTGGTGGTGGTGACGCTGGGCTCGGCCGCGCTGCTGGTACGGGTGGATCGTGATGCCTCGCGCGCCGCGTTGGGCGTGGCGCTGGTGGTGTATGCGCTGTACGCACTGGTGGCGCCGGTGTTCCGCGTACCGCAGCGGCGCGAGCGCTGGCTGGGGCCGCTGGTCGGGGCGGTGTCCGGCGTGGTCACCGGCGCCACCGGCGTGTTCGTCATGCCGGCGGTGCCGTACCTGCAGTCGCTGGGCTTGCAGCGCGAGGAGCTGGTGCAGGCACTGGGCCTGGCGTTCACCGTCTCGACGATCTCGCTGACCACCGGGCTGGTGCTCAACGGTGCGTTTGGCGTGCAGCAACTGGGATTGAGCGCGCTGGCGGTGCTGCCGGCGCTGCTGGGCATGTGGCTGGGGCAGGTGATCCGCCAGCGCATCAGTGCGCGCGTGTTCCGTGCCTGCTTCCTCGGCTTCCTGCTGCTGCTGGGCCTGGAGCTGATGCTGCGTTCGTGGTGGTGATGCCGACCGGACGCCAGACAAGAAAAAACCCGCTTTCGCGGGTGTTTTTCATTCTCGACATGGTGCCCAGGAGAGGACTCGAACCTCCACGAAGTTGCCCCCGCTAGCACCTGAAGCTAGTGCGTCTACCAATTCCGCCACCTGGGCGTCGAGGAGGAGAATTATGGG
Source organism: Stenotrophomonas sp. 2694 (assembly GCF_040548715.1). Classification (NCBI taxonomy): domain Bacteria; kingdom Pseudomonadati; phylum Pseudomonadota; class Gammaproteobacteria; order Lysobacterales; family Lysobacteraceae; genus Stenotrophomonas; species Stenotrophomonas sp. 2694. Next base: position 414,849 of record NZ_JBEPSG010000002.1, read on the forward strand.
GTGCCGTGACGGAGGTGTCAACACCCTTTGCGGATCCGGGGTCGGATCCTGTTTCGCATGCGAAACGGGCTCTGACCCCATGGGTCTCGCGCTGGGGTCAGAGCCCTTTCCCGTGGAAAGGGATCCGACCCCACTGCCGGCCCGTCCCCCGATTTCAGGCAAAAAAAATCCCCGCCGAAGCGAGGAGTTTTTTCGTTGGTGCCCAGAAGAGGACTCGAACCTCCACGGTTTTACCCGCTAGTACCTGAAACTAGTGCGTCTACCAATTCCGCCATCTGGGCGTTCCAGAGGCGCAATTGTGAAGATGAACACGCAGGCTGTCAACGATTTTGTGAACGTTTTTCACCCGATTGTTCAAAGACGGGCGCTGACCCGTTCTGCACGCCCACAGCGGCTACCATGGAGGGCGATGACTACCAAAAAACCAAGCAAGGGCGGGAGCAAGTCCCGCAGTGAAGCCCCCAACAAGGGCACCAAGCAGGGCACTGCCCGCAACAACAAGCCGGGCAAGCCGTTGCCGGGCTGGCTCCCCGCACTGGCCGAAGGCGGTGCACCGCCTCCGGGGCGTGGCCGCCGCAACGCCGAGCCGCCGGGCCCGGCAATGGGTCGCAAGCTGCCACCGGCGGGCAAGGTGATCGATGATCCCTACGCTTCCCGCGAAGCGGAAAAGTACGAACAACCCATTGCCAGCCGCGAGGCCATCCTGGCCCTGCTGGAACGCTGCGAAGGGCCGCAGACGGCTGAGGAACTCGGCGCACGCCTGGGCCTGACCGCACCGGACCGTGCCGAAGCGCTGTCGCGCCGGCTCGGCGCCATGGTCCGCGACGGCCAGCTGGTGCAGAACCGCCGCGGCGGCTTCGCGCCCATCCAGACGTTGAACCTGGTCACCGGCGTGGTGATCGCCAATCCGGAAGGGTTCGGCTTCCTGCGCCCGGTCGAGGGCGGTGACGATCTGTTCCTGCCGCCCTATGAAATGCGCAAGGTGATGCACGGCGACAAGGTGCTGGCACGTGTCACCGGCATTGACCACCGCGGCCGTCGCGAAGGCAGCATCGCCCGCGTGCTCGAGCGCGGCATGACGCGCCTGATCGGCCGCTTCAGCGTCGAGATGGGCATCAATTACGTAGTGCCCGATGACAAGCGCATCCAGCGCAACGTGCAGGTACCGCCGGACCAGACCGGCGGCGCGAACGATGGCCAGCTGGTCGTCTGCGAACTGACCCAGGCGCCGGACAGCCGCCGTCCGCCGATCGGCCGCATCATCGCCGTGCTCGGCGACAAACTGACTGCCTCGCTGGTGGTGGAAACCGCGATCCACGGCCACGAGCTGCCGTTCGAGTTCCCGCAGGAGGTGCTGGACGAAGCCGCCTCGGTACCGCTGGTGGTCGAGCCGGCGATGATCGGCGGCCGCGTCGACCTGCGCAGCACGCCGCTGGTGACCATCGATGGCGAGGACGCCAAGGACTTCGACGACGCGGTGTACTGCGAACCGAACGCCGATGGCTTCCGCCTGGTGGTGGCCATTGCCGATGTCTCCAACTATGTCCGTCCGGGCACGCCGCTGGACGATGAAGCACAGAAGCGCGCCACCTCGGTGTACTTCCCGGGCTTCGTGGTGCCGATGCTGCCCGAAACGCTGTCCAACGGCATCTGCTCGCTGATGCCGAAGGTCGACCGCATGTGCTTCGTCTGCGACATGCAGATCGACCGCGAGGGCCAGGTGACCGGCTCGCGCTTCTACGAAGCGGTGATGAATTCGCATGCGCGCCTGACCTACACCCAGGTGTGGCAGGCGGTGGGCGAGGACGATGCCGGTGCGAAGGCCTTCATCGGCGACCTGCTGCCGCAGGTGCAGCGCCTGCACCAGCTGTACAAGGTGCTGTCGAAGGCGCGCAGCAAGCGTGGCGCGATCGAGTTTGAAAGCAGCGAAGTCCGCTTCGTGCTCGACAACCGCGGTGAAGTCACCCAGGCCGGCATGCTGGTGCGCAACGATGCGCACAAGCTGATCGAGGAATGCATGATCGCGGCCAACGTGGAGGCGGCCAAGTACCTGCTGTCGCGCCACGTGCCCGCGCCTTACCGCGTGCACGAGAAGCCGCCGGAGACCAAGTACGCCGATCTGCTGGAATTCCTCAAGGAGTTCAAGCTGAGCCTGCCGCCGTGGTCGAAGGTGCGCCCGGGTGATTACACCAAGCTGCTGAAGAAGATCCGCGACCGTCCCGATGCCACGCTGCTGGAATCGGTGCTGCTGCGCAGCCAGAGCCTGGCCGTGTACAGCCCCGACAACAACGGCCACTTCGGCCTGGCGCTGGAAGCGTATGCGCACTTCACCTCGCCGATCCGTCGTTACCCGGATCTGCTGGTGCACCGGGCGATCAAGCATGCGCTGTCGGGCAAGCCGCTGGACAAGTTCACCTACACCGCCCGCGAGATGGCAGCACTGGCACTGCAGTGTTCCGAGCGTGAGCGTCGCGCCGATGAGGCCGAACGCGAAGTGGATGAGCGTTACCGCGCGGCGTGGATGGAAAAACACGTCGGTGGCCAGTTCGACGGCGTGATCAGCGGCGTGACCAGCTTTGGCCTGTTCGTGGAGTTGGCCGACTCGAAGGTGCAGGGCCTGGTGCACGTGACCCAGTTGCCGCAGGACTATTACAAGTTCGACGCGACCCGCAAGACGCTGACCGGCGAGCGTCGCGGCAGCAGTTACCGGCTGGGTGACCAAGTGCGCATCCTGGTGCTGAAGGCCAGCATGGAAGAACGCAAGATCGACTTCCGCCTGGTCGAGCACAAGGGCGAGGAAGAGGAAGCAGGCCCGGCCCCGCTGCCCGAGCGCGGCAAGCCGGCCAAGCGCACGAAGAAGAAGTACTGAAAGGTGTGCCGACCAACGGTCGGCACCCACCTCGCCCGGTAGGTGCCAACCGTTGGTTGGCACGACGTTTCGGAGGAAAGCAGCAATGCAGGGCCAACCCGAATACAGCGGCGGCTGCCAGTGCGGCGCGATCCGCTTCCAGGCGCGGGGCGAGCTGACCGACAGCTCGATCTGCCACTGCCGGATGTGCCAGAAGGCCTTCGGCGCCTACTACGCGCCGCTGGTGTCGGTGCGCGGTGTGCAGTTCAGCTGGACCCGTGGCCAACCGCGCTATTTCCAGTCGTCCAACGTAGTGCGGCGCGGCTTCTGCGCCGACTGCGGCACGCCGTTGACCTATGAAGCCCCCGATGGCGTGGCGGTGGCCGCCGGTGCGTTCGACCAGCCTGAACGACTGCCGCCAACCCTTCAGTACGGCGTCGAGCGCAAGCTGCCCTTCGTCGATGGGCTGGGCCGGCTGCCGGCACGCCGTACGGAACAGGACATGGCCGCGCTGGAATTCCTGGCCACGGTCGTTTCCCACCAGCATCCCGACCACGACACCCCGCACTGGCCGCCGCGCACGCGCGGGTAGCGCCGGGCCTTGCCCGGCGGGGGCGACGGACAACGGTCGCCGGGCATGGCCCGGCGCTACCGGCCAGCCGCCGCAGCGCCGCGTCCGCCGATGCTCTACCATAGCCACCCCCTTTCCGGTCCTGCCCGCATGAGCAAGAACAGCCAGTGGATCGTCGGCGTCAACGCCGTCGCCTCCTCCATCGAGAACGACGCCGAGAACGTCCGCGAAGTGCTGGTCGAGGCCGGTGCGAAGAACCCGCGCCTGGTCGAAATCGAGGAAAACGCCCGCCGCAAGGGCATCGACGTGCGCAAGGTCAACAGCCAGGCGCTGGACGGCGTGGGCGGTTCGGTGCGCCACCAGGGCGTGGCCGCACGCTATGCCGCCGCCCGCACCTACAACGAGAACGAGCTGGAAGGGCTGGTCACGGCTGCGGAAGGCAAGGCCCTGCTGCTGGTGCTGGACGAGGTGCAGGACCCGCACAATCTCGGCGCCTGCCTGCGCTCGGCCGCCGCTGCCGGCGCCACCGCCGTGATCATTCCCAAGGACAAGTCGGCCACGGTCAACGCCACCGTGCGCAAGACCTCGGCCGGCGCTGCCGACCTTATTCCGGTGGTGGCGGTGACCAACCTGTCGCGCTGCCTGAAAGACCTGCAGAAGCAGGGCGTGTGGATCTACGGCCTGGCCGGTGAGGCGACTGCGTCGCTGTACCAGCTGGACCTGAAGGGCAACATCGCCCTGGTGCTGGGCGGCGAAGCCGACGGCCTGCGCCGCCTGACCCGCGAAAACTGCGATGGCCTGGTCAAGATTCCGATGCCGGGCGAGATCGAGAGCCTGAACGTCTCGGTTGCTGCCGGTGTCAGCCTGTTCGAGGCCGTGCGCCAGCGCGGTTGATCGACAGCTGCGGAGACCCGATCGGGGTCAGATCCCTTTCCCACGGGAAAGGGATCTGACCCTTTTTTCTGATCTGCCGTGTCGACCAAGGTCGACACCTACCGGGCAGGCGGTGGTCGCCAACCTTGGTTGGCGCTCCGGATGCCTTACCCCGCACTGCCTCCCAGTGCCTTGAACAGCGTCACGTCGTTGTTCAACTGGCTCTGCCGCACCCGTGCCAGTGACAGTTCCGCGTCGCGCCGGGTCTGCTGCGCTTCCAGCCAGGTGCGCAGATCGGTGGCGCCCACGCGATAGCGCACTTCCTGCGCACGTTCCACTTCCACCGCTTCATCGTAGGACGCCTGCGACGCGGTTACCTGGCGCAGCAGCTGCTCGCGTGCGGACAGGGCGTTGTCCACCTCCGACAGCGCGGTGTACAGCGTCTTGCGGAAGTTGGTGGCGGCGATCTGGTAGTTGGTGCCGGCCACGTCCGTATCCAGCTGCGCGCGCTGCAGGTTGAGGAAGGGCAGCGACAGCCCAGCTCCCAGCGTCGCCACCGGATTGCGCAGCACATCGCCCAGCGAGGTGGCGCTGGAACCCAGGCTGCCGGTAAGACTCAGTGCCGGGTAGTACTGGGTGGCGGTCACCCGGATCGTCTTCAGGCTGTTGCGCAGCCGCAGTTCGGCCGCGCGCAGGTCGGGCCGGCGGCCGAGCAGGTCGGCGGGCAGGCCTTCGGCAATGCTCGGGCTCTGCGCCTCCAGCAGGTTCTGCGGTTCGTCGTGCTGCGGCCACGGCGTGCCATCCAGCAGCACGGTCAGCGCGTTGCGCACTTCCACCCGCTGTTGTTCCAGCGCGCTCTGCGCCGAACGCTGCGACTGCAGGTTCTGCAGGGCCTGGCGTACTTCCAGGCGCGAAACCGCACCGGCATCGAACCGCGCCTGTACCAGTTCGTGCGTGCGCTGCAGCCGCTCAAGGTTGGCCTGGCCGGTGGCGATGGACTGGTTGAGGTAGGCCAGTGCCCAGTACTGGTTGATGACATCGCCGATCACCAGCAGGGCGGTGTTCTGCCGGTCTTCTTCGCTGGCGTCGGCCTCCCAGCGGGCGATGTCGCGCTGGCTGCGCAGGCGGCCCCACAGATCGATCTCCCACCCCAGCGACACGCCGGTGGAATAGCTGCGGCGCCAGTCGTCGGCCTGGTCGGTGGCGCGGCTGCCACTGCCGCTCACGCCGGACGACGAAGGCTGCGGCCACAGCGCGTTGCTGGCCAGCCCGGCCTGCAGGCGTGCACGTTGCACCGCCAGCCCGGCCGCACCGAGGTCGCTGTTGGCGGCAAGCGCCTGCGCGACGAGGCGGTCGAGGCGCTCATCGCCGAAGCCGGTCCACCAGTTGTCCTGGCGGATGTCGCGGGCCGGGGTGTCCAGGCCACTGCGTGGGTCGTCGGCCGGTGCGTTGAGGGTCGCATCGCCACGACCATAGGTGGCGGCAACGCTGGGGTCTTCGACCGGATAGCGGCCCACGGAAGCGCAGGCGGAGAGTGCAAGCAGCACGGCGCCGGACAGCAGCAGGCGCGAGGGAGCGGGGAAGGGCAGTCGGGTCATCATCTTCATTCGCGGGCCAGGGCCTCCACCGGGTCGAGCTGGGCGGCACTGCGTGCCGGCAGGAAGCCGAACGCCACGCCGATCAGGGTCGAGCAGGCGAAGGCGGCAATGATGGAAGCGGTGGAGAACAGCACCTGGAAATCACTGGCGAACCGGCCGATCAACACGCCCATCAGCAGTGCCAGGCCGATGCCGAGCAATCCGCCGAGCAGGCACACCAGCACCGCTTCGATCAGGAACTGCTGGCGGATGTCGCTCTGCCGCGCCCCCACCGCCATGCGCACGCCGATCTCGCGGGTGCGCTCGGTCACCGAGACCAGCATGATGTTCATCACGCCGATGCCACCGACCAGCAGCGCGATGGCGGCAATGGCGCCGATCAGCAGGGTCATCGTGCGCGTGGTCTGTTCGATGGTGTCGCGGATCTCGGCGCTGTTGCTGAGGAAGAAGTCCTCGGTGCCGTGGCGCATGGTCAGCAGCCGGGTGATCGCTTCCTGCGCCGCATCCATCGGCGTTTCATCGTTCACCCGCACGGTGATGCTGGAAACGTGGCTCTGCCCGAGCATGCGCGACATCACCGTGGTGTAGGGCACGAACACGCTCAGGCTGGTGCTGCCGCCGAAACCGAAGCTCTGCTTCTTGGCCACGCCGACCACCCGCACTGGCACGTTGCCAAGCAGGATCACCTGGCCGATCGGGTCGCTGTCGGGGAAGAACTGGGTCCGGGTGTTCTCATCGATCACCGCCACCTGGCCCAGCCCCTTCACCGCGTCGGTGTCGAAGAAGCTGCCGCTGAGCAGGCTCACGCCCTTCACCCGGAAGTACTGCTCGCCGACGCCGCTGATCTGCGCGGTGGCCGACTGGTTGCGGTAGCGCGCGGTGACCGAACTGGACACGCTGGGGGTGGCGCTGTCGACGTAGCTCTGCCGTGACAGGGCATCGGCATCGCTGGCCTTGAGGGTCTGCACCCGCGCCGAACGCATGTCGCCGAAGCCGCGACCGGGGTAGACGTCGATGGTGTTGGTACCCAGCGCGCTGATGTTCTGCAGGATCTGCTGCTGCGAACCGTTGCCCAGTGCCACCACCGAGACCACCGAAGCGATGCCGATGATGATGCCGAGCATAGTCAGGAAGGTGCGCAGGCGATGGGCGTTCATCGCCAGCAGGGCCATCCGGAACGCTTCGGTGAAGCGGTCGCGGGCGGCCTGCCAGCTGCTGCCATGGGCCACGCCGGTGCTCGGCTCGCGTTGCGCACGGTAGCTGGGCGCGGCCGGATTGGCACGGTCGGCGATGATCTCGCCGTCGCGGATCTCGATGATGCGCTGTGCGTGCTCGGCCACGCTCATGTCGTGGGTGACGATGATGATGGTGTGGCCTTCGGCATGCAGTTCGCCGAGGATGGCCATCACCTCTTCGCCGGATTTCGTGTCCAGGGCGCCGGTCGGTTCGTCGGCCAGGATCACCTCGCCACCGTTCATCAACGCGCGCGCGATCGACACGCGCTGCTGCTGGCCACCGGACAGCTGCCCGGGTTTGTGGTGCATGCGGTCGGCCAGGCCCAGCCGTTGCAGCAGCTGCTCGGCACGCGCGGTGCGCACCGGGCCGGGGCTGCCGGCATACACCGCCGGCACGGCCACATTGCCGCGTGCGTCGAGATCACCCAGCAGGTGGTAGCGCTGGAAGATGAAACCGAAGTGCTCGCGGCGCAGCTCGGCCAGCTCGTCGGGCGCCATTTTCCCGGTCTCGCGGCCCGCCACCTGGTAGCTGCCACGGGTCGGGCGGTCCAGGCAGCCGAGGATGTTCATCAACGTGGACTTGCCCGACCCGGATTGGCCGACGATCGCCACCATCTCCCCGGCATGGATGTCCAGGTTGACGTCGCGCAGCACGGCGATGACATCTTCACCGGCCGGGAATTCGCGTCGCAGGTCGCGCAGGCGCAGCAGTGGCGCCGTCATGCTCATCGGCGCCCCATGCCCGGGCCGCCGACCCGCATCTGCATGCCGCCACGGTTGCCGCCGCCAGCGGCTGCCGCAGCGCCGCCTTCGCCGACCACCACGCGCTCGCCTTCCTTCAGGCCGGACAGGACCTCGACGTTGGCGCCGTTGTTGATGCCGACCTTGATCTTGCGCGGCTGCGGTTGGCCCTTGTCATCGACCACCCGCACGATGCGCTCGCCATCGCGCGACTTCGGTCCCAGTGCAACGGCCGGCACCATCAGCACGCCCTTGGCCTGCTTGAGCAGCACCGATACCTGTGCGGTCATGTCGATGCGCAGGGTGCCATCGGGGTTTTCGACGTCGAACAACGCGTTGTAGTAGACCGCGCTGCTGGAGCTGGAACTGGACGAGCTGCTGGAACTGGACGAGCTTTCGTTGGCGATCGACGCCGGTGCCGGATTGATCTGCCGCAGCGTGGCGTGGTACTTGCGGTCCGGGTCACCCAGCGTGGTGAAGTACACCGGCATGCCGGCCTTGATCTTGACCACGTCGGCCTCGGACACCTCGGCATTGACGGTCACCACGTCCAGCCGTGCCAGCATCACGATGGTCGGCGCGGTCTGGTTGGCGTTCACCGTGCGGCCTTCCTCGGCCACTACCGCCACCACGGTGCCGTCCATCGGCGCGACGATGCGGGTATAGGCCAGGTTGGCACGGGCAGTGCCCAGTTCGGTTTCGCGGCCCTTGATCTGCGCCTCGTAGGACTGCAGCTGCGCACGCGCAGTCTTCAGCTGGGCCTCGGCGGCGTCGTATTCCTGACGCGAGGTGGCTTCGGCAGCCAGCATCTGCTGCTGGCGTGCGAACTCCAGTTCGGCCTGGCGCAGGGTGGCCTGCTGCACTGCGCGCTGCGCGGTCACCTGGTCCAGCGAGGCCTGCGCGTTGAGCACCTGGTTCTGCTGGGTGGTGGCGTCGATCTCGGCGATCAGGTCGCCTTCCTTCACCGTATCGCCCAGCTGCACCTTCAGCGACTTGATCTGGCCGGAGGCCTGCGCGCCGACGCTGACCAGCTTGTAGGCGTCGATCACGCCGGTAGCTTCCACCGTCTGCTCGATGTCGCCGCGGCTGACCGGGGTGGTCGCCAGCGCCGGTGCGGCAGGCTTGCGCAGCAGCCACCAGGCGGATACAGCGGCGATCAGGACAATCAGGGCGATCAACATCAGGCGACCCTTGCGGGTCGCGGGCAACAGGCGGGAGATCACGTGGCGGCTTCACTCTGGGGGCCGCAGTGGCGGCGTTGGTGGGCATTGTGAAGATCGAGCGACGCTGTGCTCAATCCTCGGGGTGTGTCTCTATGTAACACTGTCTGCGAGACTGCGTATCGGCAGGTATCCCGCACTGCAGGGGATACAGTGGTACGCATTGGCCTGGATGCGGTTCAGCTGCCGACACGGGATGATTCGCGACATGGAGACTGAAAACCCGATGCACCGTTTGCTGATCGTCGATGACGACAACGATATCCGCACCCTGCTGGCCGAGCAGCTCGGCCGTGCTGGCTACCAGGTCAGCACCGCCGCCGATGGCACCAGCATGCGCCAGCTGCTGGAACGCGAACACGTGGACCTGATCGTGCTCGACCTCAACCTGCCGCGCGAGGATGGCCTGACCCTGTGTCGCGACCTTCGCGCGCGCTCGAACACGCCGGTGATCATGCTCACCGCGCGCGCCGAGCCGATCGACCGCGTACTCGGCCTGGAAATGGGCGCCGACGACTACCTGGCCAAGCCGTTCGAGCCGCGTGAACTGCTGGCGCGCATCCGCAACGTGCTGCGCCGTACCGAAGCGCTGCCGGCCAACCTGGAACCGTTGGCGGTGCGCCGTGCGCGTTTCTCACGCTGGATCTTCGACCTGGAGCATCGCCACCTGGTCGATCCGGACGGGCGCGTGGTGGTGCTGTCCGGCGCCGAATTCCGCCTGCTGCGGGTGTTCATCGCCCATGCCAACAAGGTGCTCTCGCGCGAGCAGCTGGTGGCCCTCAGCAGCGGCCGCAACTACGAAGCGCAGGACCGGGCGATCGACCTGCAGGTCAGCCGGCTGCGCAACAAGCTGGCCGATGATGGTGGCCCCGATGGCCTGATCAAGACCGTGCGCAACGAAGGCTACGTGCTGGCCTCGGCCGTCAACCTGGAATAAGCCGCGATGAAGCGCCTGCGCCACTTCCTGTCCTCGATGGTCGGACGGCTGTTCGTGATCCTGCTGCTGGGCATGAGCGTGGCCGCGATCGGCGCGACCATGCTGGCCAGTTCCAAGCGGCAGCAGGAATTCGAGCGGCAGAACCTGAACCGCATCGCCGACCGCCTGCAGGGCTACATCAACCTGCTCGACGGCAACCCGGAGCTGCGCGAGCGGCTGCTGGAGATCGGTGGCCCCAGCGTGCGGGCACTGCAGCCCGGCGCGCGCATCGGGCGGGCCGACAAGGCGCTGATGGAAGTACTGGAAGACCGCCCGGGCCCGGTATCGCGGGCGCATGTGCACTTCGCCTCGTTCCGTTCGTGCATTCCCAAGCTGCAGGACCTGCTGCCGCCACCGCCGCCGGGCCACCGCAAGCCGCCACACGAACGCGATCCCACCTTCATCCCGCCCAAGTGCCGGGCGGTGGACGTGGTGCTCAACGACGGCACGTTGCTGAAGCTCGCCCTGGATTCGCCAGCGATCGCGCACAACGGCATCCTCGCCGTGGACCCGCTGTTCCTGACCCTGCTGGTACTGGCCATTGCCGTGCTGGCCTACGTGGTTGCACGCATGGCCAGTGCGCCGCTGCAGGAGCTGGCGGCCGCCGCCGAGGACCTGGGCGATGACCTGCAGCGGGCACCTTTGCCGCTGCGCGGGCCGCGTGAGGTGCAGCGCGCCGCCGAAGCCTTCAATGCCATGCAGCATCGGCTGCAGCGCCACCTGGCCGAACGTACGCAGATGCTGGCGGCGATCACCCACGACCTGCAGACGCCGCTGACCCGGCTGCGCCTGCGCCTGGAAAACGTGACCGACGAGACGCTGCGCGAGCGCCTGATCGGCGACCTGGCTGCGATGCAGGCACTGGTACGCGAGGGCCTTGAACTTGCCCGAAGTGCGGAGAGTGCCGAACAGCGCGCCGCGCTGGACCTGGATTCACTGCTGGGGAGCATCGTCGAGGACACTGCCGAGGACGGCGCCGACGTCGTCTTTGAAGGCCGCAGCGGCGCGGTGCTGATGCTGCGCCCGCTGGCGATGCATCGCTTGTTCTCCAACCTGGTGGACAACGCGGTGATGTATGCGCAACGCGCCCGGGTACGTGTCGAGCGCGGCGAGGGCACGATCACGGTGGTCATCGCCGATGATGGCCCCGGGCTGGCCGATGACCAGCTGGAAGCGGTGTTCGACCCGTTCGTGCGCGTGGAGACATCCCGTTCGCGCGAGACCGGCGGTGCCGGCCTGGGCCTGACCATCGCCCGCGCGCTGGCCGAGAAGGACGGGGGCCGACTGTGGTTGCGCAACCGCCCCGAAGGTGGGCTGGAAGCGGTGGTGCAGTGGTCGACCAGCGCCGAGGCGCGGTAGCGGCACCGATCCCGGACCCGGCCCGGTTGCGCCGGGCTGCCCGGGCGCGGTGACGCCGGTGACAGGGTTTGCCCTATCATCTGCGTACTTCCCCATTCTTCGTCCGATGAGCCTGCCTGTTCCTGCCGGCATGCCGCCCTGCGCGGTGCGGCTGTCCCTGTTCGCGTCTGCTGCCGCCACCGGCATCCGCAGCTGGCCGCCGCCGCTGCGCTGATGGGCGGGCAGGGGGCGGGCAGGCGCCGGGCGGGGCGCCACGCGGAGAACATCGGTCGCCTGCTGCAGGTGGGTGTGCTGTGGCTGTTGCTGGCGATTGCCACGCCACTGGCCGCGCAGAGTGGCGCGCCGCCGTTGCGCGACTACGCCATCGACGTGTGGACCTCGCGCAATGGTCTGCCGCACAACTCGCTGCGCGACATCGCGCAGACGCCGGAAGGCCACCTGTGGTTCGCCACCTGGGAAGGCCTGGTGCGCTACAACGGCCTGGATTTCACCGTGTTCGACCGCAGCACCCGGCCGGGGCTGCGCGACAACGGCATCGGCGCGCTGCTGGTCGACCCGCAGGGCGGTCTGTGGATCAGCGATTCGCGCGGCAATGTCAGCCACCGCGGCAGCGACGGCCAGTGGCGGGTCTGGGAACATCAACCGGATACGCCGCAGGTGCTGATCCAGTCCATGCAGATGGACAGCCAAGGGCGCCTGTGGCTGTTGTACGAGGGCAAGGGCATTGGCTATCTGACCCCGGACAAGGGCATCGTCTACCAGCGCCCGCCGCCGGACCTGCCGCTGGCGATGAGTTTCACCAAGATGGCGGTCGACGCGCAGGACCGGGTCTGGATCGGCACCCTCGACGGCCTGGTGCTGCGCGACACCGACGGCGTACTGCAGCGCGCGCCAGCAGCGTGGGGCGTGAACAAGGGCCTGTCGTGGCCTTATCGCGCACCCGATGGCACGCTGTGGATCGTCGCGGGCGAGCGCCTGTACCGGGTGGAGGATGATCGCCTGGTGCTGGTGCACCGGCTGCCTGGCCAGCTGCATTTGACCGCCATGCTGCAGGACCGCCATGGCGACCTGTGGCTGGGCACCGAGAACCAGGGCCTGCTGCGCATCTCGGCGCATGGCCTGGAGCGCCTGCCAGCGGGCCTGAACCTGCCCGGCGGGCGCGTGGTCAGCCTGCGCGAAGACGCCGAGGGCAGCATCTGGGTGGGTGCCAATGGCGGCCTGTACCGCCTGCGCGAAACCCTGTTCAGCAGTTACACCGAACGCGATGGCCTCAGCGGCGACTACGTGCGCACGGTGCTCGAAGACCGTGACCGCCATCTGTGGGTGGGCAGCGCCAGCGGCCTGGACCTGCAGACCGCCGACGGTCGATTCCGCGCGATACCGCTGCACAACCGCGGTGGCAAGGCGCCTTCGGTGCTGAGCCTGGCGCAGGATGCCGGCGGCGATCTGTGGGTGGGCACCTTCGGCGACGGCATCTACCGCTTGCACGCCGATGGACGGCTTCGCCACAACTACGCGGCGGCCGATGGCTTGCCCGGCGGCAACATCCGTGCGATCAGCATCGCGCCTGACGGCGTGGTCTGGGCGGGGACGCAGAAGGGCGTGGTCCGCATCGAGGGTGACCAGGTAACCGTGCCCACCGTTCCTGGCATGCCGGGAGGCCTGACCACCGCGCTGGAACACGATCACCAGGGAAATCTGTGGATCGGCACCATTGAAGGCGTCCGCGTGCTGCGCGGTGACCAGGTGCAGTCGATCGACCTGGCGCCGCTGGGCGGTGGCCGCAGCGTGTTCGGCTTCCACCAGATCGGCGATGCGATGTGGATCAGCAGTGACCGTGGGCTGTACCGCTGGCAGGCGGGGACGCTGGCACGGGTGGGCCTGGAGCAGGGCATGCCGGTGGACGCGGTGTTCCAGCTGGTGCCCGACCGACTGGGCAACGTGTGGATCAGCAGCAACCGCGGAGTACTGCGCACCGACATGGCCACGCTCAACGCCGTGGCCGACGGACGCGCGCCGCGGGTCACGGTGGAGCGTTACAACGAGATCGACGGCATGGCCAATGCGCAGGCCAACGGCAGCTCCGGTCCCTCGGCGATCCTGCGCCAGGACGGCACGTTCTGGGTGGTGACCGCCGGTGGCTTGAGCACGGTCGATCCGCAGCGGCTGCAGCGTTTCCGTGAACGCCCGGCACCGCCTGCGGCAATCGAGAACGTACAGGTCGACGGTGCGCCGGTGCACTGGGAAGGCCCCGAGCGCAACCTGATTCCCGGTGGGCGACGGCTTGCGGTGAGCTACGTGGGCCTGAGCTACCTGATGTCCGACCGCATCCGCTACCGCACACGGCTGGAGGGGTTGGACAACGGCTGGGTGGAACGTGGCCCGCAGCGCAGCGTGGAATTCGTCGGCCTGCCGCCGGGTGATTACACGCTGCACGTGGCCGCCGCGCACCCGGGTGGCAGTTGGGGGCATCAGGAAGCAGTGTGGAGCTTTACTGTCGAGCCGTTCTGGTGGCAGCGGCACAGCGTGCAGGCGCTGATCGGGCTGGTGCTGCTGTCCGCGCTGGTGGCGCTGTACCGCTTCCTGCTGCAGCAGTACAAGGCCAGCAACCTGCGCCTGGCACGGCGCGTGGACGAGGCCACCTTCGACCTGCAGGCGCAGACCGTGCACCTGCAGGCGCTGAACCAGGAGAAGACCGAGCTGGCCGAGCGCCTGGCGCGGCAGGCCGAGGCGTTCGAACGGCAGGCCCGCGAAGACGCGCTGACCCGGCTGGCCAACCGTCGCGGCTTCGACGAGGCGCTGGCCCGCGACTTCGCCCGCGCCCAGCGCAGCGGCCATCCGCTGTGCCTGGTGGTGCTGGACATCGACCACTTCAAGGACGTCAACGACCAGCACAGCCACAGCATCGGTGATGCGGTACTGGTGGAAGTGGCCCAGGTGATCGCTGCCGCCAGCCGCGATTCGGATCTGCCGGCACGCACCGGTGGCGAAGAATTCGCGTTGCTGCTCAATGACACCCGGCTGGAGGAAGCGGCGCAGCTGTGCGCGCGCCTGCGTGGCTTGTTCCATGACCATCCGGACTGGGCCGGCATCCCCGGCCTGCGGGTGACCTTCAGCGCCGGCCTGGTGGAACTGGACGGCGACGACCGCACCCCGGCACTGCTGTACCAGCGCGCCGACCGCGCGTTGTACCGCGCGAAGAGTGACGGCAGGGATCGCACGAGCATCGGTTGATCCACTGCAAAGCATCCACGCATGGCGTGGATCTACTGGCATTGCCGTACCAACAGTCGGCACCCATTGAGCGCAGCGACCCGCTGTTGCTCCCGCTTTTCTGATCTTCCCGTGGCGCCCGGGAAACTGTCAAAGGCCGGGCAGGGTGGGTTCGCGGGGGTATCCGCGCCATGGATGGCGCGGCTAAGCCCCCAAGGATGGGTTTACGGCGTCCCCCGCGAATCCATCCTGCCCGGCCTCACCCGCAATGCCGATTCGCCACGAGGGGCTTCGCCGTTGGCTGCTTCACCGCGGCCAGGCGTTGGCGATCGTGCAGAACAACCGCGCCGTCTGCTCGGTGTCATACACCGCGCTGTGCGCCTCGTTGGCATCCCAGCCCAGCCCGGCCGCCGTGGCCGCGCGTGCCAGCACCGTCTGGCCATAGGCAATGCCCGCCAGGGTGACCGTGTCGAACACGCTGAAGGGGTGGAACGGGTTGCGCTTGTGCCCGGTACGGGCCACCGCGGCGTTGACGAAGCCGAGATCGAAATGCGCGTTGTGGCCGACCAGGATCGCGCGCTGGCAGCCGTACTTCTTCATCGCTGCACGCACCGGAGTGAAGACGTGGTCCAACGCCGCCTTCTCTTCCTTGGCCAGCCGGAACGGGTGGTCGAGGATGATGCCGGTCACTTCCAGCGACTTCGGGTCGATCTCCAGTCCCTCGGCCGGCACCACGTGGGCGCTGGCGGTCTGGCCGGGGTAGAGCAGGCCGTTCTCGTCCATCTCGATCGGCACGGCGGCGATTTCCAGCAGCGCGTTGCGCTGGCTGTCGAAGCCGCCGGTTTCAACATCCACCACCACCGGCAGGAAGCCGCGGAAGCGTTGTGACATCGCGCGCTGCGCCTGGGGTACGTCGGAAACAGGGAGGGCGGCAGGTGCGGAAGTGGGGTCGGTCATGTACGGATTCTAGCAGAGCGACCCTGAGCGCCCGGGATCCCGGTAGGTGCCAGCCTTGGTTGGTACCCTGCGCGCCGACCAAGGTCGGCATCTACCGGACCGCGCGGCGTGCGCCGACCAGGGCGCTGGGATCCTGGTAGGTGCCAACCTTGGTTGGCACCCTGGGCGCCGACCAAGGTCGGCATCTACCGGACGGCGCGACGTGCGCCGGCCAGGGCGCTGGGATCCTGGTAGGTGCCAGCCTTGGTTGGTACCCTGCGCGCCGACCAAGGTCGGCATCTACCGGACGGTGCGACGTGCGCCGACCAGGGCGCCCGGGATCCTGGTAGGTGCCAACCTTGGTTGGCACACTGCGCGCCGACCAGGGACGGCGTCTACCGGAGCGCAGGCCGCGCCGTGGGGCCCGACGGATACCAGCGCGCCAGCACCGCATCCACGCTCAGGCGCCCAGCACCGGTGAACAGCAGCGGCAACAGCATCGCCATGAACAGCAGCGGCAGTTTGAAGTTGCCAAAGCCCTGATCGCTGATCGCATAGCCCATCGCCAGATCGCCCAGCGAGCTCCATTCGGCCGGCCAGTGCACCGCGTACGTTGCCACAGCCGTCAGCACCAGCAGGCTGGCGGCGGCAACGCGGGTGCCGAAGCCCAACAGCAGGCACGCTGCGCCCACCAGTTCGAACCAGGTGGCCAATTGCCAGTTCAGCGCAGCGGGCAGCTGGTCGAACGGAAACGGGAAAGCATCCTGCAGATCGGCGAACCAGTTCTGCCCGTGCAGCTTCTCGCGCCCGGATTCGAAGAATTCCCAGGCAAGCAGCAGGCGCAGGCCAAGCGGGGCCAACCACGGGGCGAAACGGTCCAGCTGGCCGCGTGCGGCGGCCAGGGTCGGGGTCTTCATCGGTGTATCTCCTGGAAGGGGCGTCAGGGTGAAGCGGGGAGCGGACCGATCACGCCAGCACGCAGGAACTGCTGCAGCAGGTGCGCGCCAGGGGCGGCCAACGTCCCAGGATCGAGGTGGTGCAGGGCGGCCAGTTGCTGCAGCTGTTGTTGGCCGGTGGCTGCGGGGGACTCGCCGATCAGGGTCAGCAGATGCACTGCGAGGCTGGTCAGGGTGGCAAATCGCACCGCGCCATCGGCATCGCGCCGCACCAGCAGGCCGGTGGGCTCTGCCGGTGGTTGCGACGGTGCATCTTCGCTACCCAGCTGATGCACCGGCCAGCGGTACAGCAGCGGCCAGGCCAGCGGTGAGCGGCGCAGCGGCACCTGCAGCGGATCGATGTCGCCCGGTTCCGGCAGCGGATCGGCCTGCAGCTGGTACAGCGCGGTCTCCACCCACTCGTAGTGGGCCAGTTCGGCAAGCGCCGGATGCGGCAGCTCCGGCTGCACCTGCAGCCACTGCACGAACTCGGCAGCCAGTTCGGTGAACAACGGGGTGTGGCAATGGTGGCTGGCGAAATAGTGGCGCACCAGTGCACGCCAGTCCGGTTCGCCCAGCAGGCGCACGCAGACCGGGAAGCCATTGCTCAACAACCCCAGCAGATTGTTGAACAGCAGGCGTTCGTACACGGCCACCCGACGCGGGTCCATGCCGGGCGGCGCCGGTACCTGTGCCGGGTCGCGCAGGTGCGCGGTGAACGCGTGCTGCTGCGCACGCAGGCGTTCGGGGGCGTCAGCCATGGGCGGCTCCGGCATGCGCGGCCTGCAGGCGGTGGATGGTCTGCAGTTCGCCCCGCAGCTCGGCGTAGGGCGGGAAATTGAAGTCGCGTTCGAGCAGGGTAGGGCGTGGGCCGATGCGGGCGTAGGTGCGTGCCAGCAGGTCCCACACCGGGTCGATCACCGGGCTGCCGTGGGTGTCGATCTTCAGGTCCGGCGCCTCGTCCAGGTGCCCGGCCACGTGCAGGCAGACGATGCGTTGTGCGGGCAGGCCGGCGATGAAGGCATCGGCGTCGTAGCCATGGTTGCAGGCATTGACGTAGACGTTGTTGACGTCCAGCAGCAGATCGCAGTCGGCCTCGGCCAGCACGGCAGTGGTGAAGGTCAGTTCGTCCATCGTCGGGTCCGGCGCCAGGTAGTACGACACGTTTTCCACGGCGATGCGGCGGCCGAGAATGTCCTGCACCCGCGCGATGCGGGCAGCGGTGTGGCGTACCGCTTCATCGGTGAATGGAATCGGCAGCAGGTCGTACAGGTGGCCCTCGTCGCTGCAGTAGCTCAGGTGTTCGCTGTACAGCGGCACTTGATGCTGGTGCAGAAACGCACCCACCTGCGCCAGCAGCTGGGTATCCAGGGGCGCACTGCCGCCCAGCGACAACGACAGGCCGTGGCAGCTCAACGTATGGCGCGCCGCCAGTTCGGCCAACGCGTCACCTGCGGGACCACCGACACCGATCCAGTTCTCCGGCGCGCATTCGAGGAAATCGAAATCGCCGGCCGGTGCATCGCGCAGGTCCTGCAGCAGGGCACGGCGCAGGCCCAGGCCCACGGCCGCCGCAGGAAGCGGCGACCGCGGGTGGACGACGCCGGCGCGGACGTCAGTGCTTGCCACCGCACTTGCCTTCGCCGCACTTGCCTTCGGCCGACTTCTTGTCACCGCCGGTCTTGGCCTTGGTGTCCGCACCGGCCGCTGCCTTGCCCTTGTCGCCGCCGCACTTGCCTTCAGCACTCTTGCCGTCGGCGCCACACTTGCCTTCGGCATGCTTGGCCGCATCGGCGGATTTTGCATCGGTCGCCTTCGCATCGGTGGCCTTGGCCGCCTGGCCGGCCACCAGGTAGCCCTGGGCGAGGTCGGTCATGCTCAGGGCTGAGGCGGAGGCGGTCATGCCGAGGCCTGCGGCCAGGGCGGTGGCGGTCAGCAGGGACAGCGTCTTGTTGGAGGTGCTCATCGGTCGTGCTCCTGGGTGGTGGGCGGGTGCCCGTGGTGAAGCGATGGTGCAGCGATCCTACTCAACGAATCCTCGCCGGGAATTCAAATTTTCGTGAGAAGTATTGCAGCGCCAACAAAAAGGCCGCTGTCACGAGGACAGCGGCCACCCTGGAGTCGAATCCGGTGTTGCAGTGCAGTATCAGATATCGCCCGCGCTGGAGGTCTCGTCGCGCTTCTGGCGCGGCGGCAGCGGCTGTTCGCCGTGCACCAGGAACCACACGTTCTCGGCGATGTTGGTGGCATGGTCGCCCACGCGCTCCAGATTCTTGGCCATGAACAGCAGGTGGGTGCACGGGGTGATGTTGCGCGGGTCTTCCATCATGTAGGTCAGCAGCTCGCGGAACAGCGCGGTGTACTGCGCATCCAGGCGGGCGTCGTCCTCGCGCAGTTCCAGCGCGGCATCGGCGTCGTTGTCGCGGTAGGCGGCGATGGCGCGGCGGACCTGCTGTGCGGCCAGGCGGCCGAGGGCGCGCAGGCCCTGGATCTGCGGCAGCGGCGGCACCTTACCCAGCGCGATCGAGCGCTTGGCGACGTTGGCCGCGTAGTCGCCGATGCGTTCGATATCGGCCGGAATGCGCAGGCCGGCGAGGATCTCGCGCAGGTCGCGGGCCATCGGGCCACGCAGCGCCAGGCGCATCACGTCGTGGCTGATCTGCTGTTCCAGCGAATCGATCGCTTCGTCGTTGGCGATGATGCGATGGGCGGCGTTCTCATCGCGCTTCTCGATGACGTCCATCGACGCCTCCAGTTGGGCGACGGCCATCTCGCCCATGCGCACGATCTCGGCCACCAGGCGCTGCTGCTCTTCGTCGTAGCTTTTGACGATGTGGTCGTTGGGAAGGTTCATGTTCTGCAATCCAGGTAGAGCCAGGCGCGCCTGGCTGGGACAGGTGGCGAAGCGTCAGCGCCGATCAGCCGAACCGGCCGGTGATGTAATCCTCGGTCTGCTGCTTGGACGGCTGCGAGAAGATCACTTCGGTGCGGTCGTGCTCGATCAGGTCGCCCAGGTACATGAAGGCGGTGTAATCGGACACGCGCGCGGCCTGCTGCATGTTGTGGGTGACGATCACGATGGTGTACTCGTGCTTGAGCTCTTCCACCAGCTGCTCGATGCGGCTGGTGGAAATCGGGTCCAGCGCCGAGGTCGGCTCGTCCAGCAGCAGCACCGACGGGCGCAGGGCCACGGCACGGGCGATGCACAGACGTTGCTGCTGGCCACCGGACAGGCCCAGCGCGCTCTGGTTGAGCTTGTCCTTCACTTCGTCCCACAGCGCGCCCTGGCGCAGCGCGTGCTCGACACGGTCGGCCATGTCCGCCTTGGACAGCTTCTCGTGGTGGCGGATGCCGTAGGCCACGTTCTCGAAGATGGTCATCGGGAACGGCACCGGCTTCTGGAACACCATGCCGACCTTGCTGCGCAGGCGGTTCATCGGGTACTTCGGCGACAGGATGTTCTCGCCGTCGAGGATCACCTCACCGCGCGCTTCCAGCTTCGGATACAGCGCGTAGATGCGGTTGAAGATGCGCAGCAGGGTCGACTTGCCGCAACCGGAGGGACCGATCAGCGCGGTCACGCGCTTTTCCGGGATCTCCAGGTTGATGCCCTTCAGGGCGTGGAACTTGTCGTAGTAGAAGTCCAGTCCACGCGCGGCGAGCTTGACCGGGGCCGGAGCGTGCAGGTTCTCGTGCGAGGCCGGCACGACGATGCGCTGCATCGGCACGGCGTTGGAAAGGTCGTTCATGGCGGTATCCACGGAAAGGTCAGTCATGGGAGATACGGTTGCGCAGCAGGATGCCGCGCGCAGAGAGGCTGACCAGCAGCACGAACACGGTCAGCACCAGCGCGCCGGCCCAGGCCAGCACCTGCCAGGATTCGTACGGGCTGCCGGCGAACTGGTTCATCACCACCGGCACCGAAGCCATCGGCTGGAACACGTTGCTGTTCCAGTACTGGTTGCCGAAGGCGGTGAACAGCAGCGGTGCGGTCTCGCCGGAAATGCGGGCCAGCGCCAGCAGGATGCCGGTGATGATGCCGGCCGAGGCACTGCGGTACAGCACCTGCACGATCACCTTCCACTGCGGAATGCCCAGCGAAAGCGCGGCTTCGCGCATCTGCGAAGGCACCAGGCGCAGCATCTCGTCGGTGGTACGCACCACCACCGGCAGCACGATGAAGGCCAGCGACAGTGCACCGGCGAAGGCGGAGAAGCTGCCGCCGGTCTGCATCACGTACAGGGTGTAGACGAACAGGCCCAGCACGATGGACGGGGCCGACAGCAGGATGTCGTTGACGAAGCGGACCACGGTGCCGGCCTTGCGGGCGTTGCCGTACTCGGCCAGCCAGGTGCCGGCCAGCACACCCAGCGGGGTGCCGATGCCGATCGCCAGCGCACACATCACCGCACTGCCGAAGAAGGCGTTGGCCAGGCCGCCTTCCTGCATCGGCGGCGGTGTCATCTTGGTGAACAGATCCAGGTTGATGCCGGCCAGGCCCTTGGAGGCCAGGGTGAACAGGATCCAGCCGAGGAAGAACAGGCCGAACAGCGCGGTGGCGCAGGACATCGCGATGGCGATGACATTGCCGATGCGGCGGCGCAGGTACAGGGAGTCAGCGGTGCTGGACATCAGTTGCCCTCCTTGCGGGACAGGCGCATCAGCATCAGGCGGGCGATGGCGAGCACCACGAAGGTGACGATGAAGAGGACGAAGCCGAGCAGCAGCAACGCCGAGCGGTAGGTTTCAGTGGCTTCGCCGAAGTCGTTGGCGATCAGTGCGGCGATGGTGGTGCCCGGTTCCAGCAGCGACGGCGACAGGCGCACGCTGTTGCCGATCACGAAGGCCACTGCCATCGTCTCGCCCAGAGCGCGGCCGAGGCCGAGGAACACGCCACCGATCACCGCCGAGCGGGTGTAGGGCAGCACGATGTCCCAGCTCACTTCCCACTTGGTGGAACCCAGCGCGTAGGCCGATTCCTTCAGGCGGGTCGGCACGGTCAGGAACACTTCGCGCATCACCGAGGAGATGAACGGGATGACCATGATCGCAAGCACGAAGCCGGCGGTGAGCATGCCGATGCCCAGCGGCGGGCCCTGGAACACCGGGCCGATGATCGGCCATTCGCCCAGGGTTTCGTTGAGGAACGGGGTGACGTACTCGGTCATCACCGGCACCAGCACGAACAGGCCCCACATGCCGTAGATGATCGAGGGAATGCCCGCCAGCAGTTCGATGGCGGTGCCGACCGGACCACGCAGCCAGCGCGGTGCCACTTCGGTGAGGAAGAAGGCGATGCCGAAGCTGACCGGTACGGCGATGACCATCGCGATCAGCGCGGTGACCAGGGTGCCGTAGATCGGGGCGAGGGCGCCGAACTTGTTTTCGACCGGATTCCAGTCGGAGGAGAAGAAGAAGCTCAGGCCCTGCACCTGCAGGGCATGGCGACCGCCCCACAGCATCGACAGTGCGGCGCAGGCCAGCGCGATCAGGACGAAGATGACGGTGCCGACCAGCACCCATCGGAACAGTTTGTCGTTGCGGGCATCACGCGTGTCACGCGTGGACGGGGCGGCTACAGGCTGGGCGATGGCATTCATGGGGACGGCAGGGCCAGGAAGGGGCGGGGCAGCACGATGTGCAGGAGACGGTGCCCGCACGTGGCGGGCACCGTCGGGTCCATCACTTCAGTTCGGTCGCCCAGTAGGCTTCGATCTGCTTGACCAGCTCGGCCGGCAGCGGCACGTAGTGCAGTTCGTTGGCCTGGGTCTGGCCGCTTTCGAAGGCCCATTTGAAGAAGGCCAGGGCATCCTGGTTGCGCTTGGCATCCTTCGGCTTCTTCTGCATCAGCATGAAGTTGGTGGCGGTGATCGGCCACGCCTGCTCGCCCGGGGCGTTGGTGATGACCAGGTTGAAGTCCTTGGCGCTGGCCCAGTCGGCGCTGGCGGCAGCGGCGGCGAAGGTTTCAGCGTTCGGCTGCACCCAGGTGCCGGCGGCGTTCTGCAGCGAGGTGTACGGCATCGCGTTCTGCAGGGCATAGGCCAGTTCGACGTAGCCGATCGAGCCCTTGATCTGCTTCACGTAGGAAGCAACGCCTTCATTGCCCTTGCCACCCACGCCGTCCGGCCACTGCACCGAGGTGCCTTCGCCGACCTTGCTCTTCCACTCCGGGCTGACCTTGGACAGGTAGTTGGAGAAGTTGAAGGTGGTGCCCGAACCATCCGAACGGTGGACGATGGTGATCTTGCCGTCCGGCAGGGTCACGCCCGGGTTGGCGGCGACGATGGCCGGGTCGTTCCAGGTCTTGACCTTGCCCAGGAAGATGTCGGCGAGCAGGGCGCCACTGAGGCGCAGCTTGCCGGCTTCCAGGCCGTCGATGTTGACCACCGGCACCACGCCGCCGATGGCCGACGGGAACTGGGCCAGGCCGGCCTGGGCTAGCTCGTCGCTGCTCAGCGGCTTGTCGGACGAACCGAAATCAACGGTGCCGGCCTTGATCTGGGCGATGCCACCACCGGAACCGATCGACTGGTAGTTGATCTTGGCGCCGGTGGCGGTGTTGTAGTCGGCCGACCACTTGGACACCAGCGGGAAGATGAAGGAGGCGCCGGCACCGGAGACCTCAGCGGTCACCTTGTCGCCGGCAGCGGCCGGAGCAGCGGCGCCGTCAGCGGCCGGCTGCTGTGCGGCCTGCTTGTCGCCACCGCAGGCAGACAGGCCCAGGGCGATGGCCAGGGAAAGGGCGGCAAGGCTGGCCGAGTGCAGTTTCATGGTCACTCCATAGCGGGGTAGAGCCGACGGTGTCGGCGGATGCGGCTATGAAATGATGTTTTTGTTACAGCCGTATGACGTCCATGACAGAGGTGTCCTGGATCACGTTCTGGCAAGGGTTTCGCGGGATTCACGGTTGGCTGCCGGGTCGGCTGACAGCCCCAACTGCGCTTCTGCGCGGTCCCCGGCGTGGCGGAGGGCCGGGTAACCGTTGCCCCCGCTCCTGCCTTCCATGACCCCACCGCGCCCCGATGAACCATCAGGCGGCGGTGGGCCGGGCTGCGCAGGACCGTCCACGGCATGGATGCCGTGGCCGAGCCTACAAGGACGTACTTGCGGCGTGTCCTGCGCAGCCCGGCCCATCGCCGCAGCAACTCATCAACGGAAGCGCAGCGCCTTTCACGACCAACCCTACAAAAAAGAAGAGCGCCGGACCCCGAAGGATCCAGCGCCCGGTGGGGCCGGCGGGGGAGAGAGGACCCGCCGGCCCCGTTCCTGCGGGGGAACGCCTTGCAACGAACTCAGTACTTCAGGTTCTGCGTCCAGTAGGTCTCGATCTGGCGCACCAGCGCGTCCGGCAGCGGCACGTAGTCCAGCTGCTTGGCCTGCGCATCGCCGTTCTTGTAGACCCAGCGGAAGAACTCCTGCGTGGCCTTGGCGCCCGCCACGTTCTTCGGCTGCTTGCGCACCAGGATGAAGTTGGTGGCGGTGATCGGCCATGCATCGGCGCCCGGGGCGTTGGTCATCACCAGGTAGAAGTCACGGGCGTTGGCCCAGTCGGCGCTGGCCGCAGCGGCCGAGAACGAGGCGTCCGACGGCTGCACGATCTTGCCGGCCGCGTTCTTCATCGCCGCGTAGGACATCTTGTTCTGCAGCGCGTAGGACAGTTCGACGTAGCCGATGCCGCCCTTGATCTGCTTCACGTAGGCAGCAACGCCTTCGTTGCCCTTGCCGCCGATGCCGGCCGGCCACTGTACCGAAGTGCCTTCACCGACCTTGCTCTTCCACTCCGGGCTGACCTTGGACAGGTAGTTGACGAAGTTGAAGGTGGTGCCCGAGCCGTCCGAACGATGAACGATCGTGATCTTGCCGCTGGGCAGGGTCAGGCCACTGTTGAGGGCGGCGATGGCCGGGTCGTTCCAGGTGGTGATCTTGCCCAGGAAAATGTTGGCCAGGGTCGGGCCGTCCAGCTTCAGCGCGCCGGGGGCGACGCCAGCAACGTTGATCACCGGCACCACGCCACCGATCACCGACGGGAACTGGGCCAGGCCGGCGGCAGCCAGCTCTTCCGGCTTCAGCGGCGCGTCGGACGAACCGAAGTCCACGGTCGCTGCCTTGATCTGGGCGATACCACCGCCGGAACCGATCGACTGGTAGTTGACCTTCTTGCCGGTGGCGGTGCTGTAGTCGGCCGACCACTTGGACATCACCGGGTAGATGAACGAGGCGCCCGCGCCGGTGACATCGGCGGCGTTGGCGGCGAACACGGACGACGCGGCCAGAATGGCGACGGCGGCGCGCGACTTGAAGGCGTGGATCACGGGAGAGACTCCTGGGGTGGTCGAGGGGCGGCTGCCCGACGTTTCGGTGCACATTCCATAACGGTTCCATGACACGCCCGCGTCTGTCATATGACGCGAACGTGACAGCCGTCATGGCGGTGCCCAAGCCCGCCCTTCAGAGCCCGCGCAGCGCCTCCGGAACGGCATAGCGACCGTCGCGGGGCTGCAGTGTCCAGCGCTGTGCGGGTGCCGTCGTGTCGGTGGCATGGCAGTCGTCACCGGCGGCGACGCTGATCGTATCGGTGCGTTTTTCGCGCACCACGATCGGCGCCAGGCCAGCGGCATTGGCACTGCCCATCTCCAGCGTGCGCTCGAAGCGGCTGAACTCGCCGGCGCAACGCGTATCCCATTCGCCGCGACTGCCACTGACGGCCAGCGGGGCAAGCACCCGGCGCAGCTGCCGGCCCTCGCGTACGAACAACTGCAGTTCGGTCTGCGCGAACGGGTTGGGGCCTGAGCTGCCGCTGTAGTCCATGCGCACGCCGAACGCGCGGGTGGTGGGGTCCAACTGCCAGCGTGCCGTGTCCAGGCGAAGTCCGGTAAAGCGCAGCGCATCACTGCTGACCGCGTCGGCCACGCGGGTCCAGGCCAGTGGCCTGCCACTGGCGGTATCGATCAGCAACAGGTCCAGGTCGCCACCGCGCACGTCTTCCGAGGCGGGGGCGGTCCATTGCGCGACGGCCAGCAGGGTCGTGCCGGGCTGCGCGGGCCACGCGCGGCAGGCCGTGCTGTCCGCATCGGTGAAACGTGCCGTGACCGGCAGCGCGCCGGCCGGCAACTGCCGATACGCGGCCTCGCGCACGGCATCCGCATCGTCACAGGCGAACGCAGTGGCGGGCAGGGCAGCGAGCAGGACACCGCCAAGCAGGCGGCGCAGGCGGAGCGAAGAAGGCATCCCGAAGGTCCTTGTCGACAGGGCAGGGCATCATCGCGCGGCCACCGCCTGCCCACAACGACGAAGGCACGGCCTGGGCCGTGCCTTCGTTCGAACGCGTGCTTCCGGTATTACCAGAAGAACTGCGCGCGGGCTTCCAGGATGTTCGGATCGTCGTTGACGAAGCCGCGGGCGGTCGAGCTGTACTTCTTGCTGTCGACCATCACGTAGTTGAGCATCAGCTTGAAGTTCGAGCGCCAGTACCAGTTCGCGCCGACGGTCCAGATGTCCATCTTGCCGCCGAGCACGCCATCGACGATCGGCGGCCGGCCGGCCACCGGATTGGCGGCGAGATTGCCGTCGTTCAGATCCATGTGGTCATAGCGCACGCCCAGCTGCCACTGGCCGCCGGCCGGGTTGTTCGGCAGGCCGGTGCCCGGGGTGCCGCCCTTGTAGCTCCAGCTTTCGCCGGTGACATTCCACACGCCGCTGACGTAGTAGCCGTCGGTGGTGTAGTTGTCATGGGCGTAACGCTTGGCCTTGCTGGTGTAGTACTCGGCCTGCGCCTTGAACGGGCCCTGGAAGTACATCGCTTCGGCGCCGATGGTGCTGACGCGGTCGGTGTCGGTCATGTTGCCGCCATCGACCAGGCGCGCGGTGGCCAGGTCGGCGTTCGGGCGGGCACGGACGCGCAGGGTGTCTGCGTCGGTGTCGTAGTCGACGTAGCTCAGGCCGAAGTGCAGGACCTGGCCCTTCTCGTTGATCGGGGCCCAGGTGCCACGCGCGCCGTAGCCGCTGCCGTGGGCCAGGTTGCGGGTCAGTTCGCGGCCGAAGGCGCTGGCGGTGACCGACCAGTTGTCCTGGCCGTAGCTGTAGGCACCGCCCAGGCGACGGGCGACAGCGTAGGTGTTGGTGACTGCAGCCTTGGAGATGAAGTCGTTGTTCTTGGTGCTGGACAGTTCTTCCAGGCTGTTGGGCTGCTTGAACTGGCCGACCTGGATGAAGTGGTTGGCGTTGCCCAGCAGCTTGTACTTCACGTTGGTGTCGAGGAACTTGTCGGCCTTGGCGTCGTAGCCCACGACCCATTCCACGTTGCCCGGGCCCTTGCCCTTCAGCACCAGCTCGGCGCGACGCAGTTCGAATTCGCTGTTCTTGCCGTTGCCGGCGTCACCGCCGTTGAGGTCCACGACGTCATTGTCGTACCAGTTGCCGTCGGCCTGGACCAGGCCTTCGAAGGTGATTTCCGAACCGCCGATCACATCGATGGCGACTTCGGCGTGGGCGGCCGGCACGTACAGCGCAGCAGCCACGGCGATCGTCAGGAGCTGGTGATGCAGTTTCATGGAGAGGAGCCTTGCAGGCAGGTGGGAAGATGCGCGCAGGCTAAAACGTGAAGATTGCGTAAATGTGACAGTTCGCGCACGGCGGCGATCCGCCGCAGGCCCCGTCACGGCTGGGCCTGCCATTGAAACCGGTTACGTATGACGCGCGGATTGCGCCCCGGTTGCAGTAGATCCACGCCATGCGTGGATGGATTTTCCAGCCGATCCACGCCATGCGTGGATGGCGCCGTCACTCCGCGGGGGTCTTGTCCTTGAACCGGCACAGGTCGGCAATCACGCAACCCGGGCAATCCGGTTTGCGCGCTTTGCACACGTACCGGCCGTGCAGGATCAGCCAGTGGTGCGCGTCGAGCAGGAACTCGGCGGGAATCGCTTTGACCAGTCGATCTTCGACTTCGCGCACGTTCTTTCCGGGCGCAAGTCCAGTGCGGTTGGCGACACGGAAGATGTGCGTGTCCACTGCCATCACCGGTTCGCCGAAGGCGGTGTTGAGCACCACGTTGGCGGTCTTGCGGCCGACACCGGGCAGTGCCTCCAGTGCGTCGCGATCGCGTGGCACTTCGCCACCGTGCTTCTCCAGAAGCAGCGCGCAGGTGGCGATCACGTTCTTCGCCTTGGCGTTGAACAGACCGATGGTGGCGATGTACTTCTTCAGTCCCTCTTCGCCCAGCGCGAGGATCTTCGCCGGCGTGTTGGCAACCGGGAACAGGCGTCGGGTGGCCTTGTTGACGCCGACGTCGGTGGCCTGTGCAGACAGCGCGACCGCCACCAGCAGTTCGAACGGCGAGCTGTATTCCAGCTCGGTCTTCGGATGCGGGTTGAGCTCGCGCAGGCGGGTGAACATTTCCACCACGTCGGCACGCGGCATGGTACCGCCGCGGCGCGCAGGTGCGCGCGCGGTCTTCTTCGCGGTCGCCATTACTGCTCCTTGCCGGCGGCGCGGGCCTTGGCCCGGGCGAGGATGGCGGCCGCGGCGGCAGGCAGGGCGGGTTTGACGTCCGGTGCCGGCGCGGGCGTCCGGCGCGCATCACGCTCGGCCTCGCGGCGGGCAAGGCGCACGGCGCGTGCGCGGAAGCGTTCGCGCGCCGCCCATGCACGCTGCAGTTGCAACTGCATCTGGCACAGGCGGTCGGGCAGGTCCGGATGATCGGGCAGCAGCCGTTCATCGCCAGCGCGCACGACGTAGTCCATCAGTCCAGCCTGCAGCGCACCATCGGGATCGTCTGCCTGGACCCGGGCGAACAGCAGCACGGGGTTGGGTCGGGATGCCATGGCGTCAGCGGTTCTGGAAGGCGGGGGGGCGGCGCTGCAGGAAGGCGCTGGTGCCTTCGCGCATGTCCTCGGTGGCGAACAGCAGGCCGAACTGCGCACTTTCGTATTCCAGGCCGGCTTCCAGGCTGCATTCGCCGCCCACGTGCACCGCGTCGAGCAGGCCACGCAGCGCCAGCGGCGCCGACTGTGCCAGCTGCCGGGCCAGGGCCTGCACGCGGGCGTCGAGCTCGGCGGCGGGTACCACTTCGTTGACGATGCCCAGGGCCAGTGCGCGTGCGGCGTCGATCGGGGTGCCCAGCAGGCACAATTCCAGCGTGGCCGCACGGCCACACAGGCGCAGCAGGCGCTGGCTGCCGCCGAAGCCGGGAATCAGGCCGAGATTGATCTCCGGCTGGCCGACTTTGGCCGAATCGGCGGCGATGCGCAGATGGCAGGCCATGGCCAGTTCCAGCCCGCCGCCCAGCGCAAATCCGTTCACCCGGGCGATCACCGGCTTGGGCATGCGTTCGATGCGGCGCATCAGGGCCTGGCCGAGCAGGGAGAAATCACGTCCCTGAACCGCGCTCAAGGTGTTCATTTCCGCGATGTCGGCCCCGGCCACGAACGCCTTGGGGCCAGCCCCGGTCAGCACCACCACCCGTACCGCCGGGTCGGCGGCGGCGTCGCCAAACACCTCGGCCAGGGCCTGCAGGGTGGCGGCGTTGAGGGCGTTGAGCTTGTCCGGGCGTTGCACGGTAATGGTGCGGACGGCGCCATCATCGCTGACGTCGACCGGGTGGGGAGCGGGGGCCTCGACCACGGGAAACTCCTGGAACGTTAAAAAAAAGTGAGATTGAACTCTGTAAACGCAGACAGGTCATAGCCTGCGTGGTGAGTAGCGGTTACACGTTGTGGCCGTTATCCTAACCCGTCGCCTCAGGGCGGCGCAGAACGTCCCTGAGTTACCACCCCTGGAGAACTGTTTGATGAAGTTGCGTTCTATCGCGGTCGCCGTCGCGGCCCTGGCCCTGACGGGCAATGCCTTCGCCCAGGACATCGCGTCCGAGAAGGGCAAGCTGAGCTACTACTTCGGTTACGACTACGGCAACAACCTGGCGGAGCTGACCGGTCGCGGTGAGCAGCTGGACATCAACTCGGTGGTGAAGGGCCTGCAGGACGCCTACGCCAAGAAGCAGCCGGCCATTACCGCCGAGCAGCTGAAGCCGGCCGTTGAAGCGTTCCAGAAGCGCGAGCAGGGCCGTGCCCAGGCCGCCAAGGCCGAGTACGAAAAGGCTGCTGCCGAAAACAAGACCAAGAGCGATCAGTTCATGGCGCAGAACAAGGCAAAGGCGGGCGTGCAGACCCTGCCGAGCGGCGTTCAGTACCGTGTGATCGAAGCCGGCAAGGGTGCCAAGCCGACCCAGGCCAGCACCGTGCAGCTGGAAGTGGCCGGTCCGTTCCCGTACGGCCAGCGCCCGACCGAAGCCCGCCCGGCCCAGCAGATTCCGTCGATCAAGGTCAGCGAAGTCGAAATGAAGGCCATGCGTGAGACCCTGCTGCAGATGCCGGCAGGCTCGAAGTGGGAAGTCTCGCTGCCGCCGGATCAGGCCTACGGCGCCGACCCGCGCACCCCGTTCCCGCCGAACGTGGCTGTGCAGTTCGAGATCAAGCTGATCAGCGTCAAGTAAGAAGAAACAGCGTCAACATCAACGCGCCGGTGAACCCACCGGCGCGTTTTTGTTTCTGCACCACGCTGCAGCTGTGCGGGGCCCATCCCAAATTCAGCCCATTCGCGCTACTGTTGACCGGTGCAAATAATGGAAGAAACGGCGCGTGCTGTCGCAAGCCCCTGCATCAACGTCTGCAAGCTGGATCGCAACCGGCTCTGCGCCGGGTGCGGGCGGCATATCGACGAAATCGCACGGTGGTCGTCGATGAGCGACAGCGAACGCAGCCACATCCTGCAGCGTGTGCTGCCCCTGCGCCAACAGCTGCAGCAGTCGCTGCGAGGGTCGTTGGCCGATCATGAGCGGCTGCTGCGCGCGCTGCATCCGCTGGCCGAGCCGCCGGCAGGTGACGGCTGGAACCGCAGTGAACTGGATGACCTGCTGCCTCCGGGCCCACCGGTCGAGGCGGCGGTGTTGGCTGGCATCGTGCCGCGCGCCAACGGTGCGCAGGTGATCCTGACCCGGCGTACCGAAACCCTGCGGCAACATGGTGGCCAGGTTGGCTTCCCCGGTGGCCGTACCGAGCCCGATGATCGCGATGCGCTGGCTGCCGCACTGCGCGAAAGCCAGGAAGAAATCGCGTTGGCGCCGACACAGGTGCAGGCACTGGGATATCTCGATCCGTTCGTGACCATCACCGGCTACCGGGTGACCCCGGTGGTGGCAGTGATCGATCCGGATTTCGTGGCGGTCCCGCAGCCCAGCGAAGTGGCCGAGGTGTTCGAAGTGCCGCTGGACTATCTGATGGCCGCCGACAACCTGCGCCAGGTAGAAATCAACCATCGCGGCCGCGTCCGCCATGTCCTTGAATATGGCTGGCCCGGCCAGCGCATCTGGGGCGCCACCGCGGCCATCCTGTACAACCTGCGTCGCCGCCTGGAGCAAGTGCAATGAAGCCGATCGACCCACCGTGGACCACCCTTGTCGATGTTGCGACCCTGGCTGCGGCCTTGGGCAATGGGGTACGCGTGGTCGATGCCCGCGCGACCGCCAGTACCGTGCGCGTGGTCGACGCGCGTGCATCGCTGGCCGACCCGCAGGCGGGCAACAGCCTCTACGCGCAGGGACACATTCCCGGCGCAGTGCATGCCGATCTCAACCGCGACCTGTCCGATCTGACGCGGGTGGGTCATGGCCGCCATCCGTTGCCCGACAGCGATGCGTTCGCCGCACGACTGGGGCAATGGGGCATCGGCACCGACACGCAGGTGGTGGTGTATGACGGCAGCGATGGCAGCATGGCCGCCGCGCGCCTGTGGTGGCTGCTGCGCCTGATCGGGCATGCGAACGTGGCCGTACTCGATGGCGGCATCGCCGCCTGGCAGGCCGCCGGCCAGCCGCTGGCGACCGGCAGCAGCCAGGTCACCGCGTTGCCCGCGTATCCGGGGCGCTTCGATGGCAGCCAGGTTGCCAGCGCGGACGAGATCGAATCACGCCTCAAGCATGCACCGGGCTGGCTGGTCGATGCCCGCGCGGGCGAGCGGTTCCGCGGTGAGGTGGAGCCGCTGGACCCGGTCGCCGGCCATGTGCCGGGCGCGGTCAATCGCCCGTTTGCGTTGAACGTGCTGGACGGCCGCCTGCGCGATGCACAGGAACTGCGTGCCGAACTGCAGGGCGTGATCGGCAACCAGGACCCGCAACGCGTGGTGCTGATGTGCGGCTCGGGCGTGACCGCCTGCCACCTGCTGCTGGCGATGGAAAGCGCGGGCCTGTCCGGCGCACGCATCTACGCGGACTCATGGAGTGGCTGGGTCAGCGACAGCAGCCGCCCGGTCGCCACCGGCGCCTGAGCAAAGCGGGTTGGTCGATTTGTCGTTCATCCACGCATGGCGTGGGTCTACGTGTCGACCAAGGTCGACACCTACCAACAGCCGCGGGACCCACCCCGCCATCCCACGGACACCCAGCGTTTGCTGTTGCTTCGGCTGTTGCCTCTGCGGGTGCAGGGCGCAGCCCTGCCCATCATCCCAACCCCTGCAACGGCACCTTCGCCAGCACCCGCGCCCACGGGAACAACGGGCCCGGATCACGCTTGCGCGCCACGGTCACCGCCGGGTCATCACTGGCCGGCACCTGCTCCAGGTCCAACTGGTCATGTCCGGCAATCCGCCGCAGCGACGGGTAACGAGCCACCAGTGCCTGCAGCAACCGTTCCAGCGCCAGCAGCTGCGCTTCGGTGTACGGCTCGTCCATCGCCTGGTGGCGGCTGTCGAGCCAGTTCGGGTAGCGCCCCGAATTGACCAGTTCGATGCCCACGGTATTGGCATTCATGCCGCGCACGTGGTGGGCGATGCGCTCCGGCGCCACGTACTGCACCACGCTGCCGTCGCGGTCGACGTAGAAATGCCCGCTGTTGCCTGCGCCGCTGTCGTACAGCACGCGCTCGCCGTACTCCCGGGCGGTCGCCAGGTCGGGCAGTTCGGTGCAGTGGATCACCACCATCGCCAGGCTGGATGGATCGCGCAGTGGCAGGCGGTCGTGGTAGGGCAACGGCTGCAGCTGCAGGCCGGGCAGGAGCGGTTTGGGCATGCGGCGATGCTAGCATTGCCGGATGAAACTGCCTTCCCTTCTGCTGTCGATCCGCTCCGTGGGAGCGCACGCATGAGCCGCGGTCACTGCATCCTGTCCCACGGCTTCGAGAGCGGCCCGGAGGCGACCAAGGTCACCGCGCTGGCCGAAGTCGCCGAGCGACTGGGCTGGACCCATGAGCGCCCCGATTACACCGACCTGGACGCGATGAGCCAGGTCAGCCGCGTTGGCGATGTGCGCACCCGCCTGCAACGCCTGATCGAGCGCACGGCCGCTGCCGCTGCGCAGGGGCCGGTGGTGCTGGCCGGCTCCAGCCTGGGCGCCTACATCTCTGCCATCGCCTCGCTGCAGGTGCCGGTGGCCGGCCTGTTCCTGATGGTGCCGCCCACCACCATGGGCCCGATGCCGGCGCTGGATGCCGCGCCGGTGCCGACCACGGTGGTGCAGGCCTGGCATGACGAGGTGGTGCCGGCCGCCGGAGTCATCGCCTGGGCGCAGGCGCGCTCGGCGCAGCTGCTGCTGGTGGACGATGGCCATCGCCTGGAGCACCACGTGGAAGCCTCTGCGCAGGCCTTCGAGCGCCTGCTGCGGCAGCTGTGAAGCCCGGGCGCACGGCGCGCCCGCCCGCATTGACTACAATGGCAGCCCCGCCGCCCCCGGCGCGGGCCTGCCGGCCGTGTCCACGGCCCTCCCTTCCGAATGGCCCGGCCCCCTGCCGTGCCTGACCACCTGCGAACCGATCCCGTGAAATTTTTTGTCTCCTGCGCCAAGGGCCTGGAATACCTGCTTGCCGATGAGCTGTCGGCCCTGGGCCTGGAAAAGGCCACCGCCACCATCGCCGGCGTCAACGCCGATGGCGAACTGGAGCAGGCGCTGCGGATCGTGATGTGGTCGCGGCTGGCCAGCCGCGTGCTGTGGCCGATCGACGAATTCGAATGCCCGGACGAGCAGGCGCTGTACGACGGCGTGCGTGCGCTGCCGTGGCACGAACACATCAAGCCGGAGATGACCCTGGCGGTGGACGCGCATGTGTCCGGCGACAAGATCACCCATGCCCGTTTCGCCGCGCAGCGGATCAAGGACGCCATCGTCGACCGCATGCGTGACGAAGGCCTGGAGCGCCCTTCGGTCAACACCGACCTGCCGGACGTGCGCGTCAACCTGTCGCTGCGCAAGGGCCGCGCCTCGCTGTCGATCGACCTCGGCGGCGGCCCGCTGCATCGCCGCGGCTGGCGCGGTGCGGCGCATGACGCGCCGTTGAAGGAAAACCTGGCTGCCGCGCTGCTGATGCGCGCGCAGTGGCCGCGCCTGCACGCTGCCGGTGGCGGCCTGCTGGACCCGATGTGCGGCAGCGGCACCCTGCTGATCGAAGGCGCGCTGATGGCGGCCGATGTCGCCCCCGGCCTGATGCGCCATGGCAGCCTGCCGCCGAGCCGCTGGCTGGGCTTCGACAAGGCTGCCTGGAAAACCATCCAGAGCGAAGCGCGTGATCGCGAAGCGGCCGGCCTTGCCGCGCTGAAGCCGGTCATCCACGGCAGCGACATCGACCCGGTGGCGATCCAGGCCGCGCGCGAGAACGCCGAAGTTGCCGGCGTCGCCCATGCCATCCGCTTCACCCGCGCCGATGTGGCTGACCTGCCCACCCCGGAGCAGGAGATCGGCGCGGTGGTCTGCAACCCGCCGTATGACGAGCGCCTGGCCGCCGATCCGGCGCTGTACCGCAAGCTGGGCAATGCCCTGCAGAAGGCCGTGCCGCAGTGGCGCGCCAGCCTGCTGTGCGGCAATGACGAACTGGCCTTCGCCACCGGCCTGCGTGCGGGCAAGAAGTACCAGATGTTCAATGGTGCGCTGGAATGCGCACTGATCGTCTGCGATCCGATCGCGGTGCCGGGCCGCGACCCGGCACAGGTGCGCGAGCTGAGCGAAGGCGCGCAGATGGTGGCCAACCGCCTGCGCAAGAATCTGAAGAAGTTCAAGAGCTGGCGCGCGCGCGAAGGCATCACCTGTTTCCGTGCCTACGATGCCGATCTGCCGGAATACGCAGCGGCCATCGACGTGTACGAGGAAGATGGCGGCCAGCGCCGCACGTTCCTGCATGTGCAGGAATACGCTGCACCGGCCGCGATTCCCGAGAACGACGTGCGCCGCCGCCGCAATGAACTGCTGGCCGCTGCGCGCGAGGTGTTCAGCGTGCCGCCGGAACAGGTATCGATGAAATCGCGTGAACGTGGCAAGGGCGGCAGCAAGTACGGCCGTTTCGAGCAGCGCGATGAGTTCCTCGTGGTACGCGAGAACAACGCGCTGCTGCAGGTGAACCTGTTCGACTATCTCGATACCGGTCTGTTCCTCGACCATCGCCCGCTGCGCCGGCTGATGGCCGAGCAGGCGCGCGGCAAGCGCTTCCTCAACCTGTTCTGCTACACCGGCGTGGCCAGCGTGCAGGCGGCGGTGGCCGGTGCGGCCAGCACCACCAGCGTCGACCTGTCGGCCACCTACCTGCAGTGGTGCTACGACAACCTGGCCCTGAACGGGCAGGGCGGCAATCAGCACCTGCTGGTGCAGGCCGATGCGATGGCCTGGTTGGAAGGCGATCGCGGCCAGTACGACGTGATCTTCTGCGACCCGCCGACGTTCTCCAACTCGGCCCGCGCCGAGGACTTCGACGTACAGCGCGAGCAGGTGAAGATGCTGCGTGCGGCCGTCGCGCGACTGGCGCCGGGTGGCGTGCTGTACTTCTCCAACAACTTCCGCCGCTTCAAGCTGGAAGAGAACGCCATCGCCGAATTCGCCCAGTGCCGCGAGATCAGCGCCAGCACCATCGGCCCGGATTTCGAGCGCAACGCGCGCATCCATCGTGCGTGGGAGCTGAAGCGCCTGGCGTGACGCGTCGCCGGGCATGGCCCGGCGCTACCCACGTGCGCGCAGAACGGTAGCGCCGGGCCATGCCCGGCGAGCATGGGTCCGGTAGATCCACGCCATGCGTGGATGCGGTCCACCGCACGGGTTACAACAGCGCCACCACCAGCCCGATCACCGGCAACGCGATCGCCAGCGGCGCGATCCATTTCGGCCGGTACGGGTACAGCGCGAACGCCAGCACGATTCCACCCAGGGTGAGCGCGCCTAGCCACAGCACCGGGCCCATCGCCCAGCCGTGGTCGACCACGCACAGTGCGAAAGCCACCGTCAGCAGTACCCAGCCCAGCACCCGCCATTGCGTGCGCCGTGCCGGTGATGCCGCGGATTTGCCGTGCAGTTCCTGCTGGTGCTTTTCCATCGCCAGCGACAGCGCGGTGAACGCCGTGAACGACAACCCCAGTACCAGCAGCATCATGCGCTGGCCTCCGCTTCCACTGCATCGGCCGGTGCCCTCGTCGCTGCAGCGGCCGCCGCGCGCTTCTTCTTCTCGGCGGCAGTCAGCGGCGGCGTCCAGCGTTGCATGCGCCAGCCGCACAGGGCCAGCATGACGCCGAAGGCGACCATCGACAGGTCGAAACCGGCCAATGCCCAGTCACCGTTGAACAGCGTCACGCCCAGGTGCGCGTGGGTGGTCAGCGCGTTCACTACCGGAATCAGCGCGAACGCGGCCGCGCCGATGTACAGCTGCCAGGCCCACATCATCCGCTTGGGCCAGATGAAGGCTGCCAGCAGCGAGGCGCCCCACGCGTAGAAGAACACGTTCGCTTCGGCGTTGGAGCGCTCGGCCAGGCCCAGCGGCAGCAGCCGGTTGCCCCAGAAATAGGCGGCAAAGGCGATCGGCAGACCGGCCACGGCGCCGATGTTCAGTGCATCGACCAGGCGCAGGCCGAAGCCGGTGCGACCGCTCTTGGCATGCTTCGGCCGCTCCTTCACCGCCCACAGCACCACGCCGCTGGCCACCATCAGGCAGCCGGTCAGGCCGGACAGGAAGAACAACGCGCGCAGGCCCCAATCGGCAAAGCGGGCCAGGTGCAGGCCATACAGCACGCCACGGGTGGCGGTGGCGCCACCGGAGGGCGGCGTTTCCTGCAGCAGCGCGCCAGTGACCATGTCATAGCGCAGCGCCGGGGTATCGATGGACAGGCGTTTGCCATCGCGCTGGCGGATGTCGATCACTGCATTGGCGGCACCGGGATTGGCAACGCTGAAACCGGCGACCTCGGTGCCGTGCCAATGCGTGCGGGCACTGTCCAGCAGCTGCCGCAGCGGCAGGGGGGCAGCCTTGCCTTCGGCGGGCGCGGTGACCTCGGGCAGGCCACCAAAGGCCTCCGCATAGAACGCATCCTGGTCGGTGCCGTAGGCCACGTTCACTCCCCACGGCAGGTACATGATCATCAACGTGACGATGCCGGTGTAGGTGATCATCGCGTGGTAAGGCAGGGCCATCACCGCGCTGACGTTGTGGAAGTCCAGCCAGGAACGCAGGCCCTTGTCCTTCCGGAAAGTGAAGAAGTCCTTGAAGATCTTCTTGTGGGTGATCACGCCGGTGATGATGGCCACCAGCATGAACATCGCGCAGAAGCCCACCAGGTAGCGCGCCCACAGCACGGGAATGTAGTGCAGGTCGAAATGCAGGCGGTAGAAGAAGTCGCCGCCACGGGTCTCGCGGGCCTTCAGCTCGGTGCCGGTGTTCGGGTCCAGGGTGGCATCACCGAAGGCGCCGCGTCGGCCCTTGCTGGGGTCGGCCAGCTCGGCCGGCAACCGCCAGAACATCTGCATGGCCGGATTGCGTGGCTGCGGCAGGGTGACGAACCAGCTCTGGGCCTGTGGTGCGTTGGCCAGCAGGTAGTCGGCCGCGCGCTGCGCCGCTTCGTCGGTGCTTACCGTGCTGCGCGGCAGCTCCGGGCGCATCCAGCGGCTGATTTCCTCGCGGTAGTAGCTGGCGGTGCCGGCCATGAAGATCAGCAGCAGCAGCCAGCCGACCAGCAGGCCGGTCCAGGTATGCAGCCAGGCCATGGATTGGCGGAATCCATTCTTCATGCCCACGCTCCCAGCAGGCGCGAAATGCCGGCCAACAGCAGGGTGGGGGCGAGAATGCCGACCCAGGCACGCAGCGCACTGCGCGTGGCGAACGCCCACAGCGCGGCGCAGGCGGCGACCAGGATCGCCAGCAGCATGCCGGTCAGCACGGCCTGGCCGCGCGCGCCCGGCAGCGCCAGCGCACAGAACACCGTGGTCATCGAGGCAAGCGCGTAGCCGCCGAAGATGGCGGCAAGGGATCGGGACAGCACGCCCCATCGCGGGTTGGCGAAGAAGGTGCTGAGGCGGGGGCTGGCGGTTGCGGGCGAGCGGTCCACGGCGGTCCTGCAGGTTGAATGAAGAGAAGGCTGGCGCACCGAAGCGCGCCGGGGTTGGCCATCCGTGGCCGGATGCCGGTCGCAGAACCGGCACCATCCATCAGGTCATCAGAGTTTCCAGCGCAGCGTCACGCTGACGTTGCGGGGTTCGCCCCAGTACACGCCCTGGTAGAAGCCGACGTTGTTGTAGTACTTCTTGTCCAGCAGGTTGCTGATGTTGAGCTGGGCGCTGAAGTTCTCGTTGAAACGGTAGCCACCGGCCAGGTTCAGCAGGTAGAACGCGTCCTGGGTGATGCGCGCACTTTCGGTGCGGCCGGTGGTCAGGTAGTCGGCCGTCGGCTTGGTGCTGTTGTTCCAGATGCGGCTCTGCCAGGTCACGCCACCGCCCAGCCAGAAGCGGCCTTCGATGCCGCCCGGCCGCCAGCTGGTGTTGAGGCGGAAGGTTTCCTGCGGGGTGGTGGTCCGTTGCAGCACACCCGCGGCGTTGCGGATCCGGGTACGGGCGAAACCGGCCGAGATGTTCCACTGCTCGCCGATGCTGCCCTGGGTTTCCAGTTCCCAACCCTTCACCTTGTTGCCCTTGCCGGTCGAGCGATAGGCCTGGCCGCCATCGGGCAGCGAGTTCAGCGGCACCGAATCATCGATCTCGGCCACGTTGTCCTGCTTGCCTTCAAACACGGCGGCCGAGGCGTTCAGCAGGCCACCGAAGAATTCAGCCTTGACGCCAGCCTCGTACATGTCGCCGACCACCGGCTCAAGGTAGTTGCCGTTGCGGTCGCGGTAGTTCTGCGGCTTGAAGATGTCGGTGTAGCTGACATAACCGCTGAACATCGAATTGAAGTCGTAGACCAGGCCGGCATACGGGGTCAGCGTGTCGTCGGGCTTGTAGCCGGTGCGGGTGGTGCGGTTGCGGTTGCCGTTGGTGTCGTAGCCGTAGCCCCACTGGCGGGTTTCCCAGCTGCCATAGCGGGCGCCGACCACGGCCAGCAGCGGGTCGGCCAGACGCAGGCGCGCGGCGATGTAGGCGGCGCGCTGGCGCAGCTCGTTTTCCGAGGAAAGACGGCCGTAGCGTGTCACCGGCAGGACCGGCACCTTGCCGGTCCAGTTGCGCCAGTCGGGAACCTGCATGTAGCCCGGTGCGCTGGTGTCGAAGCTGGTCGCTTCGGATTCGCCCTTGCGCACGGACTGGCCCAGCCCGAACACCAGTTCATGCTCGCGGCCGAACAGCTGGAACGGGCCGCCGACGTTGACGTCGAACACGTCCATCGTGCTGTGTTCGTTGAAGTGCGAGACGTAGGCGGTGACGCCGGTGCCGTCCGCGCGCGGGTAGCCGGCTGCGCCGTACCAGACGCTGCCATCGGTATCACGCACGGCATGGCTGACGTTGCCCTTCAGCGACCAGCCGCTGCCCAGCTGCTGTTCGAGGCGGGCGAAGGTGGTCTTTTCAATGATCGGCCATTCGCTCCACGACGCCGACAGATTGGTCGAGCGCGGCAGGTTGGCCGGGTTGCCGTCAGCACCCCAGTAAGGCACCACGCCCCAGGTCACGCCCGTGGTGTGCGGAGACTGGTATTCGTAGCCCAGTTCGAACAGGGTGCTGTCGGTCAGGTCGGCCTGGACGATACCGTAGAACACGTCCTTGTCGAGTTTGTAGACATCGCGGAACGAATCGCTCTGCTGCTTGGCCGCGACCACGCGTGCGCGGATGCGCCCGTCCCACGCCACGGGACCGCCCAGGTCGGCTTCCAGGCGCTGGTTGCCCCAGCGCCCCACGGTCAGGTTGCTGCTCATCTGGAAGGTGTCGGTGGGGCGCTTGCGCACCATGCTGATGGTGCCGGACGGATCACCGGCACCCGTGGTCAGGCCGGTGGCGCCGCGGATCACTTCGATGCGTTCGTAGATGACGTTGTCGGTGTTGGTCTTGATCGACCCACCGAAGGTGTTGAGCATCCCGTCGATCTGGAAGTTCTCGATCGTGTAGCCACGCGAAACATAGCTGATGCGCTCGCTGTCGGTGACCGACACGCTGACGCCGGTGACCTGGCCCATCACGTCGGACAACGAGAACAGCCCCATGTCATCCAGCCGTTGCCGGGTGATGACGGTGACCGACTGCGGCGTCTCGCGCAGCGACAGATCCAGCTTGGTCGCGCTGCGGGTGTTCTTCACCGTGTAGCCGTTTGCGATCTCGCCGTCAGCGGTCACCTTCACCGTGTCCAGCGTGCGCGCATCGGCAGCGAGCGGTGCATCGGCGTGGGCCAGCGGAGCGATCATCACAGCGGTCAGGGCCAGGGCCAGCAGGGTTGGGCGGGGAGTAATCAGGGGAGAAGCCATCGGTGCGATTCCATGCAGGACAAAAAACAGGCGATGGCAAACGCACCCATGGCGGCCATGCGCTCCGCGCACGTCACCCAGCGTGATTCCCATCGACGGCGCGCCACCTGCGGCAGGCAGGCGACCCAGTGGTCGGGGGATGTACACGGGCGAAGGGGCGGGTGGGCGCGTGCTTCCGTGCCCCGCTTGGCTAAGCGTACAACCGATCAGTAAATGATAGGCATTCGCATTTCGTTAAGCAAGTGTGACGGCCCCATTCGTCCCCGAACATGTGGATCCAGGCAGATCGAGGGGAAACGGTCGAAGGCGGGGCGCTGTGGGTTTGCGGGGTGTGAGCCGCATGGATGCGGCGACCAAGCCCCAAGGATGGGTTCACGGCGGCCCCGCAAACCCACAGCGCCCTGCCATCCCGCAGGAAACCAGCTGTGGCTGTTGCTCTGGCTCCGGCCTCTGCGGGTGCCGGGCGCAGCCCGGCCGGGAACCCCCCTCAGAACCGGAACAGCACCGTAGCCGCATGCAGCAGCAGCCCGATCAGCCCACCCACCAGGGTGCCGTTGAAGCGGATGAACTGCAGGTCGCGGCCCACGCTCAGTTCCAGCTGCTCGACCAGATGACGCTCGTCCCAGCTCTTCACCGTCTGCGCGATATGGGTGGTGACGCCCTCGCGCAGGCGCCCGGTGAGCCGCTGCGCGCCTTCCAGCAGGTGCTGGTTCAATGCCTCGCGCAACGCCGGGTCCGATTGCAGGCTGTCACCCAGCGAGGCCAGGCTGCGCTGCAGATGGCCGACCAGTGCCGAATCCTCGCGCTGCAGATCGCCGCGCAGGCTGGCATGGATGCGCGACCACAGGCCCTGCACGTAGTCCTGCAGGGCAGGGTGGTCGATCATTTCCTGCTTGAGCTGTTCGATGCGCTCGGCCAGTGCCGGGTCTTCGCGCAGGCGCTGCACGTAGTTGCCCAGCCATTGTTCGTAGTCCTGGCGCAGCGGGTGCTGCGGCTCGGCCAGCACCTGCTGCAGCTCCTCAAGCACCGCGCGCGCCAAGCGTTCGGCAAGGCTGTCGCCGATCTCATCGATCGGCTTGACCCAGTTCACCGTGCTCGACAGCGTCGGCCATTCGCGCTGGATGTAGCGCACGATCAGCTGCGAGGCGCGTTCCTTCACTTCCGGCTGCTCCAGCCAACGCCCCAGCCGTTGCAGGCCTTCGTCCAGCACCCGCTGGTGGCGCCCATCGGCGGTCAGCAGGCCCAGCAGTTCGCCGGCGGTGGCCGCGGCGTTCCACTGCCGCAGCTGCTGCACCACGAAGCTGTGCAGCTGCCGCCGCACCGCCGCTTCATCGAAGAAATCCAGCGCTTGCAATGCCCAGCCACGGGCCATGTCGGCCAGCATCCGTGAACGCGCGGGATCGGCCAGCCAGCTGCCGAGGCGGCTGGCTGGATCGAATACCTGCAGCTTGGCCAGCAGCACCGTCGGTTCCAGGAACTGGTCACGCACGAACAGGGCCAGGCTGTCGCCGATGCGTTCCTTGCTGCGCGGAATGATCGCCGTATGCGGAATCGGCAGGCCCATCGGCCGCCGGAACAGGGCAACCACCGCGAACCAGTCGGCGAGCGCGCCAACCGCGGCGGCCTCGCAGAAGGCCGAGACCCAGGCCCAGATGCCACGCTCGCCCTGCCAGTGGCTGATCGCAAAACCGGCCAGCATCAGCAGCAGCACGCCAAGGGCGAGGGTTTTCAGGCGCCGCAGCTGGGCGCGGCGCGGATCGATGGCAGACGTCATGCCCGAAGTCTACCCGCAGGCCGGTGAGTACCCGGTAGTGCCGGCCGCTGGCCGGCAACCCATGGACGTTGGAAGCACCTTGCAGCTGCCGGCCAGCGGCCGGCACTACCGGGGGATGCTCAGAGCGTTTCCAGCTGCCTGCGCAGATGGGCCAGCTGCGCGCGCAGGGTGTCGTTCTCGCGGGTCAGGGCAACCACGCGGCGGCGCAGCGCCGGGGCATCCTCGCCAAGCTGCTCCAGCGCGGCCAGCACCTCGGCATCGCGGCTGGCGATCTCATCCTCGTTGGCCTCTTCGAAGTCCATTTCCGCCGACTCCGGTTCAGGCTTCGGCGCACGCGGCTTGCGCTTGGACTCACGCACGCGCTTTGCAGCCTGCTTCAGTTCATCCTTGCCACCGGCAGCCGCCGCGCGCTGCTCTTCTTCCGGCAGGTCGGCCACGGCGGCGGCGGCGCTGATCGAGATCATGCCGGCCTTCACCGCTTCCACCACCTCGGCCGCAGCCTGGGCGTGGATGCGCTCGATCATGCCCACCTGGCTGGTGCTCAGCTTGGCTTCGCGGGCCAGTTCGGCGCGGCTGATCTTCGGCGCCGGTTCCCACGGCGGGCTGTCT
This sequence comes from Stenotrophomonas sp. 2694, assembly GCF_040548715.1. Lineage (NCBI taxonomy): Bacteria > Pseudomonadati > Pseudomonadota > Gammaproteobacteria > Lysobacterales > Lysobacteraceae > Stenotrophomonas > Stenotrophomonas sp. 2694. Next base: position 457,404 of record NZ_JBEPSG010000002.1, read on the forward strand.
TCGCCGGCCTCGTCGGCAGGCTCGGCGGTGCCGTCGCTTTCGCGCTGCAGCTGCGCCTGTTCGACCTGCTTGCGCGCGGACAGGATGTCGCGCTTGCGCAGGGCCAGCACGCCGCGCTGGAAATCGGAAACGCTGCGCCGGCCCAGGTGCTGCTCGATCATCCACAGGTGCACGTCTTCCATGCTCTGGAAGCGGGTGTTCTGCACGGTGTTGAACGGCAGTCCATGCTTCTGGCAGATGCCGAAGCGGTTGTGTCCATCCACCAGTACGTCGCCCCACAGTACCAGCGCATCACGGCAGCCTTCGGCGAGGATGCTGCGCTCCAGCGCCTCGTGTTCGTCGGCGGTGAGCGGGTCGATGTAGGCCTTGAGTTCTTCTTTGACGACGATGTTCATGGGCACGGCAACAGGCAGGAGCGGAACCGCCCATTGTACCTGCTCGCCAGCACCGCCCTGGCCTCAGGCGGTGGCCCGGATCATCTCGCCCAGGGTGCCGGTGATCTGGTCGATCTGTGCCTTGTCCACGATCAGCGGCGGTGACAGCGCGATGATGTCGCCGGTGCAGCGCACCAGCAGGCGCCCGTCGTGGAAGCAGCGGCGGAACACCTCGTAGCCACGGCTGCCGGGGGCGTCCTTGCGCGGTGCCAGCTCCACCGCACCGACCAGGCCGAAGTTGCGGATGTCGATCACGTTCGGCAATCCGTGCAGGGCATGCAGGCGCTCCTGCCAGTATTCGCCCAGCTCGATCGCGCGCTCGAACAACCGTTCCTCGGCGTAGATGTCCAGCGTGGCCAACGCCGCCGCGCAGGCCAAGGGGTGGCCCGAATACGTATAGCCATGGAACAGCTCGATGGCCTGTGGCGGACCCTGCATGAAGCTGGCATGCACGCTGTCGCCGACCAGCACGCCTCCCAGCGGCACCGCGCCGTTGCTGGCGCCCTTGGCGAAGGTCAACAGGTCCGGGGTGACCCCGAAACGCTGCGCGGCGAACGCCATGCCAACCCGGCCGAAGCCGGTGATGACCTCATCGAACACCAGCAGAATGCCGTGCTGGTCGCAGATCTCGCGCAGTCGTTGCAGATAGCCCGGCGCCGGCAGGATCACCCCGGCCGAGCCGGCGATGGGTTCAACGAACACCGCGGCAATGGTGGACGGATCGTGCAGGGCGATCAGCCGTTCCAGATCGTCGGCCAGCTCGGCGCCCTGGCGTGGCAGGCCCTTGCTGAACGCATTGCGTGACAGGTCCAGGGTATGCCGCAGGTAGTCCACGCCGCCGAGCTGCAGGCCGAACTGGCGACGGTTGTTGGGCAGCCCGCCCAGTGCCATGCCGCCGAAGCCGACCCCGTGGTAGGCCTTCTCGCGGCTGATGAAGCGCGTGCGCTGTCCTTCGCCGCGCAGGCGGTGGTGGGCCAGCACGATCTTCATCGCCGAATCCACCGCCTCCGAACCCGAGCTGGTGAAGAACACGTGGTTCAACCCGGCCGGGGCCAGTGCCGCCAATCGCTGCGCCAGGGCGAAGGCCGGCGGCGAACCCATCTGGAAGGCCGGTGAGTAATCGAGGGTGGCGGCCTGCTCGGCGATCGCGTTGACGATGCGCCGGCGGGCGTGCCCTGCATTGCAGCACCACAGGCCAGCGGTGCCATCGAGGATGGCGCGCCCATCCACGTCCTCGTAGTGCATGCCCTCGGCACGTACCAGCATGCGCGGCGCGCCCTTGTACTGGCGGTTGGCAGTGAACGGCATCCAGTACGCGTCCAGTGAATCGGGGCGCTGGGTGGCCAGGTCGTGCAGGTCGCTTGCAGGGGTTTTCATGCCGGCTCCGTCGGGTCCGATGGTTGCGACTCTAGCGCAGCCACGTCACGGTTCTGTCGGCAGGCATGGCCCGGCGCTACCGTTCGGGCCTCGACCTTGCGGTAGCGCCGGGCCATGCCCGGCGAGCGCGCAGCGCGGTCGATCACGGTGGGGTCGCGGCCGCGCCGGTATAAACAAGGAACGTTGATTGCTGGAGCGACCCATGGCCGACTTCCCCGACCGCAGCCACTGGCAGGCCCTGCGCAGCCGCGTGGCGATTCCTGCGCAAGCGTTCATCGATGGCCGCTACGTGGATGCCGCCAGCGGCGCGCGCTTTGATTGCATCAGCCCGATCGACGGGCGTGTACTGGGTGCGGTGGCCGACTGTGATGCACAGGACGTCGAGCGTGCGGTGGCCTCGGCGCGCTGCGCGTTCGAGGCAGGCCACTGGTCGCAGGCCAGCCCCGCCCATCGCAAGCGCGTGCTGCTGGCGCTGGCCGCGCTGGTGGAGACGCACGCCGATGAGCTGGCCCTGCTGGAAACGCTGGACATGGGCAAGCCGATCCGCGATGCGCGTCGCATCGATCTTCCCGGCGTGGTGCGCTGCCTGACCTGGACCGCTGAAGCGGTGGACAAGCTGTACGGTGAAATCGCCCCCACCGGTCCGCACGAGCTGGGTCTGGTCACGCGCGAGGCCGCAGGCGTGGTGGCGGCCATCGTGCCGTGGAATTTTCCGCTGCTGATGGCGTGCTGGAAGATCGCGCCGGCATTGGCGATGGGAAATTCAGTAGTGCTGAAACCCTCCGAGCGCTCGCCACTGAGTGCGTTGCGGCTGGCCGCACTGGCGGCCGAAGCGGGATTGCCGGACGGCGTGCTCAACGTGCTGCCCGGTCACGGCTCACGCGTGGGCGAGCCGCTGGCCCTGCACATGGACGTGGACGTGCTGGCCTTCACCGGCTCCACCGCTACCGGCGCCAGGCTGCTGGAGTACGCGGGGCGTTCCAACCTCAAGCGGGTCTGGCTGGAATGTGGTGGCAAGAGCCCGAACGTGGTGTTCGCCGACGCGCCGGACCTGGATGCGGCCGCCAAGGGCGTGGCGCAGGGCATCTTCTTCAACCAGGGCGAAGTCTGCACCGCCGGTTCGCGGTTGCTGGTGCAGCGTTCGATCCGCGATGACTTCGTGCACCAGGTGATCGCCTACGGCCAGCGCATGCAGCCCCGCCATCCGCTGGAGGCCGATGCACCGATGGGCGCGCTGGTCGATGCCGCGCACGTGGACAAGGTACTGGCCGACATCGCCCGGGCCGAAGCCGATGGCGCGCGCCTGCTGCTGGGCGGCCAGAGAGCCGAAGTGGAGGCGGGCGGTTGCTACGTGCAGCCGACGGTGTTCGACCAGGTACGCCCGGAACAGGCATTGGCCCGCGAGGAAGTGTTCGGCCCGGTGCTGGCCGTGCTCGGCTTCGATGACGAAGCCGAGGCCGTGCGCTTGGCCAACGACAGTCGCTATGGACTGGCCGCCGGCCTGTGGACGCGGGATCTTGGACGCGCCCATCGCGTAGCCCGCCAACTGCGCACGGGCAGCGTGTGGGTGAACGGCTGGGACGGCGGTGACATGACGGCACCGTTCGGTGGCTACAAGCAGTCCGGCAACGGCCGCGACAAGTCGCTGCACGCCTTCGACAAGTACAGCGAGATCAAGGCCACCTGGATCCAGCTGTAGACCGCGCTACCGGCAGCTTGCACTGACCTGCAGCACCGCCTCGCGCAGCAACTGCCGGTCCACTTCCTCCACTGCGTTCTGGAAGTAGTGCATGTCCTGCTGGCCCAGCGTGCACGGGTCAACCATGTAGCCCGGTGGCCAGGTGCCGAGCATCTGGGCAACACCCTGCAGGATCTGCTCGGGCGTCATTTGCCGGTGGATCCGGAAAGGTGGGCGACGGGGCGCGAACGCCGCATGCACCTCACGGCGGCCGATCAGCTTTGCGGCCACACCCTCGGCAGTGATGCCATCGCCACCATCGATGCTGCCAGCCGGCAGCCTCAGATTCAGTGGTTGGTTGCGCGCAGCCGCGCTGCGTTGCCGATCGACATGCGCTGAGCGCTGCTCGGCCTGCGCAGTAGGAAGCGCGGGGGCGTGCGGAACCTGGTGCGGCGCAGCCGCCGGCCGTGATGCATCGACAACCAGACGGCTCATCGGCGGCGCTTCCGGCGGCAGCCAACGCAGGCTGATCCGCGAATTGTCGTGTGCGATCAAGGCGATGCGCCCCGCATGCAACAGCCACCACAGCATCAGCAGATGCACCAGCAGCACCGCCAGCCATGCAGCCAGGCGAGGCAGCAGCGGGGAATCGGAGCATGACTGCGGGGCGGCAGAACCCATCGGTGAAGCATCCATGCAGGGACCGGTGGTGCAGCGTAGCGGCCCCCCGGAAAGAATTCGTTGGCGTCGGTGTCGCCTGAAACCATTGCCCCGGCGGGGCGGCCAAGCGTGGCAGAATCGGTCGATCCGCCGTTACCCGCCTTGCCGATGTCGACGATCACCGCTGCCGCGCCACCCGTGAATTCTCCCCGCCGTGTCCTGCTGGCCAGCCTGATCGGCACTACCATCGAGTTCTTCGACTTCTACATCTACGCCACCGCCGCGGTGCTGGTGTTCCCGCACCTGTTCTTCCCGGAAAGCAGCGACCAGGCCGCCTTGCTGCAGTCCCTGGCCACCTTCGCGGTGGCGTTCATCGCACGCCCGGTGGGCTCGGCGGTGTTTGGTCACTTCGGGGACCGTATCGGCCGCAAGGCCACCTTGGTGGCCGCACTGCTGACCATGGGCCTGTCCACGGTCGCCATCGGCCTGCTGCCCACCCATGCGCAGATCGGCCTGTGGGCGCCGGCACTGCTGGCGCTGTGCCGCTTCGGCCAGGGCCTGGGCCTGGGCGGCGAATGGGGTGGGGCGGTGCTGCTGGCCACCGAGAATGCGCCGCCGGGCAAGCGCGCCTGGTACGGCATGTTCCCGCAGCTGGGTGCACCGATCGGCTTCCTGCTGTCAGCCGGCATCTTTCTGCTGCTCGGTCGCTTTCTGGGCCAGGACGATTTCCTGCAATGGGGCTGGCGCATTCCGTTCGTTGCCAGCGCGCTGCTGGTCGGCCTTGGCCTGTGGGTGCGGCTGAACATCCACGAGACACCGGATTTCAAGCGCGCGCTGGAGCGCAAGGCGCCGGTGCGCCTGCCGATGTGGACGGTGCTGCGCGACCATCCGCTGCCGATGCTGCTGGGCACGCTGGGTGCATTCGCCACCTTCGTGCTGTTCTACCTGATGACGGTGTTCAGCCTCGGCCATGGCACCGCCGTGCTCGGCTACAGCCGCGAGCAGTTCCTGCTGACGCAGATGGTGGCGATGCTTTTCTTCGCCGCCGGCATTCCGCTGTCGGCACGCTACGGTGATCGCTGGGGAACGCGCCGCACGATGGCCATCGCCAGCCTGCTGATCATCGGTTTCGGTGTGCTGTTCGCGCCGTTGTTCCAGGCCGGCAGCCCGTGGCTGGTACTGACGTTCCTGTGCCTGGGCCTGTTCCTGATGGGGCTGACCTACGGCCCGTGCGGCACGTTCCTGGCCGAAATCTATCCGGTGGAAGTGCGCTACACCGGTGCCTCGCTGTCGTTCAACCTGGCCGGCATTCTGGGCGCAGCCCCGGCGCCGTACCTGGCGACCTGGCTGGCCGAGCGTTATGGGCTGGTCGCGGTCGGCTACTACCTGTGCCTGACCGCAGTGATCACCCTGTGCGCGCTGCTCGCCCTGCAACGCCGCCATCGCTGATCAGCCGAAGAAGCGCTTGAGCGTGCGGCCCAGCCAGCCGCCGCTCTGGTGCTCGCGGGCAAACTGGTTCAGGTGCTGCTTGACCTGTTCGGCATAGGCCTGGTCGTCGCCGCGGATGTGGTTGAACAGCCAGCGCGAGAGCATGGTGCGCAACTCGTCACTGATGTCCTCACCGGCCTGGAAGCGCATGCGGTATTCCGATACCCGCTTGATGAAGACCTCATGCACACGCTTGTGCGCGGCACAGAACGGGTAGCCTGCCTCCTCCATCAGCTCTTCTTCGAATGCGAAGTGCGACATGGTGTAGTCCACCACCTCGTCGATCACTTCGCCCACCGCTGCCCGCTGCAGGCTGGTCTGCGCCACGTGCAGGTGGTTGAGCATTTCGATGATGCGGCGGTGTTGCTGATCGATCACATCGATGCCGATGTTCAGATCGTCCTGCCAGACCAGTAGTGCCATCCCCGGCTCCCCTTCATGCTGATGTCGGGGCCGACTGTAGAGGCGCCGCCCATGGGCGGCGTTGATCTGGATCAAGGCATGCCAGTCAGGACAGCGCAGCCTCGCGCGGGCGCAGCGGGCTGGCCACCGTGGTGCAGCTGACCCGGTTGCGGCCTCCGGCCTTGGCCAGGTACAGCTGGCGATCGGCCTCGGAAATCAGCCGGTGCAGCGCATCACGCTGCGGCCGCAGGCAGCACAGGCCGATGCTGACCGTCATGCGCAGCGTGGCACTGCCGATGTCCACTTCCAGCGCGGCGATGCGCTGGCGCAGCTCCTCGAAATAGAGCAGGGCTTCGTCCTGTTCCATGTCCGGCACCAGCAGGCAGAATTCCTCGCCGCCGAAGCGCGCGATCAGGTCCTGGCTTCGCGCGTGGTCGCCGACAGCACGGGCGACCGCGCGCAGCGCATCGTCACCCGCTTCGTGGCCGTGGGTGTCGTTGATGTGCTTGAAATGGTCGATGTCGATCATCGCCACCGCCACGCACTGGCCATGCAGCTGCAGTTGCGGCAGCTGGCGCTGGCTCTGTTCCAGGAAGCAGCGGCGGTTGGGCAGGCCGGTGAGGAAATCGCGGGTGGCGAGGTCCTGCAGCGTGCCGATCAGTTCCAGCTGGTCCACATTCTGCGAGACACGGCAGAAGAACTCTTCACGCGAGAAGGGTTTGCGCAGGAAGTCATTGGCGCCGTTCTTCAGGAAGCGCGGAATCAGCGACGCATCGGTATTGCCGGAAATGCCGATCACCGCCACCTTGTCGCGCGAGCGCAGGGTACGCAGGCGGCGGGTGAACTCCACGCCCTGCATGCCCGGCATTTCCTGGTCGACCACGGCCAGGCGGATCGCCGGGTGCGCCTCGATCGCTGCCAGGCCTTCGCTGCCATCGGCCGCCTCGTACACCTCATGACCGTACATGCGCAGCAGGGCGGCGGCATAGCCGCGTGCGGACGGCGAGTCGTCCACCACCAGCGCGGCGATGCGCCGGTTGCGTTCCAGGCGCTGCACCAGCCAGACCAGATAGTCGATGCTGCCCGGAGTGTTCTTCAGCACGTAATCGATGATCTGCTGCTGCAGCACGCGCTTGCGCAGGTCCTCGTCGTACACGCCGCTGACCACCACGGTCGGCAGGTTGCGCTTGAGGAAGAACTCGACCACCGCGTCGCGGTCGCCATCGGCCAGCACCAGCCCGGTCAGCACCAGGAACCAGCCGCCTTCTTCACTGAGCAGGCGATCGGCTTCGGCCAGCGAGCTGGCCACCACCACCGGCAGCTCCAGGCGCTGTTCGATGGCTTCGCGCAGCATGCCGGTGAAGGCACGGGAATTTTCCACCAGCAGGATGCGCTGCGGCAGCGGATCGGCCAGGTCGCCATCGACAGCGGCCTGCGGCAGGACGGGCATGATGCGGTGGCTCACGTGGGAGGGCTCGGCACCGATAGCGGCGGTTTCAGGTGCAACTTTAGGACAAAAACGTCCGTACCCGCTGCCTGGCACATTGATTGGAGGGGAAGCGGTTAGTATCTGCTGGAGGTTCCTGACGTTAACTTCGACCTGGAGGTCACTGTGCGATTTTCATGTTTTGGTGCGACCACTGCATTTTTGATTCTCGCCGCTGCCCCGGCATTCGCGGGCGGTCCGTCGGACTTCCATGGAAAACCGTTGGCAACTGCTGGACTGGGTCAGGCAAATCCTGCCGCGATCAATCTCAGTCAAGACCCCAGCTGGCAGCTGTTTGGATTCCAGCGCGATGGGATCACCTATCTACAGGTGAATGACCTGCTCGGAAACGTGCAGTTGATCATCGGCAATGCTGGAGGCACATACTGGGTGCTGCCGGCAGGCAACAACGCGGCCCGGGTTTCGCTGCCCCAGCAGCAGATCCAGATACCGGCAGGTGCCACCCGCTCGCAGATCTACAGCGCCAGTGATTTCTCGCTGGTGCGTTACCGCAGCGGCAGCGACGTTATCTGGTCGGTCGAAACACCGTAAAGACAGTGAGGAGCGCAGCGGCGTCGGGGTCTCCGCGCCGCTGCGATTGCCACGATGGACGCGGCCGAGCAGACCCCGGGCGTCAGGTCTGGGTCTGCGAGTTTCCCTGCCCGAAGGCCGTTACGTGATCCATCGCGTTGAACGATGCCATGCCGAGGGCGGCGGAATCATCCGTTTCCACCATCGCCATCCGTATCCGGTTCCGATGGCACTGCACTGTCCCGCCATACGCAATCGTCCGGCCAGCCAAGCGCTCGACCGTGGCGGTAACGGTGGACGGTGACAGGTTGCGGTATGAATCCAGTAGTGCGACCGTCATCAGGATGCCGCGGCGTCCGCCTGTCTGGCCGCAACGTACGCGGATGCGGATCTGGCCTGATTCACTGTTGATCAACAGCGAAACAGCATCGGTGAGTGCGCGATAGGCGGCTAGCTGCAGGCCGACGCTGAGCTGGCAGGGATCGCCGAGCAGGCGAGGGCGCATCACCCGATGGCTCAGGTCCCAGCTTTCACGTACGCCGCCGGCCTGGAGGGCGACATAGAGCCCGAGATGTTCCAACGCGGCCGGATAGACCATGCTGGTCTGTTCCCTGAACTGTCGCGAATGGACCGAAGCCATGTGCAGAAGGCTGTTCGCTATAGTGGGATGGCCCTGAGCATTGAGCCAGTTCACCACCTCGCTGAGCGAGGTGTCGATACCGTCCCCCAGTTTCCTCAGGTGCCGCGCGCGCTCGCGGAGATCTAGCTCGCTTGCCACCAGTGAATTTCGCGCATGCTTGAGCGCATCCCTTTCACCCACTTCGCCCAATCGCGAACGGTGGTAGTAGTGGGTAATGCGCGACCCCAGCACCAACAGTGCAGCGCCGGTGACCGCCATTATCTGCTGGGTCGCGAAGGCGGCTGGATCGAATGCTCCCGTGTAGGGACTGGGCGTGGTGAGGCCGATGATCAGGTTGAGCGAGGGCACTCCGATCGCCGCACCTCGCCAGCCGTACAGGCAGGTAAGCACGACGACCGGCAGCGCCATCAGCAGCTGCATCGACGTCTTGGCATTGACTTCGTCCAAGGGCAGCTGTGCGGCATACAGACCAATCATCGCCATCATCGTCAGGGCGGCGAGTGCAGGCGGGGCAAAGCCTGACGTCCACCGGGCGTTGCTGGTCCGTCGTGTCCACAGCAACGCGAGCGGCGCAAGGGTCAGAATGCCGATGAAGTCGCCAACCACCAAGCGTGCGATGCTGGCAATCACCGGCATCTCGGGTGGTGTCGGCCAGAGAAGGTGTGCCAGCATCAGATTGAGCGCGGTGACCACCAGCGCCGAAGCCGCCGCGACTGAAATCAGCCACGCATTCTTCGTGGTCACCATCATCTTCCGGTGGAGATGCACGATCAGCATCACGGCAGGCATCAGCAGTGCCGAACCAAGTACGATCCAGGCCAGCCCATACTTCTCGATCATTGGCACGCGCATCTGCGCAAAGTAGGCGTATTCGCCCAGCAGCAGGTATGGCCACCAACGCGGGGGGAACAACAGCACTGCAGCGACGCGGACGCCGGCCGGCAGATAGAACTGGTCGAGCGACAACTGGCGCGACGCCCAGCATGCAATGGCGTACAGCAGCGCAAGGACCAGCCCCGCCGGGCGGATACGCAACTTCAGCTGCAGGCCTTCATTCCACCAGTTCAATCGCACTACCCCTTCACAGTACGTTCCCTGTCAGCATCCATTCGCCGCGGGACCCGGTTCTTAGCGACGGTATCGACACGCGTTCGATTATGCAATCGCCTCAGCGCTCGGCCCGCAAGTGAGAAAGTCATCACAGGAATACCGGCGGCGACGAGTTTCACAGTTTTCGGCGGGCGGTAGATTCAGCTCGCTTCCTGATCAGCTCACCACAACGCATCCCGCAGCTTGTACCAGGACATGGCCGCCACCAGCAGCGGCATGCGCAGCAGGCGTCCGCCGGGGAAGGGCGCATGCTGCAGCCGTTTGAACACGTCCAGCCGCTCGCTCTGGCCAACGATGGCTTCGGCGATCACTTCACCGGCCAGCCCGGCCGCTGCCACGCCGTGGCCGGAGAAGCCCTGCGCGAAGTACACATTCCCATCCAGCCGGCCCCAGTGCGGGGCACGGTTGCGGGTGATGTCCACATAACCGCCCCAGACCTGCTGCAGCGGGATGTCGGCCAGTTGCGGGAACACCTCGTGCATGCGCCGCTGCATCACCCGGTGCAGGCCCGGCGGCGGCAGCGCAGAATAGCTGGCGCGGCCACCAAACAGCAGGCGGTGGTCATGGCTGAGCCGGAAATAGTCCAGCGCCCAGGCCGTATCGGAGACCGCCATGTTGTTGCCGATCAGGGCACGGGCGCGCTCGGCCCCCAGCGGTGCGCTGGCGCCGATATACGTACCGACCGGCATGATGCGCCGCTCAAGCTCGGGCACCAGCCCCTGCAGCAGGGCGTTGCCGGCCACCACCAGCTGCGGCGCGCGCACGCTGCCGTGGTCGGTATGCAGCACCGCATGTGCGCCGCGTTGAATGCGCGTCACCGGCGATTGTTCGTGGATGACCACCCCGGCTGCGCGCGCGGCATCGGCCAGCCCGCGGGCGTAGGCCAGCGGATGCAGGTGGGCGCTGAGCGGGTCGAACATCGCCGCGCGGTAGCGCGGACTGTCCAGTTGCCCACGCAGGGTATCGCGCTCCCACCACTGCATCGGGTAATCGTAATGTCGCTGCAGGTGTTCGCAGTTGGCGCGCAGGTCGCGCTCGTGGCGTGCGCGGATGGCAACGCTGGCGTGGCCCTCCACCCAATGGCACTCGATGCCATGCTGGTCGATGCGCGCGCGCATCGCCTGTACCGCCTCGCGCGACCAGTCGAACAGGCGGCGCGCATCCTCGTGGCCGAGCTGGCGTTCCAGCTCGTCCACTTCGCAGCCGTAGCCAACCAGCGCCTGGCCACCATTGCGGCCCGAGGCTCCCCAGCCGATCCGCTGCGCTTCCAGCACCACCACCCGCTGGCCGCGCAGGGCCAGTTCCAGTGCTGCGGTGAGGCCGGTATAGCCGGCGCCCAGTATCGCCACATCGGCATGCAGTTCACCGCGCAACGGCGGCAATGCGGGCGGTTCGGGCAGGCTGCTGGCGTACCAGCTGGGCGGGAAGGCGGCGCTCACCGGCGGCCTCGCAGAAGCGGGAAAGGGCGTCGGAGCGGGGGAGGACGGTCGGGCTTCACGCCGATAGTTTGGCCCAAGCCGGGCGCCCGTGGTGTGAGGGCAGCGGCTTGCCGATGCCGATGCCGGGCGCGTACCTTGATGCCACGCCAAGGAGTTTCCCCATGCGCCGCCTGCCCTGGGTGGGCCTGCCCACCGACAGCACCGTGCTCGGCCATCATCGTTTCGCGGTGGCCGGGGAAAAATATGTGCGTGCGTTGGTTGACGCTGCGCAGGCAACACCGCTGGTGCTGCCGAGTGTGCAGCCGCCGCTGCCGGCGCGCGATTGGCTGCAGGGCCTGGATGGCCTGCTGCTGACCGGCGCGGTCAGCAACATCGAGCCGCAGCATTACGAAGGGGGCCGCACCTGGAACGGCAACCGGCATGACCCGGCGCGCGACGCCACTGCGTTCGCGCTGCTGCGCGAGGCGCTGGCGATGGATCTTCCCGTGCTGGCGATCTGCCGCGGATTCCAGGAGTTGAATGTGGCGCTCGGTGGCACGCTGCATCCGCAGGTACATGCAGTGCCTGGCCTGGCAGACCATCGCGAAGACCCACAGGCGCCGGTGGAGGTGCAGTATGGGCCGGCCCACGCGATCACCCTGGCCGATGGGGGGTGGCTGGCGCAGTGGAGTGCCGCCGATCGGGTGCAGGTCAATTCCGTGCACGGGCAGGGCATCGCACAGGTTGCCGAAGGCCTGCAGATCGAGGCCTGGGCCGATGATGGCCTGGTCGAAGCAGCACGCAGCCCGCGCCATCGATTCGTGCTCGGCGTACAGTGGCACCCGGAGTGGCGTGTCATGCAGACGCCGTTCTATCACGCTATTTTCCGTGCGTTCGGCCAAGCTTGCCGGCAGCACCAACAGAATCGACTGGAATCCCCATGAGTTCCCGAACGCGCCCGCGCAAGACGGCCACGCCCCCGCCCCCGCAGGAAAGCAGCCTGCTGCGCTGGCTGAAGGAGCGGCGCATCACCGAGGTCGAATGCCTGGTTCCGGACATCACCGGCAATGCGCGCGGCAAGATCATCCCGGCCGACAAGTTCTCGCACGATTACGGCACGCGCCTGCCCGAAGGCATCTTCGCGACCACCGTCACCGGCGAATTTCCGGACGATTACTACGACCTGACCTCGCCGTCGGACTCGGACATGATCCTGCGCCCCGACCCGGACACCGTGCGCATGGTGCCGTGGGCGACCGACCCGACCGCGCAGGTCATCCATGACTGCTACACCAAGAACGGCGAGCCGCATGAGCTGGCGCCGCGCAACGTGCTGCGCCGGGTGCTGGATGCGTATACCGAGCTCGGCCTGCGGCCAGTGGTCGCGCCCGAGCTGGAATTCTTCCTGGTGCAGAAGAACACCGATCCGGATTTTCCGCTGCTGCCACCGGCGGGCCGCTCCGGCCGCCCGGAAACGGCAAGGCAGTCGTACTCGATCGACGCGGTCAACGAGTTCGATCCGATCCTCGACCTGATGTACGACTACTGCGACGCGATGAAGCTGGACGTGGATACGCTGATCCACGAATCCGGCGCGGCGCAGCTGGAGGTCAACTTCACCCACGCCAATGCGATGGATCTGGCCGACCAGGTGTTCCTGTTCAAGCGCACCATGCGCGAATCGGCGATGCGCCATGGGGTGTATGCCACCTTCCTGGCCAAGCCGATGGAGAACGAGCCGGGCAGTGCGATGCACATCCACCAGAGCCTGCTGCGCATCAGCGATGGCCAGAACGTGTTCACCGGCGAGCACGGTGGTGAGGACTTCAGTCCGCTGTTCGCCCATTACCTGGCGGGCCTGCAGAAATATGTGCCGATGGCCATGGCGTTCTTCGCGCCGAACGTGAATTCCTACCGGCGCCTGGTGTTCGGTGAGGTCTCGCCGAGCAACGTGCACTGGGGCTTCGACAACCGCACCTGCGGCCTGCGGGTGCCGCTGGATACGCCGGAGAACATGCGGGTGGAAAGCCGCTTTGCCGGCTCCGATGCCAACCCTTACCTGGCGATGGCCGCGACCCTGGCCTGCGGGCTGCTCGGCATCCGTGAGCGCCTGGCGCCGGATGCGCCGGTGACCGGCAGCGCCAAGGAACTGGGCTACGACCTGCCGCGTTCGCTGGGTGAAGCGCTGGACGGGCTGGAGCAGTGCAGCGAGCTGCAGGCCCTGCTCGGCGAGCGCTTCTGCCGCGCCTACACCTCGGTCAAGCGCAAGGAATACGAGACCTTCTTCCGCGTGATCAGTTCGTGGGAACGCGAGTTCCTGCTGCTGAACGTGTGAAGGCCGCGAATAGAAAAATCCCTCGCCGGGGGGTAGGCTGGCACCCGTCGCCGGCCCGGCCGGCCCCCCTTTCCGCATTCTGGAGCACCCGATGAAGCTGCGTATCCTCACGCTCGGCCTGGCCTCCGCCATGCTTTCCGCCTGTGGCGGCGGCAACGGCGGCGGACAGGACAGCCAGGTCCTGAACGTCTACAACTACAGCGACTACATCGCCGAAGACACCATCCCCAACTTCGAGAAGCAGAGCGGGATCAAGGTCACCTACGATGTGTTCGACAGTGACGAGATGGTCGAGACCAAGCTGCTGGCCGGCAACAGCGGCTACGACGTGGTGGTGCCGACGCTGAACTTCTTCGGCCGGCAGATCCAGGCCGGCGTGTTCCTGCCGCTGGACAAGTCGAAGATCCCGAACCTGGCCAATCTCGACCCGGCGGTGATGAAGCGCATCGCTACCCAGGATCCGGGCAACCAGTACGGTGTGCCCTACATGATCGGCACCACCGGCATCGGCTACAACGTGGACATGCTGAAGGAGCGCTTCGGTGGCAGCACCGACATCGCCAACAGCTGGGACCTGGTGTTCAAGCCGGAAAACATCAGCAAGATGAAGGACTGCGGCGTGACCATCCTGGACACGCCGGCGGACATGATTCCGATCGCGCTGCACTACCTGGGCCTGGACCCGCACAGCGGCGATCCGGCCGACCTGCAGAAGGCGGCAGACCTGCTGAAGCCGATCCGCCCGTACGTGCAGAATTTCCACTCCTCGCAGTACGTGGGCTCGCTGGCCAACGGCGGCACCTGCCTGGTGGTGGGCTGGTCGGGTGACATCATCCAGGCCCGCGACCGTGCTGCCGAGGCCAGCAATGGCGTGCACGTGGCCTATTCGATCCCGAAGGAAGGCGCGCCGCAGTGGTTCGACATGCTGGCCATCCCGAAGGATGCCAAGCATCCGGAAGCGGCCTACGCGTTCATCAACTATCTGCTGGAACCGAAGGTGGCCGCGGCCAACACCAACTTCATCCACTACGGCAACCCGGTGCCGACCGCGACCCCGCTGGTGGACGAGGCGATCCGCAACGACCCGACCATCTACCCGCCGGCAGACGTGGCCGCGAAGATGTTCACCTATTCGATCAACACGCCGGAGACCGACAAGCTCTACACCCGGCTGTGGACCGAGGTGAAGACCGGTCGCTAAGCGTTTCCGGTAGCGCCGGGCCTTGCCCGGCAGCTGCCTTGCCCTGCGCCGGAGCCGGTACTGCCGGCCCGGCCAAGGTGCCGCAGGATGGCGGGCAACAGGTCGCGCGCATCGCGACCGCCGTTGCACAGGAATGATGAGCTCATCCGCTGCAGGTTGTGCATCCCGATGAAGAACAGCCCGGGCTGCGGGGAGACACCGAACTCGCCGAGCGGGTACCCCTGTTCGTCCAGCACGCCGTCCACATGCAGCCACGGCCATTCGGCGACGAAGCCCGTGGCGAGGACAACCGAGCGGATGCCGGCAGCGTTCAGATCCAGTTCGCGCGGCGAGGCGTCCGGCTCCCAGTGCAGGTACACCTCTTCGGGAATGTAGCGGGCGTCGTCGGTGCGCGGTTCGGGCCGCGTGGCGTAGTACCCGCTTGCCAGTGAATCGAGATAGGCGTACTCGGCCCGAGTCGCCTCGACCGCCGTGCGCAGCTGTGGGCGGACATCGGCGAAGCGGGCGATGTCCGCGTCGAAGCCCTGCAGGCGGCCCAGCAGCGTGATGCCCTCGCGATGCATCGACAGCAGGCTGATCGAGCTGCCCAGGCCTGCGCGTCCCTTGCCGGAAATCAGCGGGAACTCTGCGGTCCGGGCCTTGCGCAGCGCGTCCGGCTCCCCGGCGAGCACCCCGGCCGATTCACTCACATGCTGGTGGATGCGTCCGGCCATGTCCCACCAGGTCATCGAATCCTTGCCGCGCAGCCGGCGCGTATGCGAATGGCGCTCGGCCAGCGACCAATACACGGTGCGGCCGCTGGCGCGGAGATCCTGGGCGATCTGCGCGCCGGACTGGCCGCCGCCGATGACCAGCACCGCGCCGTCGGGAAGCTGCCGGCAATTGCGGTAGTTGCTGGAGTGCAGTACCGCCAGCGCAGGCCCGGGCGCAAAGGGAACGCGGGGCATCCGGGGACGGCCGTATTCGCCGGTGGCCACCACCACCGCAGCGGCCTGGATCGGCCCGCGGCTGGATTCGATGGCGTAGCCGCCCGCCTTGGGCGTGACACGCAGGACCGCGCAGCCTTCGTGGATCGGCAGTGACCTTTCGCTGGCGTAGTCGCGGAGCCGCTGGATCACTTCCGGTGCGGCCATGAAGCCCTCCGGGTCGTCGCCCGCATAGGCGTGGCCATGCAGGGCCATCGTCGCGTTGGCGGTGTTGGTCTGGAAGGAATCCCAGCGCCGCTGCCAGCTGGCGCCCACGGTTTCCGCCTCCAGTACGCGATGCGCGACGCCGGCCTCCTGCAGGACCGCGCTGAGTGACAGCCCGGCCTGGCCGGCGCCGATGATGGCCACCTCCAGCCGATCAGCTGGCGAGGGCTGGGGGGCGGGTGGGGCGAAGACAGAAGTGTCTGCGGATGTCACGCGTGTTCGTCCATGGTCGGCCTCGATCCTGGGGATTGCGACGGGGTAGTGGCGGGCGATCAAGGCTCCCGGTTCTGAAAAACGTTGCAGATTCGGCGCGGCACCCGCAGGCCAAGGCGGAAACACCAGGCAACGGCCACGCAGGGGGGCGCGTGTTGCGCCTGGAGTGCGCCATTTGCGGGCCAAACCCGACACCGGTCCGGTACTCCAGGACGGCCAGCGGCGCCTTCCCGCCCGCCGTCGTCATATCCCCATCGGCCCCCGGCCGGTAGAATGGCGGCCGCTGTCCACCGCCCGCTCCCGGAGCCCCCATGCCCGTTGAAGCCCAGCCGGAAGCCGCCGTCGTCGAAGCGACCGGTGTGCCCGGCTATCTCTCCATTCGTGATCTGCGCAAGGAATTCGATGGCTTCGTCGCCGTCGACGACGTCAACCTGGACGTCCGCAAGGGCGAGATATTCGCGCTGCTCGGTGGCTCCGGCAGCGGCAAATCGACCCTGCTGCGCTGCCTGGGCGGCTTCGAGACACCCACCAAGGGCAGCATCACCGTCGATGGCCAGCGGATGGACGCGCTGCCGCCGTACCAGCGGCCGGTCAACATGATGTTCCAGTCCTATGCGCTGTTCCCGCACATGACCGTGGAGCAGAACATCGCCTTCGGCCTGAAGCAGGACGGACTCGGCCGCGAGGCCATCGCCAAGCGCGTGGGCGAGATGCTCGACCTGGTGCAGATGGGCCATCTTGGCAAGCGCAAGCCGCACCAGCTGTCCGGCGGCCAGCAGCAGCGCGTGGCGCTGGCGCGGTCGCTGGCCAAGGGGCCAAAGCTGCTGCTGCTGGACGAACCGATGGGCGCGCTGGACAAGAAGCTGCGCTCGCAGATGCAGCTGGAGCTGGTCAGCATCATCGAGTCGTCGGGCGTGACCTGCGTGATGGTCACCCACGACCAGGAAGAGGCGATGACCATGGCCACCCGCATCGCGGTGATGGACGCCGGCTGGATCCAGCAGGTCGGCAAGCCCGATGAGGTCTACGAGCAGCCGGCCAACCGCTTCGTTGCCGAGTTCATCGGTTCGGTCAACCTGTTCGACGGGGTGATCGACGAGGACCTGCCCGAATACGTGACCGTGCGCTCGCCGCTGTTCCCGGCGCCGGTCTACATCGCCCACGGCATCACCTGCTACGAAGGGCAGCCGGTCGCGTTCGCGCTGCGCCCGGAGAAGGTGATGATCGGCAAGGACGAGCCGGAAGGGCACACCAACAAGGCGCAGGGCGTGATCGAGGACATTGCCTACTTCGGCAGCCATTCGGTCTACCACGTGCGCCTGCCCAGCGGCGCCAAGGTGCTGGCCAACTTCGCCAACTCGCAGCGCTGGGCCAGCGATGGCCTGACCTGGGGCGACGAGGTGTGGGTGCACTGGCGCGACAACGACGGCGTGGTGCTGACCTCATGAGCGCCGCCGGCCTGAAGCGCTGGCTGCCGGGGCTGCGTGCCACGGTGATCGGCATTCCGTACCTGTGGCTGCTGCTGTTCTTCGCGGTGCCGTTCCTGATCGTGCTGATGATCAGTTTCTCGCACAGCCGGGTCGGCTCGCCGCCGTACACCTGGCTGCTGCAGTACGTCGATGGCGGGCTCTCGCTCAAGCTCAACCTCGAGAACTATCTGGCGCTGTTCCGTGATTCGATCTATGCGCAGGCGTTCCTGAGCTCGATCAAGATCGCCGCCATCTCGACCTTCCTCACCCTGCTGATCGGCTATCCGATGGCCTATGCCATCGCCCGCCTGTCGCCGGCCGCGCGCAACGTGGCGATGATGCTGGTGGTGCTGCCGTCCTGGACCTCGTTCCTGATCCGCGTCTATGCATGGAAAGCGATCCTGGACCGCAACGGCCTGCTCGACCAGTTCCTGCAGTACACCGGCCTGCAGTCGCTGATGACCTCGATGGGCCTGCCGAAACTGCAGCTGATCGACACCCCGACCGCGGCCTACATCGGCATCGTGTACTGCTATCTGCCGTTCATGGTGCTGCCGCTGTACGCCAACCTGGTCAAGCATGACCACCGACTGCTGGAAGCAGCCTACGACCTCGGCGCCAAGCCGTGGCAGGCGTTCCTGCGCATCACCCTGCCGCTGTCGAAGGCGGGCATCATCGCTGGCTGCATGCTGGTGATGATCCCGGCGATCGGCGAATTCGTGATCCCGGAAATGCTGGGTGGCTCGGAAACCCTGATGGTCGGTCGCCAGCTGTGGAACGAGTTCTTCAACAACCGCAACTGGCCGGGCGCCTCGGCGATGGCAGTGGCGATGATCCTGTTGCTGCTGGTGCCGATCCTGCTGTTCAACCGATCCCAGCAGCGGTTGCTGGAAGGGAAGCAGGCATGAGCCCGCGTTCTGCCAAGGGCCTGGGCCTGGGCGTGCTGCTGCTCGGCTTCGCTTTCCTGTACCTGCCGATCCTGCTGTTGATGTTCTATTCGTTCAACAGCTCGCGGTTGGCCATGGTCTGGGCCGGGTTCTCCACCCGTGCCTACAGCGACCTGTTTGCCGACCGCGCGCTGATGGATGCGATGTGGACCAGCCTGGTGGTCGCGTTCTGGACCGCCTGTACCGCCACCGTGCTCGGCACGCTGGCGGCGATGGTGATGACCCGCTTCAAGCGTTTCCGCGGCAAGCCGTTCTTCGGTGCGCTGGTGACCGCGCCGCTGGTGATGCCGGACGTGATCCTCGGTTTCTCGCTGATGGCGCTGCTGGCCTCGATGGGCGCGATACCGGGCTTCCCGGCGCGTGGCCTGGCCACCATCTGGATCGCCCACGTCACCTTCACCCTGTGCTTCGTCACCGTGGTGGTGTCCTCGCGCCTGCAGGAGATGGACCTGTCGCTGGAAGAAGCGGCGATGGATCTCGGCGCGAGCCGGCTGACCGTGTTCACCCGCATCACCCTGCCGATCATCGCCCCGGCGCTGGTGGCCGGTTGGCTGCTGGCGTTCACCTTGTCGCTGGATGACGTGGTGGTGGCCAGCTTCGTTGCCACGCCGGGCTCGACCACGCTGCCGATGAAGGTGTTCGCCTCGGTACGCATGGGCATCAGCCCGAAGATCAATGCGCTGGCCACGCTGCTGGTGTCTGCAGTGTCCATTGCTGCAGTGATCGGCTGGTACATCAATGCGCGTGCGGAGAAGCGACGCCAGCGCGACCTGCAGCTGGCCCGCCAGGACAACGGCTGAGCCGGCAACATCCGGCTCACGGCGGCCGGCGCACAATGGGGGTCTACCTGATGGAGACCCCCCATGACCGTCGAGATCATCAACCCGGCCACCGGCCAGGTGACCTACCGCCATGAGCTGATGGATGCCGCTGCCATCGAGCAGCGCCTGCAGGCCGCAGCCGAGGCGTTCCCACGCTGGGCCGAGCGCTCGCTGCAGGATCGTGGGGCGATCCTCAAGCAGATTGCCGGCCAGCTGCGTGCGCGCCGCGATGACCTGCAGCAGGCCATGACCAGCGAGATGGGCAAGCTGAAGGCCGAGGCCTTGGCCGAAGTGGAAAAGTGCGCGACCACCTGTGAGTTCTATGCCGACCACGCCGCCGATTACCTGAAGCCGCAGCTGATCGACACCGAGGCCCAGCGCAGCTACGTGCGCTATGAACCGATCGGCTGCGTGTTCGCGGTGATGCCGTGGAATTTCCCGATCTGGCAGGTGTTCCGCTTCCTGGCCCCGGCGTTCATGGCCGGCAACGTAGCGCTGCTCAAGCATGCCAGCAACGTGCCGCAGTGCGCCGACCTGATCCTGGCGGTGTGCCGCGATGGCGGCCTGCCGGACGGTGTGTTCGACGTGCTGCACATCGACAACGACCAGGCTGCCGACGTACTGCGCGATGCACGGGTGAAGGCAGTCACCCTGACCGGCAGCGAGCGGGCAGGGCGCTCCATCGCGTCCAATGCTGGCAGCCAGTTGAAGAAGTCGGTGATGGAGCTGGGCGGCAGCGACGCCTTCGTGGTGCTCGATGATGCCGACCTGGACAAGGCGGTTGCCGCCGCGGTGAAGTCGCGCTTCGACAACAGTGGCCAGACCTGCATTGCCGCCAAGCGCTTCATCGTGGTTGAAGCGGTGGCCGATGAATTCACCCGGCGCTTCGTCGAAGCCGCAGGCGAGCGTCAGTACGGCGACCCGAACGAGCGCGGCACCATGCTGGCGCCGATGGCCCGTGCCGACCTGCGCGACGAACTGCACAAGCAGGTGCAGGCCAGCGTCGCCAAAGGCGCGCGGGTGCTGATCGGCGGCGAACCGATCGCCGGTTCGCATGCGGGCTACCCGGCCAGCGTGCTCGACCAGGTGGGGCCGGGCATGCCCGCCTATGACGAAGAACTGTTCGGGCCGGTCGCTGCGGTCATCCGGGTCAAGGATGAAGCCGAGGCACTGCGCGTGGCCAACGACACCCGCTTCGGCCTCGGCGGCAGCGTGTGGACGCGTGACCCGGTGCGTGGCGAGTCCTTCGCCCAGCGCATGGAATGCGGCGCGGCCTTCGTCAACGCCATCGTCAAGAGCGATGCGCGGTTGCCGTTCGGCGGCAGCAAGGAATCAGGTTTTGGCCGTGAACTGGCCGACCACGGCATCCATGAGTTCATGAACATCAAGACCATCTACGTGGCTTGATTCCCAACGGTAGTGGCGGGGGGGGGGGGGGGGGGGGGGGGGTGGGGGGCGCCGCCCCCCCCCCCCCCCCCCCCGCAGGTTAGGCCCACCACCCGCGAGGGGACCCCGGGCGG